>NZ_JBTVPY010000014.1:0-160128 GCF_054720805.1 Pseudomonas sp. MT3
CCCTTAATGCTGGAGTTCGGAAGGTGACTTGGCTGGACGCTTACGCTGGACTCGCGCCGTTGCGACGGGCTGCAACGTACGACGGTGTAGTGGGTGAAGTCCAGCCTGGCTCGTTTGGCCGGCCAAAAAGTCAGAGCGGGGCTGCCGTCGGAAAGGGTGGTGCGGCTCAGCGTCAAAACGAAGTGGATGTGACTTGGGCCAAGTTTGTGTCGGTGACACCGCGGACGCCGCATCAGCCAGGGCCTGCGAAGGGCCTCATCCTTGTACTTGACGACTGAGCGCCAATGGCAACGCTGTGGGTCAAACAGAGCTCGTCCGGAGTGGAACGCAAATCCCCAGTGGTCCCAATCGAGATGAGACAGAATGACTGGCTGGGACCGCTGCCTCGGCGAGCTGGAATAAAGGGATTGAACGGCCCGGGCAGACGGCGAGACTTACCATTAAAGGACAGCGGCCAACCGAGATCGAAGAAAACAACGGGATGCTCAAACGCGTCTACCAAGGCGCAGAAGTTCTGCCTGCCCCACATCGTAGACAGCTACGCCGCGAATTTTTCCTCCACAGTCGAAGACGACCAGGCTCGAAGCGTTAGCGTCGGCAACGGCCGGCAACTCAGCGAGCGCTGCGAGCGCATTCAAATTGCGCTTCGCCACCGAAGTGGATTTTACCTTCACCCAAAATGACGTTCGAGCACCGTCTTCATCCCCTTCGAAGGAAATCGCCGAGGCTTCGAAACTGTCTTCTTCGCCAAAGCGATCGGTTCCAATCGACAGTTCGAGCCAGCCGGGACTGTCCACCAAGGCCTCGGCTCGCTCCGACTCCAGAGTGGCCGTCAGCAGGAAAACTGGGAAGTGATGATCCAGATCTTCGACAACCCTTTCGCGCTCGAGCGTTTTGAGGGCTGTGGCGGCGGATTTGGGTATAGCGTCAATGACCACGGTGGCGAGATCACCGGGGGCCTCGGAATCACTAACGACGGTTTCGAATGAAGCGTAATAGTCGACCCATCGGGTTTTTCCCCTACCCCAGCTTTCCATGCTGCTGTCTGTTCCTTGAAATATATTGAGCGGACGCCGGATTACCGAATGAGGCCTGAGCGACTCCGAACCAGGCTGGGTGCGATGGTATCGTGGGGTAAGGCATTACGCCACCATCAGATTACTCAGCACGCAGTTCAGGACCAATCCGTGCCAGTCCATCGACACACGTTTCTCAGCGAATACTTCCGAGAAGCAAAGCTTGTTCCGGGCGGGGGAGTTCGCCTTTGCATGATTTCAACGTCGCATGTGGATGGCGAACAGCGATTGTAGAAGGCGCGCATTTACCAGGTCATTGGTGCCCTCACTCAAATGCGCAAACATGATTACAGTCCCCCGTAGGATAATTTCCGGCTTCTAAGGACCAAGCAACTACACGCGCGAATTATCTGGGCGTCGTCCCCAAGCGCCGCACTTCATCATCAAGGGCGGTCATCGCTTTCATCAGGTACCGTTCTACCGCATTCGGCGCCCAGTGCCCAGACGACTCTAGAAGGCGCGGACGCACGAAATGGTAGTCACTCAGTGGAGCGTTCAGAGTCGTGGACAGATCGTGGCCGCGCGCGGATAACTCAGCAAAGTGCCGTTCGATACTGCCATCCAGCGAGACGAGAGCTTGATCGTCGAGAATCCAGACGTCGCCGCCGAAGTTCGGAAAGGACGCCAGTTGGTAGGAGATCAACATCTGCCCGATATTCTGACTGAGCTCGTGCAGTCCGTCTTGCACTTGCCCCGGATCAGGAGCAGCGTCGTAGTGCTCGGTCAGTGACCTTTCCAGGTTGGAATACCCCTCAACGACAGCGGGCAACCAACGGGAATAAGCTGCCTGAACCTTGCGAGCGTCAGCGACGCTTTGTGGCAGGTGCTTCAGTTCGACAACCGCATTGTCAAACCGGCGTACCTGCTCAATTAGAGACGCATCCCCCACTTGCGTGGCCATTTCGTGCAAGCGTCCCATTGCACGGGTGGAGACCTCGATGTTCTCTGCCTCATAGGGGGAGCCATTGAGGTTGTAGTAGAGCAGCGCATTGACAGCTGCCCGGATCGCCAGAGTACGCATCTCATGCAACGCCTGTCGGTCCTGTGCTCCCAGAGCCTCTCCCCTGGCACAAGCCAGCAGCATCAATATCAACAGGTAACTCTGAAACCGATTGTCTTTCTTGTTATCGCGATTCAAGTAGAAGTTCCTTCACAAATCCTGTGATGCCTTCGACCCAATGGCAATGTCCGGCCCCAGGCAGAGCTGAACCTACCCTCAACGATTTCCCTAGGCTCAGCTGAAATTTCCGTCGGTGAATGCCGACCAATCGCGCCACTGCTCCACTTCGCGACTCAACGCCGCCAGTTTTCCTGTCATTACCTGCAGGGCATCGGAACCGGCCAGGTAGCGCAGCGGCGGATGCTCTTCACCGGCCAGTCTCACAAGCATCGCACCTAGCTTGGCGGGATCACCATTCTGTTGGTGATTGTTAGCCGCCGACGACGCCTTGATACGACGACTGAGCTCAGCATAGTCCTCCAGGCTGATGCTGCCCAAAGCAGCCGAACTGCCATCGAGAAAGTCGGTACGAAAGGCGCCTGGCTCGACCAGGGTTACGCGAATGCCGAACTGCGCCACTTCTTGGGCAAGGGATTCGGAAAACCCCTCCACAGCGAACTTCGCCGAACAATACAGCGCCGCACCAGCCATGCCGGTCACACCAGCAATGGAGGAAACATTGAAGATGTGTCCACTACGCTGTCGGCGCAACGTTGGCAGCACTGCACGGCAGACATGGAACAGACCGAAGACATTGGTTGCGAACTGCCGCTCTGCAGCTCCGGCGTCGTTCTCCTCGAAGGGACCCAGTTGGCCATATCCCGCATTATTCACGACAACATCAATACGCCCGAAACGTTGTACTGCTGCCTCAACCACGGTCGCCGCCTGGCCAGCTTCGGTGACATCTAATTGCAGAGCCAGTACACGCTCGGCAAAGGGCTCGAACGCCCGCTCGAGACGAGTCAGATGGCGTCCTGTCGCAACGACATTGTCACCTGCCTCCAGCGCTGCTCTGGCAATGGCCTCGCCGAGACCACGAGTGGCCCCCGTGACGAACCAAGTCTTCCTCATTGTTGTTCTCCGGGCTCGATGGATTGCTGGGCCAGCCAATGTCGAAGGCTGGCTTGATGATTGCCTGGAAATCATATGAACAAATTTTACATTTATGTTCAAATAAGATTTCATAAAACCGTGTCACTGCCTTGCAACTCCCCCTGAGGACTACACCGTGCTGATCGATATCCATGCTCACCTCGTGACAAAGGGAATGCTGAACCGCCATGAGTTCTGGGGTCCCTTCATGAAGACCACAGGCTTCACCGTCGGTCACTTTTCCCTGGGCACCAAGCAGCCGTCCAAAGCGCAAAGCGACGAGGAAGCAGAAGCCAACTTACTAGCTCGCATGACCCATGAAAGCCGCCGGCGTCTGATGGCCGAGCGCGGCGTAGACAAACTGGTAGTCTCTGCACCCTCTCATGCATTCATGTACTGGGCAGGTGAGTTCGGGAGCGAATACGCACGCATATGCAATGACGAGATGGCCACCTATTGCCGTCGGGATCCGCAGCATTTCGACTTCTGGTGCCATGCAAACCTGGCCGAACCGGAAACAGCGACAAGGGAGATCGAGCGCGCTGTCCAGCACCTAGGCGCCAAGGGGGTCTGTGTCGGCGGTACCAATTTCAATGGTATCGAGACCCATGACGAACGCCTGTTTCCGGTCTGGGAGAAAATCGAGCAGTTGGATGTGCCTATCATGGTGCACGGCTTCAACCAGTCCATCTACTGGGGCGAGAAGCACACCGACGACAAGTTCGAGACCACCTCGATCGTTGGTGACTGCGTCGATGAAACGCTGTTCTTCTGGTACCTGATCTGCGGTGGTGCGCTGGATGCGTTTCCCAAGCTCAAGGCTTACATCACCCATGCTGGCGGTATGGCGGTGTTTCAGCTCGGCCGCCTCAGCGAACTGAATCAGGCCATGGCACCGGACGCCCGCAACCGCAGGCCATTGATGGACTACCTGGACAACTTCTACTTTGACCTCGACGTTCATGCGCCAGGCCTGCGCCGTGGCGTGGTGGAGGTCGTCGGTGTGGATCGGCTGGTCTACGGCACTAACTTCGGGGGAGCCTATGCCCATGGCGACCTCACCGAGAACCTGGGCTTGAGCGAAGATGACCGGGAGAAGATTCGCAGTGGCAATGCGATCCGTTTGCTCAAACTGGAACCCTAGGCCAGCCGCTGATCATCCCGAGGCGGGCTCAGGTGTTGGAGCACCTGGGTCCCGTACCTCCCGTACCGTTCCTGGTCCCACTGCGCGACATCGGTACGAGTCCCTGCACCACAGCGATGCCAAACAGAATCAGGCCGCCACCAATAGCGTGATAGCCATGCAGTTCCTCGCCCATCAGTAGCACTGCCAGCAAGCCGGTGAACAATGGCGTGAGGTTCATGAACACCGCAATTTTCTCCGCTCCAATCTCCCCAAGCGCATGGTTCCAAAGCCCAGGCGCCAGCGCCGACGCGAACAAACCGGCATAAGCCACCAACGGCAAGTTGCGTGCTGTCAGTTGTACCGAAGGGGTCAGCAGGAACGCTGGTAGCAACACGATCAAGCCACAGAAAACCTGCACATAGAGTGATTCCCAAGTCGCTATCGGCAATCGCCAGCGCTTGAGCAGCAGGCAGTAGACCGCATAGGACAGCGACGCCATGAGCATGAGGAACTCGCCCAAGCCCATGCCTTCTCGCCACAGCCGACTCGGCCGTCCGGCACTGATAAGCAGGGCGAGCCCGCAGAATGAAACCAGACAACCGAGCCAGACAGTACGCGTCGGCCGTACCCCCATCAACGGTAATGCCAGCAGTGTGGTCAGCAACGGCATGGTGCCCAGAATAAGGCCCATCGAGGTGGCAGAAACCTTATGCGCGGCGAAATAGGCCAGCGACTGATACAGAGCCATACCCAGCACTCCAAGGGCAAAAAGCTGCCAGAAGTGCCGGCGGATCAACCGCCGCTGCTTCCAGACCCTGGGCAGCAGCCAGGGACTAAGCACGATGAGCGCTAGGAGCCAGCGATAGAAGGAAATGGCCGCCGGCTCGATAGCACCGACGGCCAGTCGATTGACTACCGTGCTACCGGCCCAGATCAGCGACGCTAGAATGGGGAGCAGATAGATCATGAGTCATCCGTCCTAACGAACCCGGGCGTCACTGGAAACCAGCGCACATCCAGACAGGCTCCCCGCTTCGCGTACGACAATGCCCTTCAGGTCTCAGGGCGTACGTAATAGCCGACCGCCACGGCATATCGCCCTACCTGGCGAAGCAGGGTGTTCTTCTGCTCAAGGCGGCTGTTCGCAGGGTTGCGCCACAGATAGCTCACCTCTGCATATCCACCGCCCTTCTTCAGTGCCTCGAGCATCTGTATACCGATCCGCTTTTGGTCGGCGGACTGCAAGGCACGGAATTGAGTGCCAACCAGGCGCAGGTTGTAACCGTGGGCGCTGAACTTCAAAGTATCCAGATCGACGATGAATACATACAGGTCATCACGGATAAACTCCACGTCCAGGCTGTTGACCTGCTCGATCACCTTCGCGGGGTTGGCTGCCATCGCGGCACTCGCGCGCGCTAACAGTTGGATAGCCTCCTGCTTGCTGGAGCGAGGCATGTAATAGCCAACCGCGAAGATCCGCTCACCAACGCGCCTGAAAAACACTCGTTTGCGCTCGGCCTTGCCATCAACCCAGTTCACCCAGTGGTAGTCGGCGGTATGGGTTTCACCATCCTCTGGCAACGCCAACGCAGCCTTGAAGGACTTGTTCAATTCAGCGTCGAGCACGCCACCGATATTGCGCCCCACCAGGTTCGCCGACGGCCCGCCGCTGGCCAACATCACGCCACTAGTGTCGACGACATAGACATAGAGCTGGCCATCGATGAACTCTCCCTGACGACTGAAGGCCGCAAAAGCAGCCTCCCCCTTTGCCCGGTAGTAGGCAACAGCCCGTTCCAACAGACGATTGGCCTGCGTGGCCTCCGCCGCATAATTTCCTTCGTCCTGGGCCAGGGCGCTGGACAGGTAAAGCATACCGAGCAGCAGTAGCAAGACATGGCGAAAGATAGACAACTTGGAGGTCATTGGCGCGAAGCCCTCCGATCACAGGGTACGTCCAATGATTTCCTTCATGATTTCAGAGGTGCCGCCATAGATGCGTGCAACCCGTGCATCCACCCAGGCGCGGCTGACCTTGTATTCGCTCATGAAGCCGTAGCCACCGTGCAACTGGAGGAACTCGTCGAGCAACTTGCCCTGCATCTCCGAACCGAGCAACTTGGCCATGGCGGCGACATCCGCCGGTAGTTCACCACGCATCACCTTGGCCAGGCAGTCGTCGACGAAAACCCGCAGCATGGTCGCCTGCGCCTTGGCCTCGGCGAGCTTGAAACGGGTGTTCTGGAAATCCAGTACCGGCTTTCCAAATACCTTACGATCGCGGGTGTATTCGATGGTTTCTTCCAGCAGGGTATGGATCGACTGCGCCGCACGGATGGCGATGATCAGACGCTCCCAGGCCAACTGGTGGGTCAGATACTTGAATCCCTGCCCCTCCTCGCCCAGGCGGTTGCTAGCCGGCACCCGCACCTCGTCAAAGAACAGCTCGGCGGTATCTTGCCCCTTGAGGCCAATCTTCTCCAGCAAGCGCCCCTTGGAGAAGCCCTTGCGCTCTTCCTCGATACAGATCAAGGTCAGTTCCTTGGCCGCCGGGTCGAGCTTGGTGGCAGTGACTACCAGTCCGGCATTACCACCATTGGTGATGAAGGTCTTCTGTCCAGAAACGATGTAGTCTCCGCCATCGCGGCGTGCCAGTGTGCGCATCGAGCGTAGGTCGCTGCCGATGCCCGGTTCGCTCATGGCGATCACGCCAATCAGCTCGCCACTGACCATCCGTGGCAGCCACTTCTGCTTCTGCTCTTCGCTGCCATAGGCGACGATGTAGGGTGCGACTATCTCCGAGTGAGTGGTGAAACCCACGGCAGTCGCATTGGCCCTGGCCAACTCTTCGATCATCACTGCGGAGTGGCCGAAATCGCCACCGGAGCCGCCATATTCTTCCGGCACCGTGGAGCACAGCAGCCCGGTCTCGCCCGCTTTCAGCCAGACATCCTTGGGCACGATGCCATTCTTTTCCCACTCATGCAGATGAGGCACGATCTCGCGATCGACGAAACGTCGCGCCTGCTCGCGGAACAAGTTATGGTCTTCACGAAAAACACCACGCATAACTATCACTCCAATTCAGTCGGTCTTCTCAACGGTCCAGATAATCCGGCTTGCGCTTGTCCAAGAAGGCGGAGACCGCTTCCCGGTGGTCTTCCGTGTGGTGGGCCAGCGACTGGTATGCGGCGGACAGCTCCAGCAGCGAATCGAGGCGCAGGTGCTGGCCCTCTCGCAGCAACCGCTTGCACAGACGCAGCGCATGCCCCGGATTGCCAGCGATGCGCTGTGCAAGCGACAGAGCCTCGGCCTGGAGCGCCTCGTGGGTGCAGACCTGTTCCACTAACCCCCACTCCAACGCCTTGGCGGCATTGATGGTGTCACCGGTGAAGGCCATCAGACTTGCCTTGGGGATGCCGATGATGCGTGGCAGCAACCAGGCCCCCCCATCGCCCGGGACAATCCCCAGTCGGACGAAACTTTCCGCGAACAGTGCCGTGGTCGACGCCAGTCGGACATCGCACATGCAAGCCAGGTCTAGTCCAGCACCTATCGCCGGGCCGTTGATGGCGGCAATCACCGGGACATCCAGTTCGTACAACGCCAGCGGGATGCGCTGGATACCATCACGATAGGTATTACGCAGTTCGTAAGGGGACCCGGCGAATATCCCCTCGCGACTGCGCATGTCCTTGACATTGCCACCGGCGCAGAAGGCGCTGCCATTGCCGGTAAGCACCATGACCCGCACCGAGTGATCCCGACGCAGTTCGGCGCAAAGGTCGACGAACTCTTGGATTTGCTCCGGCGAGGTCAGCGCGTTGCGGGTTTCCGGGTGGTTCATGCGTACGGTGACGATAGCGCCGTCCCGCTCGATCTGCAGAAAGGGATTCATGCTGTAGTCACCCGAGTTCAGGTAGTGCTTGGGCTGCGTGCCCTGTAAGCAACGGCCAGTAGCCTTGGCCGCCAGCGGCGCAGGCCAGTTGACCGATACGCTGACTCCACAGACTGGCCGAGCCGAACTCGCTACGCCAGGCCCACAGGCGACGAGACAACAGGTGCAGCGAGTACTCTTGGGTAAAGCCGATGGCACCGTGCACGGAATGGGCGATACCGGCGCCGACGCTGGCGGCCTCGGCGGTACTGACCTTCGCAACAGCAATACTGAGGGCGGCCAAAGCGCTGTCCGACTCGACGAAGGCGGCCTCCGCTGCGACACCAGCGGCCGCCGCCTGCTCAGCTAATACCGCGAGCTGTTGCTGGATAGCCTGAAAGGCACCGATCGGACGGCCGAATTGGTGGCGTTCGCAAGCGTAGCCGGAGGTCATTTCCAGCAGCGCTCGCAAGGCCCCAGCGATTTGCGCGGAACGCAGCAGCGCTCCCCCCAGTAGCAGGACATCACCTGACATTCCCGTGGGCAGTGGCGCGCTGGCAAGCACCGGAGCCGAACTGAAGCGCAAACCATCGCGCGGCTCGCCAGCCACATTCAGGGCCAGGAACTGTGCGACCGCCGCGGTACGATCCAACAGGACCACACGTGGGCCATCGGCGGCATCAGCAATGGCCACCACGGCATCGGTATGCCGGCCCCAAGGCACGTCATGCACAAGGCCATCCACCTTGTCGCCCCGTAGGCTGAGCTGGGCGCTGGCGGCAAAGCTGAGGACATCACCACGCCCCTCGAGCCCGGCCTTGCCAAGCAGCCAGTTGGCAAGTAGCGCTTCCCCTAGGGGGATTGGTGCAGCAAAACGGCCGGCGGCACGTGCCAGCACATAGAGATCAGCCCACCCCGCCTCGGCACCACCCAGGGCTTCGGGTACGGCAGCCAGGCTGAAACCGGAGTCCTTCAGGACGCTCCAGAGTTCGGCCGGCCACACACCACCCTCGCAGCCGAGCACGTATTCCGGCGTGGCTAAGTTGCCGAAAAGGCGCTCGATGGTTGATTCGAATAGTTCTCGCATAGTTATCGCAACCCCAGGCCGCGCGCGATGATGCCGCGCAGGATTTCGCGGGTACCGCCGCGCAGAGAGAAGGAAGGCGCCATCTGCATCAGATAGGCCAGAACCCGGGCATGCTCGCTACCGCCAACCAGGCGAGGTTCGGCCTCGAGCAGGAGTTGGGCAACCTCGGGCAGTTCCTGCTCAAATAGATTTCCCAGATCCTTGACGCAGGAAGCAGCCCAGGTCGGATGCTCGCCGGCAGCCAGTTGCGCAGTGACTGCCAGCGACATGTTGCGCAAGGTCAGTAACTTAGCCGTGAGGCGACCGATCTCGCGGCACTGCAGGGCATCCGGGCTATGACCCAGCGCATCGACCAGTGTTGTAAGCAAGGCCATGCAACTGAGGAAGCGTTCCGGACCGCTACGCTCGAAAGCCAGTTCGGCGGTGACCTGCTCCCAGCCCTTGCCTTCGGTACCGATCAGCGCATCCGCATCGAGCTGAACGTTGTCGAAGAACACCTCGTTGAAATGCTCGCCACCGGCCAGGTCGCGGATAGGACGGACGGTGACCCCCGGTAGACTCAGATCGACGATGAACTGCGACATGCCCTCATGGCGCGCCGCCTGTTTCTCGCCGGTGCGCACCAGTGCAATCATGAAATGCGAGTGCTGGGCGTTTGTGGTCCACACCTTCTGCCCGTTGAGCAGCCAACCGCCGTCATTGCGGCGAGCTGAGGTCTTGATCGACGCCAGGTCGGAGCCGGAGTTCGGCTCGCTCATGCCAATACAGAAGTAGCTTTCGCCGCGGCAGATCGGCGGCAGGTAATACTCTTTCTGCGCCTCACTCCCGAAACGATTTATCAGCGGGCCGCTCTGCCGATCGGCAATCCAGTGTGCCGATACCGGCGCGCCGGCTGCCAACAACTCTTCGATGATCACGTAGCGCGAGAAAGGGCCGGCTTCACTGCCGCCATAGCGCCTGGGCAACGCCATACCGACCCACCCCTGGGCGCCGAGTTGGCGACTGAACCTCGCGTCAAAACCCATCCAGGATTGCGCCATAGCAGTCGGTGGATAATCGCCAAGACGGTCTTGGAGAAATGCCCGCACCTCGTGACGGAGCGACTCCGCCTCAAGGGGAATCTTGCTGTAAGTGAATTGAGCGATAGACATGCGAACTCTCGAAATGGGGCACAAGGCCAATCACGGAAAGGTGATCCGAAACCTGCCAGCCCTCTTCCGACACAGGGAAGAGGGCTGGCAGGTGCCTTATCAGAGAGCGGTGCCAGCGTCTGCCTTAGCGAACATCGCATTAATATCGCCGGAAGTGACAGGTTTTCCGTCGGCACGTCCGTGGTCGGCGCCGCCGAGACCCAGAGCCGGCTCGGTCTTCACGTGCGCAGCTTGGGCGCGCAGGGCACCGACCGTGCAGTTGTCGCGACCAAGGATCGCGAACGGGTCGTAGGAGAACTCGCGCATGGCGTTGAGGTGAGTGACCTTGTCGATGGTCTCCTTGGGCAAGTGTCTCAGGCCCTCCCAGGCCGTTTCCGGCGAGTTCGGCCAGGTGCAGTCGGAGTGCGGGTAGTCGCTTTCCCAAGTGACCATCTCTTCATTCATGAACTTCAGGTTCTGCAGCCCGAAGTTATCCTCGATGAAGCAGGTGATGAAATGCTTCTTAAAGATGTCGCTGGGCATCTGCCCGCCGAAGTTGGAGTTGGTCCAGGCGTTGTGATGGCGATGAGTGAAATCAGCGCGCTCCAGCAGGTAAGGGATCCAGCCGATACTGCCCTCAGAAAGAGCCATGCGCAGCTTCGGGAATTTTTTCCACATCGGCGCCCAAATCCAATCGGCCGCCGAGTTGGCGATGGAGATCGGCATTGAGGTGATCCAGGCATCGATCGGAGACAAGTCGGAAGCGTGCTCTGCCTTGACGCCCGTGCCAATGTGACAACAGATCACTACGTTGTAGTCAGAACAGGCTTTCCACAGCGGATCCCAGTAGTCGCTGTGGATCGACGGGTAACCATGAATCGCGGGATTGTCCGACAGCGACAGGGCATGCACGCCTTGCTTAGCCAGACGTGCAACCTCTGCAGCAGCGGCCTGCATGTCCCACCAAGGTACTAGCATCAGAGGAATGAAGCGTCCCGGGGCGGCGTTGCACCAGTCATGCAGGTGCCAGTCGTTGTAAGCCTGAATGGCCGCCAGGGACACGTCACGGTCCGCATGTACCTGGAAGCGCTGGCCGGCGAAGCCGGGGAAGGTCGGGAAGCAGAGCGAACCGAGTACGCCATTGGCATTCATGTCGTCCACACGGTCCCTGATATTCCAGGTGCCGCGACGCATCTGCTCATAGCCCAGCGGCTCCATGCCGTACTCCTCCTTGGGCCGGCCTACCACCGAATTGAGCCCCATGTAACCGGTGGCCTGCTCCTCGAAGACCCACACATCGCGCTCTCCGCGCTTGACGACGTGGGGCTCGCGCCCCTTGAAGCGGGCCGGCATGTGGCGTGCAAAGGCATTCGGCGGCTCGATCGCGTGGTCATCAACGCTGACGAGAATCAGATCTTCAATCTTCATTGTTGTTTTCCCCTTGGCTTACGGGTTCCTGATGTGCCCCTGATCATAGTGCACGCCCGAAATAAATTAAACACTTTATTTAAAAATGTTCAATTAACTCCTCTGCCAGGAGCACCATGGCGCGCCCCGCAAAGCGCTGGGCGCATGCCTCAATCCCAGATCACATGCAGGTGATGGGGGCCACGCAATTGCGCTCCGATAATTTGCGGAGCCGGTTTGTCGACATCGAGACGAATGTTCGGCATCAGGTCGAGGACAGCATTGAGCGCACAGTTGATTTCCGTCTTGGCGACGAACTGGCCAATACACATATGCGGACCGAAGCCGAAGCCGAATGACGGTTTGGCCTTGCGGTCGATGTCGAAACTATCGGCCCGCTCGAACGCATCCTCATCGCGGTTGGCAGAGGTGACAATGCACGAGACCATGGCCCCCTTGGGAATGGCCACACCGCGAATTTCGACATCCTTGGCCGCCTGGCGCACCTTGAAGGTGGCTACCGGTTCGTAGCGCACCGCTTCGTCGATGGTCCTGGGGACCAAGCTGCGGTCCTCGCGAATACGCGCGAGCAACTCCGGCCGCTCCAGCAGCAGAGTCATCAAGGTGCCGAAGGTGCGAGTGGTCGTCTCGCTGGCCGCCGGTAGCAGCGAACGGACAAAAGTGGTGATCTCATGATCATCAAGCGAGCGCCCCTCGTACTCGGCCCGAATCAGGCGGCTGATCAGATCATCGCCCGCAGCGCCTTCGGCACGACGTTGCGCCACGACCACCTTGACCACGTCGTATAGAGCCTGGGCGGCCTCCATCGCCGCGCCGCGTGCGGCAGCAGCCTTCTCGGGGTCAACCTGCGGGCCAGCCAGGATAGCCAGCGCCCAGGCAGCATACTGCTCGATCTCCTCAGGGCGGTCCTCGGGGAAGCCGATCAGCGAGTAGATCACGCGAATGGGGAAGTACAGGGCGAACTCCATGAGGTCCGCACGCTTGCTGGCGACCATGGGCTTCAGGTACTCATCGCGGATGACCCGGTCGATCTTGGTTTCCTTCCAGCGATTTACCGTCTCGGGCATAAACACCGGCTGCAACAGGCTGCGGATGTTCTTGTGCGCACCTCCATCCATAGCGGTGAGAATCAGGCCATCGAAGAACGCCCCTAGCCCTTCGGCGATGAAGCCACTGGTGAAGTTCGTGGCGTCGCGCATCACAGCCATGACATCGTCGTACTTGAACAGCGTGAATACCGGACGGTCAGGATCAAGTCCGGCAATCGATGGAACGCCAAGGCGCGCCATGAAGTTCTCTGGGAGAACCGGGGATTTCTCGCGCATCTCACGATATACCGCGTGCAGATCGATATCGGCACCTCGGTAGTTGCTCGCGACATTGGCGAAGACTTGCTCCAAGTTGCTCTGGATCGGGGCGGACATGGACATCTCCTTTCTTGTTGTATGTAGCCGGTATGCGTGGTCCTGCGAGAGACACGCCGTATCGGGCATATTAGGCACGCCACGCAAAAATCTGAACGATTTTTTACATTTTGTCCGAAATCAAGAAAAGAAATGTCCAGCCCAGGCGTTTGAGAGACGCACTCAGTAAGCCTGCTGGACGTAAGTCATACGCCCACCGGCCAGCATCAGGGCACAATAGAGATTGATTTCCGTCACCTGAGCCGGGCTGAAGAATTCAGACATTCGCGCGTAGTGCCCGTCGTCGATGGCCATGTAGTCACCGGCAAACAGTTCGGCAAAACGCAGAGCGGCCCGCTCCGCAGGACTGAAGCGCTCGCTGTCGATCGCCAAGCAGGCAATGTCGTCCTCGCTGACCTCATCGGACTTGCGCGCCAACTGGCACGCCTGACAGGTGGTGATACTGGCGATCTTCAGCCGCAACAGCTCGCGCAAGCGCTCGCCCAGCAAGCTGTCCCGATAGAAGCCGGCCATCAGTTCCAGCCAGGCCAGGGCCAGACCAGGGCGATGCGCCCAGACCTGAATCGGCCTTGTCGAACTGAGCATGCGGGTTTCCTGCCCCCGCACGATCGCCTCGAGCAGCTCGGCCGGCATATCCTCTAGCGGTACCGTGGAAATTCGCGCCATGTCTGCAGCCCTCTCCATCTGTTCAGCCAAGGCGCTCGATGATGGTCGCGGTCCCCATGCCTCCGGCACAGCAAATCGCCTGCAGCCCATAACGGGCATCACGCCGCTCCAACTCGTTGAGCAGCGTGGTCATCAGCCGTGCGCCACTGGCGCCAAGCGGGTGGCCCAGGGCGATGGCCCCACCGTTGACATTGAGGCGCTCGTGCGAGACGCCAGTTTCATGCATCCAGGCCAGCGGTACCGAAGCGAATGCCTCGTTGACCTCGAACAAATTGATATCACGAATTCCCAGGCCAGCTTTCTGCAGCACCTTGTACGTAGCTGCGATCGGGCCAGTGAGCATCAGTGTCGGATCGGACCCCACCGTGGTGAATGCACGAATCCGCGCCCGAGGCTTCAATCCCAGACGCTGAGCAGTTTCCGCCGACATCAGCAGCAGTGCTGCCGCACCATCGGAAATCTGTGAGGAGTTTCCGGCGGTGATGCGGCCGCCCTCGGGGCGGAAACTGGTCTTCAAAGTCGACAACTTAGCCCGCGACGTGTCACGACGAATGGTCTCGTCCGCCCGCAGTGGTGCTGCAGGTTCGCTAAACCCATGCTCGCGCAAACCCTCGACCGGCACTTCTACGATTTCATTGGCGAAATGTCCGGAATCAGCCGCAGCGGCCGCCCGGCTATGGCTGACGAAGGCGTAGTCGTCCAACTCGTCACGGCTGAGCGACCACCTCTCAGCAATACGCTCGGCGGCCTCACCCTGACTGGTCAGCTCATAACGCTCGGCGGCCATCCAACCAAATGCTTCGCCGTGAATCTCGCGGTTGCTCCCCATCGGTACACGGCTCATGTTCTCCGCACCGCCGGCAACCACGATATCAACGGCCCCGGCGACGATGGCGCCAGCAGCGACATGCACCGCCACCTCGCCCGACCCGCACTTGCGGTCGATGGTCAGTCCAGGGATATCCACCGGCCAGCCGGCACCAAGCAACGCGGTTCGGGCAATGTTGGCCGACTGTTCGCCGATCTGGGTGACGCAGCCGAGTATCACGTCATCAACCTGCGTTGGCGACAGACCTACGCGCTCCAGCAGTTTGCCAATCACCAGCGCTCCCAGGTGGTCGGCACGCACACCGGCCAGGCCGCCGCGGAAACGGCCAATCGGAGTACGCACTGCATCGACAATCACGATGTCTTTCATAGTGCGCTCGCCTTGAGACCGGAGCCCGGTACGCGCTTGCCATCCTCATAGCGATAGACGCCATGCCCGGTCTTGCGGCCGAAGCGCCCGGCGGCGACCATCTTGATAATCAGCGGGCAGGGCCGGAACTTCTCTCCCAAGGTCTGATGCAGGTAGCGCAAGACAGACAATCGGGTATCCCAGCCGGTCAGGTCGCCCAGCTCTAAAGGCCCCATGGGGTGGTTGAAGCCCAGACGCAGAGCCGTGTCGATATCCTCAGCACTGGCCGTGCCCTCCTGGAGCATGTACATCGCCTCGTTGCCGAGCAATGCGGACATCCGGCTAGTGGTCAGTCCGGGTGACTCGTTGACAACGATCGAGGTCTTGCCAATGGCATCGCACAGCCCACGAGTACGCACCAGCGTCTCGTCACTGGTCGCCAGACCGCGAACCAGCTCCACCAGCTTCATCTTGTGCACCGGATTGAAGAAATGCATGCCGATGACCCGCTCGGGGCAGGCTAGGGTGGCAGCGATCTCGGTCACACTCAGCGCCGAGGTATTGGTGGCGATGATTGCGCCGGGGGCGAGCAGCGGCTCGGCCTGGGCAACCACTGCCCTCTTCACGTCCAGTCGCTCGGAAACCGTTTCCACCAGCCAATCGGCCCCCTGCGCGGCCTCGGCCAAGTCGCCACTGGTGGACAGGCGCGCGAAGGATGTTTGCGCCGACTCAGCAGAGACTTTGCCGAGAGATACACCATCCTCGAGGATCTTGCCGATATTGCCCCTGGCGCGGGACAACGACTCAGGGTTGGTATCCACCAGCACGGTGGGATAGCCAGAACTGGCGAACCCATGCGCAATACCGGTCCCCATCAGACCAGCCCCCACCACCACGATCTTTTCTTGTTTATCAGTGCTCATGCTTCGCTCTCGATTCAGTCGCGGGACTTCTTGCCCACTACGTTGCGCAATGTGCCTATGCCCTCGATGGTTGCCTCGACGACATCACCGGGATTGAGGAATCGGCCAGTTCCCATGCCGACACCGGCCGGCGAACCGGTGAACAGCACGTCACCGCAGGCGAATCTGGATCGCTGCTGGACAAAACGAATCAGTTGACCAACATCCCAGGTCATCTCTGCAGTTGAGCCGTCTTGTCGAATCTCGCCGTTGACCTTGAGGATTAGGCGCAGCTCAGGCGAGCCGGCTGGAAATTCGTCCTTGGTGACGATCCAGGGCCCAAGCCCGGTAGTACAGTCCTGACTCTTGGCCGCAAACAGGTCCATGCCGATACCCGCCGGACCACTGCGCTGCAGGTCCCGTGCGCTGACGTCGTTACCAACGGTGTAGCCCAGAACGCTGGCCAGCGGGTCATCGAGGTCTATCTCCGAACTACCGATCACTGCCACCAATTCGACCTCGTGGTCTAGCTCCTCGGTCAAAGGTGGATAGCGAATCGGGTCTTTAGCGCCGATCAGCGCACCGTAGGCCTTGAGGAAGGCCACTGGCTGTGAAGGGCTGGCGAGACCGAAGTCGTCAGCCAGGTGCTTGGCATAGTTTGCACCCGCCACCACCACCCGGTTGACCGGCTCTATCGGAGGTAGCAGGCACATCTTAGACAGCGGTAGCGACGGTCCGGAAAGGCGCAGGGCACTGATACCTGCCCCCCTGGCCAATGCAGGGGCCCACTGGGAAAATTCCCCATCGATGGCATGAACCTCGTCGCGCTCAGGGTCGACGACAGCCCAGAAGGGCCCCGTCTGGAAATAGGAACAGCGCGCCAGCTTCATCAGGCACCCACCTTGCCCACTTTGGTCGGATCCAGGTGCAGGAGATCGCAGGCGTTTTTCCAGCGGATCTTCTGCAGATCTTCGTCGGACAGACGCAGCCCATCCGTCAGGTCATGGCGCACCGCATCACTACCGCCGAAGTTGGAGCCGTACACCACACGATCAGCACCAATTACGTCCAGCATGGCCTGACGCATGGGGAGCTCGTGCAACTCCACGTCGAAATAGAAATTGGACAGATAATCCAGGAATGGCTTCTTGTTGTGATAGACGTCGAGGTTGGGATTGGTCTGCGCCATGCGCCCCAACTGATAGGGCACGAAGCCACCACCATGGGTGATGTAGACTTTCAGGTTCGGGAAGCGATCCAGCACACCACCATTGATCAGGTACCAGAAGCACTTGGTTTCGTCATAGTTCATACCGACGATCGCGGTTGTCTCATAGCGATCGGTATTGGCGTCCTTACCCCAGGTCACGGACTGGTTGTAGCCGTGCACGAAAATCGGCAGGTCGAGGTCGCACAGCGTCTCCCACACGGGATCTAGCTCGGGTGAGTCGTATTCCAGTCCGCCAAAGTTAGAGCCACCGGCAACCAGGCCCTTGGCGCCCAGTTCAGTGCAGGCACGACGGATTTCCTTGGCCGCTTCGAGCGGTACATTCAGTGGCGCGTGGGCCCAGAACATCAAGCGATTGGGCGCGGCGGAGCAGTAACTTGCCAGCGCATCATTGACCCGGCGAGCAAAGGGCACGGCGAACTCGGCTTCCGCCCAGTACATGTAGCAGTGGCTCGGCACCGAGAGCACCTGAGCAGCCTGACCCGCCGCATCCATCGCAGCGAGGCGATGGCTCGGATCACGCCATTTCGCCATGTATTCCGCCACGTTCAGCGTTTCGCCACGGGCATGCGCCTCGCGCAGGGCCTTCTTACGCTCCGGAGCCCCCAGGGTCAGTATCCAGTCACCCACTCGCAGCTTGATGTCGCCATCGGATTGCAACTCGAAGGCCGGCCCCCAGTAGGGATGTTGGTCGTAGTAATCGGGATGCGGCGCATGGGCGTGAAGATCGATGAGCATAATCTGGATACCTCAGGGTGGCATTTTTTATGTTTGTGTAGCGCAACGCTCGTGATGTAACCGATCTAGCCGGGTACACATCACTCAACATGCGCGTCAGGCCCGCTTTCATGGCGAAGCATAATTTTAAATTGATCATAAATCAAAAATCTGTTCAATTTATTTTTAAGATCACAATACACAACCCCTACCCCGCCCCCTTCGAGTCAAGCGGTGACAGAACGGCTCTAGGAGGGATGGGAAAGGAAAAAGGTGAGGAAGACAGGATCGAATAGGAAGGATGCGACTGAGCGAGAGCGGGGGCTAAAGCAGAGAGGACGGGGAAGGGAAGGGAAGGGGCCAGCCCCTCCCCCTAGCAGAGGGTGACTGCAAGGTCGATCAGCGGCGAGAGCGCGAGGTGGAACCGACAGTCAAGGCAACGATGAGCTTCCGCACACGTACCGGCAGGAGACGGCGACTAACCCCTTCAGGCACGAGCACCTCGCTCAGGACATAGCGAATGATCATTTCGCAGACCAGCTCCCTGTCGATCTTGATGCCTAGCCGGGCATCCCACTCATCGAACACGATCCCAAGCAGGTCCTGAAAGCGCACGATGGAATCATGGAATATCCGTCGGAAGAAACCCAGGGCGTAGTCGGGCGCCACCACAAGCAGACGTCGGGCGCGGCTCTGCTCAAGGTAATTATCCAGGTAGACAATCAGCGCATTCAAACGCGCGTCGGGGTCGGCAATATCCCCCAGCGCCAATGCCAGCGACTCATGGAAGCTGTCCCGCTTGTGACGAGAGAAGGTATCCAGCAAGTCTTCTTGGGAGGAGAAGTAGCGATAGAACGTCCCCCGGGACACCCCAGCCACCTGGCAAACATCCAGGATCGATATCCGATCTGCACCGGAACGCAGCACCACCTCCTCGGTGGCAGACAGGATATTCGTAACGGTCTCCTCGGAGCGCTTGTTGGGTCTTACTTTGCCATTCGCCGACGAGGCAACACCGTTTTTCTGAACAGGCCTTTTCGTTACGGCAGCAGGTTTCTCCGCCGGACTGGCCTTCTTTCTGACGGGCTTGTCACTCGCGCCCTTGCTCGATCTGGTGGCTTTCGAAGTCATTGACAAGGATTCTCATGGGATAAATGAGCGCAATCCTAGCACAAGATATAGGCATTATTAGCAAAATCTGTCCAAATTTTAACTGGAGACATCTGTAAAATTTGAATCTAGAATGGCATTCTCTCTTCAAAATAAAATCGCCTGCCCGCACCAGGACAGGCTCCAAGGAGATCGAGACATGAACGGCACAGGCCATCCGGACACCTGGTCCATGGGGGAACGAGACACTGTCATCGCAGCGCTTGAACGAGCGGCAGCGAAGCATCCAGACCGAGTCCTACTGGATTTCAGCGGAAAGTTATACACATATTCTGAAGTCGACTCGATTTCCACGCGCATGGCCCACGCACTCTCGAACCTCGGCGTACGACCAGGCGAGACCGTGCTGACAATGCTGGATAACAACATCGACGCAGTCGTGTGCTGGCTGGCGATCAACAAGCTGCGTGCAGTTAGCGTTCCGATAAACACCGCGCTCAAAGGCGAGTTCCTCCGTCACCAGATAGCTGACACCGGAACCCATCTGGTCATCTGCGAAGCGGACTACCTGCCACGCATCACTTCGCTGGCCGAGCAGCTCACTAACGTCACCCGGATTCTCTGCCGGGGTGACTTCATTGCTCCGAAGGACTGCCGCATTCCTATCGCCGCTTTGGATGAACACCGTGGCAATGACGACACACCTCTAAGCGTCAAGCCGGAACCTTCCGACTTGGCTTGTCTGATCTATACCTCTGGCACCACCGGCCCCTCAAAAGGCTGCATGATCAGTTACAACTTCATGTGCAACCTGGCGCGCCTGCAGCTGCGAGCCGGTCCGGCCAACGAAAACGACGTTACCATCACGCCCCTGCCGCTGTTCCACATGAACGCCTTGTGCGTCAGCATCATCGCCAGCATCCTGGTTGGTGCGCGGGCAGCGATCCTGCCGCGCTTCTCGGTCTCCAATTTCTGGCAGGAAGTCGAACGTTCCGGCGCTACTATTGCCTCTATCCTCGGCGGAATGGGTGGTCTGCTAGCTCACGCCCCTGACAACGAAGCGATGAGGCGCTGCCATGGTCAGATCCATACTGCCCGCGGCAACCCCTATACCGAGGAAACCAAGAAAATCTGGCGCGAACGCTTCGGCAGCAAACTGGTCGGCGGAAACGGCTACGGCCTCACCGAGGCTTGCGTAGTCACCTCTCTGGCCGCTGGCGAATACGCAGCGCCCGGCTCGTCCGGCAAGCGCATCCCAGACTTCGACGTGCGGATCGTCGATGACAATGATCAAGAGCTGCCCGCCAACACTCCCGGCGAAATCGTCGTCCGCCCATTGCGCCCAGATATCATGTTCCAAGGCTACTGGAATCGCCCCGAAGATACCCTGAAGCTAATGCGCAACATGTGGTTCCACACCGGCGACATCGGTAAGTTCGACGACGAAGGCTTCTTCTATTTCGTCGATCGCAAGAAGGATTACCTGCGCCGCCGTGGTGAAAATATCTCCAGCTTCGAGATGGAAGCCGCCTTTGCTGTGCACCCGGCCCTGGCCGAGGTTGCCGTGCATGCCGTGCCGTCCGACAAAGGCGAGGACGACGTCAAGGTGACCGCAGTGCTACATGAAGGGGCCTGCTTGACTCCGGAAGAGCTGTTCAACTGGGCTGTCGAATCGGTCCCCTACTACGCCCTGCCCCGCTATATTGAGTTCCGCACCAACCTGCCGAAGAATCCGCAGGGGCGCGTGCTGAAGTATGAGCTGCGCGAAGAAGGCAAGACAGCCGACACCTGGGACCTGGAAGACACTGAGATCAAGGTTGCCAAGCGCTGACCCACCCTGCAGCCCCGGCCTTGCTTTTGGGCTGGCCGGGGCTCGCTATCCATCCACTCGACAGCACCGGCTTGCAGCTCACCCTGAGTGACCTCGCCGCCGTGTTACAGAAAAAAGCGCGGCGGCATTAGCCGCGCTCGATACCTCCGTCAGTACTCGCGCACAGGTACGGTGGCCGGTCGGGAATTGTAGCCGGGGAGGTGCAGCCCGCCATCGACATGGAGAGTCTCGCCGGTGACGAAGCGCGACATCTCAGAAGCCAGAAACACCACGACTGGCCCAATGTCTTCCTCCGGCTCCCCGCAACGCCCTAGCGGGCGCAGGGCGGCGGAACGTTCGGCAAACCCTGGGTTCTCCGCCGCCAGCTTATGGAAGGTCGCCCCCATGGCAGTAGGCGCGATGGCATTCACACGAATGTTGAAGCGTCCCCATTCCGAGGCCGCACTGCGGGTCAAGCCGACGACCCCCGCCTTCGCTGCGTTGTAGTCACCATGCAACCAGGCACCGACCTCGGTGTCGATGGAGTAAAAGTTGATGATCTTGCCGCCGCCGCGCGCGCGCATGTGCGGCAGCGCAGCCTTCATCGACCACCAAGCGGCCCACAAGGTGGAGTCGAGGGTCCGAGCTAGCATCTCGTCGGTCTTCTCCTCCAGCAGCACATTGGGCGTGGGGGCGAACGCGTTGTTGACCAGAATGTCCAGCCCTCCGAAACGCTCCACTGTCACCCGGATAGCCGCCTCGATATCCACCTTGCTGGTCACGTCGGTCTTGATGAAAACCGCGCGTGCGCCAAGCGCCAGCAACTCGTCTTCCACAGCCTTGCCAGAGGCTTCGTCCAGCTCGGCTATCACGACCGCGGCGCCGGCCTTGGCAAAGCTCAATGCCACGCCGCGGCCAATACCGCCACCAGCTCCAGTCACCAGCGCTATCTGCTCGTGCAATAGCTTCATAATGAATTCCTTCTTGTTTTTAGATGAACACTTTTAAGTATACTGTTCAAATATACTTCAATCCGCAAGACCAGGCACCTGCGGAAACCAACGCAAGGAAAAAACGATGACCAACATGTTCCGCCGCCGAGTGGAAATCGTCTCTACGCCACAGGATGCAACACGAGAGGTACGGGCCGCTCTTGAGGACGATTTCCATCACTTCCGCGTCTGGCTACGCCATAGTGACGGCATGGTACGCGAGATCGGCGGGGAGGCCGTGCGCTACCCCTACTCCGCCTGCCCACAAGCGTCCGGCCAGTTGGAACAACTGATAGGCATGCCACTCAGCCATATCGCCCATTCAGTGACCCGGCAGACCGATGCCCAGCATCAATGCACACACCTGCTAGACCTTGCCGGCCTAGCCATCGCCAACGCGGCCCGTGGAACGCTCCGCCGATGCTACGATGTCCAGGTACCGGACCGCGTCGACGAACACACGACACCGGTACTGCTTCGTGATGGCAGGCTCCTGCTGAGCTGGGACGTACGAGGCTCGATCATCCAAGGGCCAGCGCCCTACTGTGGGGTAAACCTGCGCAAAGGAATGGCTCGCTGGGCCCTTAGCCACCTTCCCGAAGAGGATGCGGAAGCTGCGCTGCTGCTACGCCGGTGTACCCAGATCTCACTTGGCCGTCAGCATCCATTAGACTCCCAGGTCCATGCATCCAGCACCAGTCTCTGCTTTAGCCAGCAGCCGGCACGGGCTGCGCAGGCCCTGCGGATCAAGGGTTCAACGTGGGATTTCAGCGACACGGCAGCACGTCTATGCTCGGGCGACCAAGACTGGCTAGCCGGAGAGTAACCAGCCGGCCACTCCCCCCTTTCCCCTCAGGAGAAGGGATAAGCCAACCGGACGCAACAAAACTCCGACACAACGTGACGCCGGCTTCGGCAGATAACGTGCACTCCGAAAACGTCAGTCTGCCCCACAAAGACAGGGCCAACATAAAAGAACCCCGGCACCGGGATAACTCGCTCCGGCACCGAGGTTCACAACAGCATTGAGCGCCCCTTCAAAGAATGGAGCGCCAGGTTAGGGGCGTCAGAGGAACACTGCGAGGTTCGGCGTGCCCAACACGGCCTGGTCAAGAATGACCTCACGGCGCGCCAGCTTGAAACCCTCATCGGTCACACGCAACACATCCCGGCGCTCACCACTTATGATGTCGACATGGTGGTCCTTGAAGCGATTGCGGGTTAACAGTAAGTAGCTGGTCACCACGAATTCGTTGGACTTTTCGGTCTCCTCGACGAAGACGTTGGTCACCAGACGTCGGGTGCGCGAGGGCGGATCCTCCGCCCACGCACTCTTGCCGGACAGCCGCAGAATTCGCCCCATGATCGAGCGGTAGTCGTCATGGTAATGCTGCACGGTACGCACGATGGTGGTGGACAACTCCGACTGCAGGCGGGTGTGGCGAAGCGGTACGGTATAGACGAGGTCTGGGGCCAAGCGTGCGCCCCACTCCTGCAGACGAATCTGATCCAACAAGGTCGCCTCCTCATAGAGGAAGGTCACCACCTGGTTGTAGATATCCGAACCTACCGAGACGCGCTTGATGCCGACGGGCGATCCCGGCTGGATCTGATCGACACCGCGCTCTTGTACTTGGGCCATGGGTAACTCCTGAAATGTGTGGTTTTGCCTGGAACGACGCGACGATCAGCCCTCCGCCGTCATCAGTTCATGCCAGTACAACCACCAATGCCACTGGGTGTCGTCCTTGGTGAAGCCCTCGTTGACGATGCCCGGCCCTGGCCAGCCCGCAGGCGCGCCGGTCTCATAGCAGGCTTGGTACTTGAGGGTCATCTGGCGGCCCATCGCGCCCTTGGCAGCCAGGGTCATGTGCGGCCAAGTGTCGGAGTCATCCTGCTCGACCATCCCGGAGGTACCGAATAGCTGGATAGTCTGCTTGAGCATCTTCTCGCGCAGTTCTGCCGGCGCGTCCTTCTCGGCGAAGATCCAGTTGACGAACTCGAGCTTGTCGGGCCCCTGAGGCACATAGGCGTGCATGGTCATGGAACCAACCACCGATCCATCCGGCTGCGGGATATAGACGAACCCGAACAGTATGTTCGGGAACATTCCCCCGACCTGCGGCGGCATGCTGGTCAGTACCTTGAGCTGCTCCTCGCTGAGATTGCGCGCCAGTTGCTCAACCATCTCACGCGTCATCCCGGCCGGCGGCAAGGCGTTCAGCTTCTCCTGTACCGACAGTTCCGCAGGATCGAGACCGGTAAGGCGTTTTATTTTGCGGGCCAGGTCAATGCAGCGAAGAGCATGGCCGTGCGGCGAACTGACCTCTACCCCGATCATCTCTGGACTGAGGTCGGCGCCTTCACCTTCACCGTCGCCTTTCTTCGCATAGTTACCGACCTCGCCCAGCCAGCGGTGCAGGGTCAGTGTATGGAAGCCATCGGCGGCGGACTGCTCACCAGCGGTCTTCCAGTTGGCGTTGACAATGAAGCGCTGCGGCGGACCGAGCACTTCCATGCCCTTGTCAGAACGGCAGAACAGCATGTCGTAATACCACTTGGCGTCGCCGAGGAACTCATCGAAGGAGGGGCCGTCGATGTTCCAAGTGGCGAAGATCAGCCCACCATAGAGCGTGACCCGAGCCTTCTTCAGGCCAAGCGCCTCCTTTGGCAAGATCTTGCCATGCATACATTCGCGCTCCACCGGCGAGCCGATGAAGTCACCGTTGGGACGGAACGCCCAGCCGTGATAGATGCACTTGTGGATTTGCGTGTTGCCGCAGTCGGCAGTGCTGATGCGCATGCCGCGGTGGGGACAGACGTTGAGGTTTACATAAACCTCTCCCTCCTTGCCACGGGCGACAATCACCGAGTCGGAACCCATGTCGCGCACAACAAAGTCGCCGGAGTTGGGAATCTCGGACTCATGGCCGAGGAACACCCAGATCTTGCCGAAGATCTTCTCCATCTCCAACTCGTAGATCTCGCGGTCCGACAACACGCGCATCTGGACTTCGCGGGTATCGGGGAAGATAAGGTCGGAAACCTTGGTTCCGTCGGACAATACAGGACTTGTTCTTGTTAGCATGATTGCCTCCTGATCAGGGCACTACGGCGAATAAAAGCCTCGGCAGAATATAAGACACTTTTAATAAAAATGTACATATAAAGCGCAAGACAAAATACTGGGATATGACGTGCCAACAGAGCTGCGGCTTGAGACACATCAGCCCCCCCTTTGCTCCGCGCACCCCACCCGGGTGCGCAGCACACCAATTCCCTCCACAGCCAGTTCGACCAGATCGCCAGGATTCAGATAGCGCAATTGCTCCAGGCCACAGCCGTTGCCGACCGTGCCGGAGCCGAGGAACTCCCCGGGATAGAGCGTTTCCGAACGCGACACATGGGCGATGACGTCCTCGAAGGACCAGCGCATATCACGAGTGTTGCCACGCCCCCACTCCTCGCCGTTCACCTTCGCGACCATTTCCAGAT
Organism: Pseudomonas sp. MT3; assembly: GCF_054720805.1. Lineage (NCBI taxonomy): Bacteria > Pseudomonadati > Pseudomonadota > Gammaproteobacteria > Pseudomonadales > Pseudomonadaceae > Pseudomonas > Pseudomonas sp. MT3. The sequence goes on from NZ_JBTVPY010000014.1 coordinate 25,344, forward strand.
CGTAGGGGTCGCCCAACTCATCAGCCGTCACCAGGCATGGCCCCATGATGTTCGCCGTATCGAAGTCCTTGCTCTTGGCTGGGCCAAGCATGCCGGGCATCTCCGCAGCCTGGGCGTCGCGGGCGCTCATATCGTTGAAGATGGTGTAGCCGACGATGTGCGAGCGAGCTGCATCGCGACTGATGTCCTTACCACGCTTGCCGATGTAGCAGCCGAACTCCAGCTCGAAGTCGAGTGCCTTGCTGAAACTCGGCCATTGGAATTCGTCGTCAGTACCGATGACCGCGAAGCGGTTGCATTTGTAGTAGATGGGTTGGCGGTTGAAGGTTTCGATGACGCGCTCGTCGGCACGTGCATTCATCGCTTTGAGCGTAGCCTCAGGGTCTGGCGTCCGCAGCGCGCGAGCCCGGCGTGCTGCGGCAAAGCTCTGCCGCAGGTGTAGCTCGAAACAGGAGCAGTCGCGCATTTGCGGCGGCGGCTGAATCGGTGCGTGCAGCTTCACCGCCGCCCGGGCACGCACAGCTCTTGCAGGAACCAGCTCCACCATCGAACGGGCAAGAGCCAACCCCTCCTCCCCGGCCTCGACCAGCGCCAGCACGCTGGCCAACTCGGGACGCTCATTTCCATACCGGACCTGGCAGGCGGCCTGTAGGTCCAGGACGATCTGGTCGTGCTCCAGCAAGGCACCGGCACGTGCGACCCTGTTGCCGTCGGTAAAGGTTACCAATCTCATGACTTTTGTACTCCAGTCGAAGAGCAGCAGAAGGTCACGGGCGTCATACCCGACCAGATACGGGCAGGCAGGCACCCGTGATAGGTGTGGCGTCGTCCGAGAGCAGGAACGCAATCACTCTGGCCAAAGCTCCCGGCGTTACCCAACGACTGGCATCGGCGTCCGGCATGGCTGCGCGATTCGCTGGGGTGTCGATGATGCTTGGCAGTACAGCATTGACGGTGACCCCACGGTCTTTTAACTCTTCAGCCAGCGCCTCAGTGAGGCGTGCCACTCCGGATTTAGAGGCGGCATACGCGCCCATGCCCGGGCCCGCCTTCAGGGATGCTAGAGCACCAATGTTGACGATGCGTCCGGATGCGGCAGCAAGCAAATAGGGCAGCGCAGCCTGGCTGCTGACTAGAGCCGTACGAAGGTTGATCTGATACAGGCGATCCCAAGTATCCAAAGCACCATCCTCGAATGATTCCCAGGCGAACCCGCCAGCGACGTTGACTAGGCCGTCGAGATGTCCGAAGCGCTCCACCACCCGGGCCACAGCAAACCGCGCCGACTCGGCAGAGGTTAGGTCGACGCCGCCCAAGGGCAGAACCCCAGAAACATCGCCCAGACTAGCTGGAACTTCGGTGCGATCGAGCAGAGCAACCTGCGCACCGCGCTCCAGCAGCAGGCGGCCCACGGCCCCGCCGAGGGCACCGAAGCCGCCGGTGACGATGATTGTCTTGTCTTGCAAAGGCCGGGACATGGCAAAAGGATCCTCTTGTTGTTAGATGGCGAGCTATATGGCTAGCGCATAGCCCCGCACAAATATATGACACTTTTAAAAAATATGTGCAATTATTAGCACGCATACATCCAAACCAGTGCTCTCAGGTTCCGCGAATGATCAGAAAACTGCCCGCCCTCAACGCTGATAACCGCGCCTTCTGGCAAGGCGGCGAGCACGGTCGACTGTTGATCCACCACTGTCATGGCTGCACGCACTATTTCCACCCGCCCGGGCCAATCTGCCCCCGCTGCGCGAGCCTGGACGTCGCACCTCGTGAGGTATCAGGAAAAGGCAAGGTGCTGAGCTACACCCTCAACTACCAGCCTTGGGTCGCTGACCTGGAAGTGCCCTACGCCGTCGCCATCATCGAGCTGGTCGAGCAGCAGGGCCTGCGTTTCGTCAGCAATGTAATTGGGATGGACCCGCTCCAAGTGCGGATCGACATGCCTGTACGGGTCAGCTTCCTCCACGTCGAGGATGTCTGGCTCCCTCTGTTCGAGAAGGATCAATGATGCTCCCTCATCGCTACGAAAAAGAGGTCGCCATCACTGGCATCGGTCAGTCCGAGGTGGCCCGACCTTCCAGCAAGTCGGCCATGCGCCTGACCCTTGATGCCTGCCTGGAAGCCATTGCCGATGCTGGCCTGGAGCGCCATGAGATCGACGGCGTCGCCTGCTGGCCGGGCGACAACAACAATGGCGATCCCTTCTCGCCGGTCGGTCCCAGCGCCCTGAAAAGCGCCTTGGGGTTGAACGTCAACTGGTTCGGCGCCGGCTACGAGGGGCCCGGCCCATTGGCCGGGGTGATCAACGGAACGATGGCCATCGCCGCCGGTCTTTGCCGCCACGTCCTGGTTTTCCGTACCATCACCGAGGCTTCGGCGCGCCAGCACAACAAGCAGGCGGGAGCGCTGACCAACAAGACCCAGGGACGTGATAGCAGCTACGCCTGGCAATGGCTGACGCCCTTCAATATCATGTCCGGCATCAACCTGATGGCCCTCTACGCGCAGCGCCATTTCCACGACTATGGCACGCGCCCCGAACAGCTCGCGCAGATCGCGTTGACCTGCCGGCGCAATGCTGCGCGCAATCCTAAGGCCATCTACCGCACACCGATGACGATGGACGACTATTTGCAATCGCGGATGATCTCCACGCCCCTACGCATGTACGACTGTGATGTGCATTGCGATGCCTCCACCGCCATCGTCCTGTCGCGCCGCGATGCCGCACGGGACACGCGCAATACTCCGATTCGCATAGAGGCCATCGGTGCCGCACTGAACCAGCCGTGGTCCTGGGACCAGATCTCCCTGACTGAGATGGCAGCCTTCGACGTTGCCCGGATGATGTGGTCGCGCACCGACTACACGCCGGTTGATGTCGGCTCGGCTCAACTCTACGACGGCTTTTCGATCCTCACCATGATCTGGCTGGAAGCCCTGGGTCTGTGCCCGGTGGGACAAAGCGGCGCCTTTGTTGAAGGCGGAGGGAGGATCGCCCTGGACGGCGAGCTGCCACTCAATACCAACGGTGGCCAACTGTCCGGAGGACGCACCCACGGCCTAGGCTATGTCCACGAAGCATGTCTGCAGTTATGGGGACGCGCACGAGGACGCCAGACTGCTCCGCATTCACTCTCTGTGGTGGCCGCCGGCGGCGGCCCATTGGGCGGCAGCCTGCTGCTGGCCCGTGACTGACACGGCCACCAGCAAGAGATCAGAACAGAATACCCGCCAGTTCGGCACAGAACTCGATCAGCTCGGCAGCCAGTTCGCCAACCCCCTCGTCGTCTCGCTGGCCGCGGAACATCACGGCGGAGACAGTGAAATCGATAGTGCCCTCAGGGGAATACACTGGCGCAGCGACTGCCTGGATACCAACCGAGAAATACCCATCGTCCACTGCCCAACCCCGTTCCGCGGCTAGGTGAACCTCCTCGCGATAGATCTCGATTGGCAAGGGACGCGCCCAGCGTATCCGATGGTAGATATCCTCGAATGCCGGCGTGTCCAGGTCCAACTGGGTCGAGAACAGCCGACCGCTGGCGCCCATCAGCATCGGAAAGCGCTGCCCCTCGGCCATGTCGATGCGCACATCGGCAGGACTGGCCGCCGAGCTGACGATGACTATGCGATCCGCCCCCATGCGCCGCCAAAGGGTGATGGTTACCTGCATGCGCGCTGCGAATTCCTGTAGCAGCGGCTTAACCAATTGCACACGCTGCCCTTGGGTAACCAGTTGCCCAACCAGGCGGGCCAGCCCCAGGCCGGCCGAATAGCGCTTGGACATCGGGTTGAAATCGATCACATCTTCCATGAACAAGGTACGCAAGATATTGAAGCAGGTGCTGGGGTTGATCGACAGGCGCCGGGCGATGTCCACCGAACGCTCCGGCGCCCCGCTCTGACTCAAATGGCGGAGAATGCGAATCGCGTTAGCGACCGGTTTCACCGTGACGCTGGCACCCTTGCGACTACTGCCTGCTTCCGTGAACTCTGGGCTTTCCATAGGAGCGTTCTCTATTATTTTCAGCCGATAAATTCTATAACGAGAACACTATCGGCCAGCAAATTTAATATAGAGATTTCTAGACACCCTCTACCGGTGCTTGATTGATATAGCGTCGGATCGATCGGTCCTCGCGAAAAGGCGAAAGCAGTACTGCCTGCGCCACGTCCCCCCGGGTCATGCGCCCGCACTGCCGCAGGTAATCCAGCCACGACTCGACGATGAAGCGCTCTACGTAGCGGTTGGGCTCCTCTAGATCACGGTACAAGCGCCAATTCCGCGCACCATTACGCCGTCGCGTCTGGCCGACGCCATAAACCACACGCAGGAACGCCTCACGTCCGGCAGCATCCACCTGGTAGCCGACCTCAATGCACACCGGCCCGTCGCCGTGGTCGACGCCCTCAGCGACCAGCATCGGCTTATCCGTCTGCAGGGCATCGGCAAAGTCAGCTTCGCGGCCCATCTCGATGGCCCCGCTACGAGTCAGGAACAAGCCCAGGAAGATGCTCGATGCCGATAGCAGCAGACTTTGCTGCAAGCCCAGGTATTGCGTGATAGCCCCCCACAGGGCACCACCAAGGGCCATCGAGCCCATCAGCACCAGGAGGTATACCGAGGCGACACGTGCTCGCACCCAGTTCGCAGCATAAGTCTGTACCACGGTGGAGATGGTCGCGTTCACCGCCATCCAGCCCATGCCGGCCAGCAGAAGCGTGGCGCAGATCACCACCTGGCTGCGCGACAGCGCCGCCGCCAGGGTCGCCACGGCAAAGGCGAGGGCCCCGATATCGATCAACCGTCGCAGAGCAAAACGCCGATAGACGCTGGTCAGGCCGAGCGCAGCAAGGACCGCGCCAGTCCCCATAAACGCCATCAGCAGTCCATAGCCACCCGCGTCCATGTGCAACTCCTCCTTGGCTACCAGCGGCATCAGCGCCCATAGCGCGCTGGCGCAACTGGTGAACACGAATACCTGCCTGAGCGCGCTAGACAGAACCGTCGAGTGGCGGATGTAGCGCAGGCCGCTGCGCATGCCGCCGGCTAAGGTTTCAGGTGGTAAGCCGTCGGCATGGACGCGAGCCGGCAGACGGTAGATGAATACGAGCACTGCAGCCATGCACAGTGCGATGACCAGAAATACTGCGGCACTGGTCCACCAGACGATCAGTAGGCCGGCCAGAGCCGGCCCCAGGGCCCGAGTGGCATTGATGGAAATACCATTGAGAGCGACCGCCGCCGGCACCTGCTCACGCGGGATGACTCCGACCACAGTCACCATCCAGGCCGCCATACCCAAGGCGCTGCCGCCCCCCAGCAGGAACGTGAACAGCAGCAGCGACCAGGCCCCCAGCAGTCCCACCCAATCCAGCAGGCAGAGCGCTGCGGCCGCCACCAAGATGACCGCCTGGGTGAGAAGCAACAGACGGCGCGGATCCATGCGGTCAGCGAGCACCCCGCCCGGCAAACCGAACAGGAAGACAGGCAGAGTAATGGCTGTCTGCACCAGGGAAACCATCAGGGGTGATGCCGATAGCTGGGTCATGATCCAAGCTGCCCCCACGGTCTGCATCCAGATCGCTAGGTTGGCAAGCGCGCAGGCTAGCCAAAGGCTGACGAACAGCCCATGACGCAAGGGCGCCCAGAACGAAGAGTGTTCCGCCCCTGCCAAAGCAACGTTGGCCTGCCTGTCCATACTCATTCGCCGTCGGGCCTGCCCAGCCGCCCAGCACTTCGCGCAGCAGGCAGTCTACGCTGGCGGCCAACCCGGTTGCGCAGCTCGCCGATCCCGCCGATACGCGCCTCGACCAAATCCCCCGACGCGAGGAAGCGACCGTCCTCCAGGCCCACACCGTGAGTCGAGCCGGTGAACACCAGGTCGCCCGGCCGCAAGCTGATACGCGCATCGAGGTAATTGAGCAATTCGTCCACCGGGAAGATCATCTGCCGAGTATTGTCCCTCTGGCGCGGCTCACCGTTGACCTCCAGCCCCATCTCCAACTCAGGCTGTCCGATGCCGCCTAATTCGTCGAGAGTGACGATCCAGGGACCGATCGGTGTAGTGCGATCCATGGATTTCTGGGTTAGCAGGTCGAGGCGACCGATACGCCTCCCCGCATCCCGCGCACTGATGTCATTGCCGACCGTGTAGCCGAGCAGGCAAGCGCTGGCCTGCGCCTCCTCGCCTAGCGGCCGGGCAACCACAGCGACCAACTCGACCTCATAGTCGAGCTGTCCGGTCAGGGCCGGATAGGCTATTTCGTCGTACGCCCCCACCAGCGCGGAATCCGGCTTCAAGTAGGCCAGTGGATGAGCCGGAGGCGAACTGCCAAGACGCTCAAGATGGCTACGATAGTTCAAGCCCACGCCAAAAACACGCGCCCCCGGTTCCAAGGGCGGCAGCAGACGGCACGCCGACAGCGCAAGGCGTTCATCATCGAGTCCTAGGTTGATCCAGCCCCCCTGGCCGATCGCCTGCGCCCAAGCAGCGAATGGCTCGCGAACACGACGAAGGTGCTGCAGATCCGGATCGAGCAACCCCCAGAATACCTCACCGCCCACCTCCACCCTAGCCAGGCGCAAGCTCAGCGCTTCTTGCCGGCTAGGTACTCAGCGTCCAGCACTTCCTCGGGGGTACGCACGCTCGGCCCAAGGATCGGACCAACCATCTCATGACCCCATAGACTCAGAGTCTCGGGGTTGAGCTCATAGGGATCGCCCTGCCACGGCTCAATCTCGGCTATGGTCTCGAAGGCAAAGCCGGAGGGGGTGAAGTGGTAGAAGGACAGATGCGGATCCTGGCTGTGCTGGCCAAGAGTCATCATCATCGGCAGTTCACGCTTGCGCACGATATCGTAGGTTTCCCCCACATCCCGCACATTGCGCACGAACAGACCGACATGCTGCACCCCCATGCGCCCTGGACCGTGGCCGTAGGCAATGTCATGGCTGGTCTTGTCGTTCAGCTTGGCGCGGAAGAAGCCGGTTCGGCCCTTGCCGGCGCCGGCTCCGTACCAGTGGAAGCCCATCACATCAAGCAGGAAGCGCTCTAGCTCCGGGGTGTATTCCGGGGTGATCACCACTACGTGTCCAGCACCACGTTCATCGGCCAGGAAACCGGTATGCGGTCGACCGGGAATGAAAGAGCGCGGCGTCCACTTCTGTCCGTAGAACAGCTCGTACTGGTAACCCACCGGATCGCGGAAACGTACTACTTCACGCACCCCACGCAGCTCGCAAAACGCCGTATCGCCACGGACGAACTCAACTCCCGCAGCCTCGAGCTTCCTCAGACCGGCCTCGAAGGCCATGCGTCCAACCGCCTCCCAACCGATATAGGCAAGGCGATCCACCTTGCCGGGATGAAAGGCAAAGCGGTGCCGCCGGTCGTCGATCCTGAAATATAACGACTCCAGATCGCTGTCCGGCGACTTGCCAACGCCGAAGCCCATGACCTGCGGGCCATATTCGCGCCAGGCGTCAAGGTTCGCGGTCTCGAACCCCATGTAACCGATGCCGATGATATCCATGCCTTCACCTTCTTGTTCGAATGTCTTGGGAGGAACTGTTGTGCCTAGCTAGATAGCCAGCAGACCACCATCGATGACGAAATCAGACCCGGTTACGAAGGAAGCCTCGCCGGATGCCAGGAACAACGCCAGGGCGACCACTTCCTCCGGCTCGCCAGGACGATCCATCAGGACACCATCGAGAAGCGCCGCTCGCGCCACCGGATTCTCCAGGAACTCCGAGGTTCCCGGGGTAGCGATGAAGCCCGGACTTAGACTAACGGCGCGAATCCCCAGGGGAGCCCCTTCGACAGCAAGTTGCCGAGTAAAGGACACCACCGCTCCCTTCGCTGCGGCATGCGCGGAAATTCCCGCGACCTTGGAGCCGCCCCAGGCTGCTGTGGAAGAAACATTGATAATGACTCCGCGCCGCTCGGCCAGATGGTTCCAGGCGTACTTGGTGGTATAGAACAGCAGGTCGATCTCGTTGCGAATGGTGTAATGCCAATCCTCGACAGACAGTTCATTGACCTTGCCGAAGCGAGCCGCCGATGCATTGTTGTACAAGATATCGATGCCACCATGCTCAACGACGGCCGCCTCGACCCAAGCCCTGGCCTGCTCATGGTCACCGAGGTCGACGGACGCTCGACCATGCAAACGAAGTCCCTGAGCGCTTAGCAGAGTGGCGGTTTCCTCGTGCGCTGCACCATTAAAGTCGCAGCCCACGACAATAGCGCCCTCGCGGGCGAAGCGCAGCGCCGCCGCCCTACCCTGGCCACCGCCAGTTCCGGTGATCAGCGCGACTTTACCTTCAAGACGCCCAGTCATTACATGCTCCATTTCTTATTCTGATTTTCTCGGATCGGCTACCGCTATCGCCCCTCGGGCTTGATCTCTTCGAGCCAGATGGCTTCGGCCGGACAAGCTTCGGCGCCCTCTCGCGCCTCGTCCTCCAGCTCGACGGGAACAGCCTTGTTATCGACGTAAACTAAGCCATCGGCATCCAGCTTATAGATGCTGGGACAGATCGCAGCGCAGAGACCGTAGCCACAGCAGCGGCTGCGCTCGACCACAACCTCGAATCGGGCCTTGTCGGAACTCATCTTATTCTCCTTATCCATCCAGGCAGACGTAAAAATAATGAACACTTTTCTCAATTTTGTAAACAAATGCCCGTTTCACCCCCAAGAAAACCAAAGCCATCTCGCCTCGAATAGCTGCGACCGATCCCCCAGACCGCCAAAACCGGCCAATTGCCGCCGATCCGTCGGCAACAGAAGGGCAAACACAATCGCTGCTCCCGCACAAGATCAAACCAAGATGCAGTCGACCGCCTCCGTCTCTCCTTGAAAGCGGAAGCGACCTACCGCCAGGGTCAACTCCTCGGAGAGTCCTCGTAGAGAAATAACGGCACTGGAGACACTATGGGCAATTGCATCCCCCTCTCCCGCCATGCGCGCAATGCGCTCGACATTCAGAGCCACGTTCCGTCCACCGGCGTTCTGCACGCGGACCGCATCGGCAATCTGTTCAACCCCACGAGTGGAATCCCCCACCAATTCCGCAGCCTGCTGTAACGTGGACTCCAGGTCAGCCAGCAGCCTGCTGCTGTCCTCCAGCGCCACAGTGCCAGCGCGCAAGGCTTCGTCCACCACTTCAGACTGCCCCTCCAGCTTCGAGGTCAGCTCGTTGATCGAGTTGGCCGCCACGGCGGAACGTTGCGCCAGGCTGCGTACCTCGTCCGCCACCACGCTGAATCCACGTCCACTTTCGCCGGCGCGCGCAGCTTCGATAGCCGCATTGAGGGCCAGCAGGTTTGTTTGTGCCGACAGGCCCTTGACCTGAGTAATGCTCGCAGTGATGGCCGCGGTGCTTTCCACGAAGTCGCCTACCGATCCGCGTATCTCTGAGAACGCGTGACGCACGCTGTCGATCTTCTCGAGCAAGCGTGACAGCGCCAGATGACCATTCTCCGCCCCATGCAGGCTCGCCTCCGCCGAACTGCGCAAGTTTTCCGCATGACTGGAAATAGTCGCTATACCGTCACTCATCTGCCCGATAGTCAGCGATACCGCGCCCACAGCATCGACCTGCGCAGTGGAGCTCTCAGCCACCTGTGCGGAGGCATCCACCAACTGTTCCGCTGAGGCACCAACTGACACTGCCACGTTGGTGACCTGCCGCATTGCCTGCTGAAAGCTGTCAATCAGCTCGTTGAAAGCCTGCGCAGTATGGGCTATCTCGTCACGCCCCATTACTCGCACACGGATGGTCAGGTCGCCATCGCGCAACCTCACGGAAGCCTGCTCAATTTCCCGAATGGCTCGAACAATCTGTCGACGCAACAGCAGACTGACAAACAGGGCCAGAACGCTAGCTGCAACGAGGACAACAATCAGCATCCTGGACAACTGCCGCTGCAAGTCGCCAGCCTCGACGAAGGCATTGGAGGTCAACTCCGCCTGCACCCCCAGCAAGCGGTTGAACTGCCCCTGCAAACCGTTGTATTCGGCACGTATTCGCCCCAGCAACGCCGCCGCCTGCAACTGATCATCAACGGCCGTGCGTTTGAAGTCAGACAAGCTTTCGCCGACCACTCCAGCCTGATCTTCCACGGCTCGATAGAGCGCTTTCTCCTCGTCGCCCAGGCGGGTCTCCTGAGCCAGTTTGCCCATCCCTGCCTGCAAGTCATCGATACTGTCTTGCATATCCTCGAGATAGGACTCGAGCTCCTCCCTGGAGGCCGAGCCATTCGACTCGAGGATCCGCACTACCGCAGCATAGGCGCCCACCATCGCCGCCTGCGAAGCCGAGGAGGTTTCGAGGACCTGGCGATACTGATGGAAGCGCAGGTGGTCGATTTCCTCGATCACGGCGTGCTGCTTGACCAGCCCCCGATAGGCCATCCCCGACACGATCAGTAGCGACAGGACGAACAACCCTGGAAGTACGAGAAGCTTGGCGCCGATCGACAGCCCTCTCAGAAACATCATGGCACTCACCGTTCTTGTTGTTATGGAAGATAGCTGGACAGGCCCGCTGCCCCGCCATACTATTTGCACAGTATTAACATTTATGTTCATAACATCAAACAAAAGCCTTACCTGCTCGAGACCCGGCCCTACAAAACCAATAAAGGACGCCAAAGCATGTCTACCGCCCGAAACGAAGCGGCTATCGACTTCACCGAGTTCAAACGGGGATGGCGTATCCTGCTGCTATCCGTGGTTGGGGTTGCTGTCAGCATCAATGCTGCCCTGCTCTATGGGTTCGGTACCCTGGTAGTACCGCTGGAAGCGGCATTCGGGTGGAACAAGAGCGACCTTCAGGCGGCGATAACTTTCCTCTTCGGTGGCGCGGTAATCTCGCTGCAACTGGTTGGCTGGTTCAACTTGCGCTACGGCATGAAGCGGGTGACAGTCATCTCGCTGACCCTGCTGTCTCTGGGCTACCTAGCTACCACTCAGTTGAACGGATCGATCTGGTCGCTATACCTAGCTTTCGCTGTCCTGCCTTTGATCGGCATGGGGGCGCTGGCGGTAACCTGGACCCAGTTGCTCAGCCTCTGGTACGACCGCAATCGCGGGCTGGCCCTAGCTATCGGCCTGTCCGGTACCGGCTTGACCGCGGCGGTCGTCCCGCGCCTGCTGTCCTGGGGCATCGAACAATGGGACTGGCGCGCGGCCTTCGTCATCCTCGCCCTGCTCAATCTGCTGGTCCTGCTGCCGCTGACCCTGCTGTGGTTCAGGCTCTCCGCCAGCACGACGCAAAGCAGCCAGGGGCATGCCAGGGAACTGCTGGACCTGCCCGGCATGAGCTTTCGCGAAGGAATGCGCTCGAGGAAATTCTGGACCTGCAACCTGGCTCTGGGCCTGGTGATCTCGTCGATCGTCGGCATGGTCACCAGCACCGTGCCGATGCTGCAGAGCAAGGGCCTATCAGCCAGCGATGCCAACCTGATCTTCAGCGGCTTCGGCATCGCCCTGATCTTCGGCCGTCTGCTCATCGGCTACCTGATCGATCGCATGTGGCCGCCGCTGGTATCCGCCGTCAGCCTGGCCCTGCCAGCCATCGGCTGCCTGATCTACCTCAGCGGCACCGTCGAGTTCACACCATTGCTGCTGGCGGCGATCCTGGTCGGCTTCGGCGCCGGCGCCGAGTTCGACATCGCCGCCTTCCTGATCGCGCGCTACTTCGGTGTACGCGAGTACGGACGGCTGTTCGGCGTGCATCAAGGCCTGAATACCGTGGCCTCTGCCCTTGCCCCGCTGCTGTTCGCCTTCCTGCTCAGCCGCACCGACTCCTACTCGGCCATGCTGACCTACACCCTGGCCTGCAGCCTGGTCGGTCCCCTGCTCTTGCTGACTCTCGGCCGCGTTCCGCGCTTTGTCGCAACACCGCTCGCGGCCCATCCCTGATCCGAACATTCCAGGAGAACACCATGCCCACACTGACGTTCATCGAACACAACGGTACCGAACACCAGGTCAACGCAGACGTTGGCCAATCGGCCATGCAGGCCGCCACCTTTGCCTCCGTGCCCGGCATCCCCGCCGATTGTGGCGGCGCCTGCGCCTGCGCCACCTGCCATGCCTACGTAGACGAAACCTGGCTGGAACGTCTGCCACCGATGGACAGCACCGAGAACGACATGCTCGATTGCGCCGTCGAGCGCCGCGACAACAGCCGCCTGACCTGCCAGGTATTCATCAGCGAAGAGCTCGACGGCATGGTGCTGCGCCTGCCCGCGTCGCAATTCTGAAGAAGAGGTTTCCATGTCACTCGCCTCAGTAGTCATCGTCGGCGCCGGACAGGCCGGTTTCCAGGTTGCCGCCTCGCTGCGACAAGAAGGGTATGACGGCACCATCACCCTGATCGGCGATGAGCCGGGCCTGCCGTACCAGCGCCCGCCGCTGTCCAAGGCCTACCTGCTCGGCAAGATCACCGAGAATGCCCTGCTGTTCCGCCCCGCCGATTTCTTCGTCAAGCAACGCATAGACCTGCGCCACGACCAGGCCACTGCCATCGACCGACAGAACCGTCGCGTGCTGTTCGCATCCGGCGAGGCGGTCGCCTACGATCACCTGGTGCTGGCAACCGGTGCGCACAACCGCCCACTGCCGGTGCCCGGCGCCGAGCTGCAGGGCGTTTACGGCGTCAAGACCAAACAGGATGCCGACGCCCTCGCCCCCCTGGCCAAGGCAGCCAGCAGTGTGGTCGTAGTCGGCGCCGGCTTCATCGGCCTGGAATTCGCTGCGGTAGCCGCCGAACTCGGCGCCAGCGTGCACGTGCTGGAGCTTGGCGATCGGCCGATGGCGCGCGCTGTTTCGACGGAGATGTCCCAACTGTTCCGCCAGGCGCATGAGTCCTGGGGCGTAAAGTTCGACTTCCGCCAGGGCCTGACCCGCATCGACGGCAAGGATGGCAAGGTCAGCGGCGTCGAGACCTCAGACGGACGCAGACTGCCAGCCGACCTGGTAGTTTTCGGCATCGGCGTGATTCCCAACACCCAATTGGCCAGCGAGGCGGGTCTGGCCATCGAGAACGGCATCCGCGTGGACGCCAATCTGCTGACCTCCGATCCGCACATCTCCGCTCTCGGCGACGTCGCCTGCTTCCCCTGCCTGCAGAACGGCGAGCAACCGACTCGCCTGGAATCCGTGCAGAACGCCGCCGACCAGGCACGCAATGTGGCCGCTCGGCTGCTCGGCAAGCCGGCCCCGTACAGTGCGTTGCCCTGGTTCTGGACCGACCAGGGCAACCTCAAGCTGCAGATCGCCGGGCTCTCCACCGGCTACGACAGCACCGTCATCCTCGGCTCGCCGGAAACCCAGCAGCTCTCGGTACTGTGCTTCCGTGACGACCAGTTGGTCGCGGTGGAGTCTTGCAACCGACCGGGCGACCACATGGCCGCGCGCAAGATTCTCTCCCGCCCGCCGCAGCTGAGCGCCGCCGAGGCCGCCGCCGAAGGCTTCGAGCTCAAGGCCTGGGAAGCCGCCAACCGCGACTGAACGACCACCGCCGCGCCCACCGCCGGGCGCGGCGTCAACCAGCGCCACGGCCAATCCCGCTTCCTGCGACCGGGCCTGTCCGCACTCCCGTCCGCTCAAGGCGACACCTGATGAACGCCCGCAGCCAATCGCTTCCCACCGGCCTGTCGATCGTTTCGATCGTCTGCTTCAATTTCGCCTCCTACATCGCCAACGGACTCCCCCTGGCCGTGTTGCCCGGCCATGTCCTGAATACCCTGGGATTCAGCAGCGCCATGGTTGGCCTGGTGATCGGCACGCAATACCTGACGACCCTGCTGTCGCGCCCACTGGCCGGCCTGCTTGCCGACACCCATGGCGCCAAGCGCACGGTCATGACCGGACTGGCCGTGCTGACCGGCAGCGGCCTGCTGACGGCCCTGGCGATCATCCTGCCGCTGCCCCTGGGTGTCGGCCTGGCGCTGCTGATCACCGGGCGCATCCTCCAGGGCATCTCTTCGGCGCTGATCTCCACGCCCTGCTGCACTTGGGCCATCGGCCTGCATGGTACGTCGCGCACCGCACAGGTGATGTCCTGGAATGGCATCGCCGCCTACGGCGGAACCGCCCTCGGCGCGCCGCTCGGCGTTCTGGTACGGGACCAGTTGGGGCTCGCCGGCATCGGCTTCGGCATCACCCTGCTCGGCTTGCTGCCCCTGCTGTTCGCCCGGAGCCGACCGCCGGCACCGTTGCTGCCGGGCATACGCCTGCCGTTCCACAGCGTGTTCCTCGCGGTGCTGCCCAACGGCCTGGCCGTCGCCTGCAGTTCGGTGGGCTTCGGAAGCCTGACCGCCTTCGTCGCCCTGTACTTCGACAGTCAGGACTGGAACAACGCGGCCTATTGCCTGAGCGCCTTCGGCATCGCCTTCATCTGTGCCCGGCTGGCGTCGCCCAATGCACTACCGCGCTTCGGCGGCTACCGGGTGGTCACGTTCTGCCTGATGGTACAAACCCTGGGGCTGCTACTCGTGTGGCTGGCGCCTACGCCCCTGGTGGCGATCCTCGGCTCGGCGCTGACCGGTCTGGGCGTGTCCTGGGTCTATCCGGGGCTGGGGGTGGAAACCCTAGCGCGCACGCCGGAGAACAACCGCAATTCGGCCCTGAGCACGCTGTCGCTGTTCTTCGACCTGGCCGTAGGGCTGGCCGGCCCACTGATGGGCCTGGTGGCCGCGCATTTCGGCCTGTCATGGATTTTCTTCTGCTCGGCCCTGCTCTCGACCCTCGGCCTTACCCTGGTGCTGTGCCTGCGCCAGCGCTCCGGCCGGTGAAGCGTGGACGCTGGCGGCCGAAAACTAACTGAACAATTTAAATAATACTGCCCATAAAAATCGAAACCTGCATTCTGCAGCCAGCGCCCCGGCCGTCGGCGAATCTGCCGCACACGCCTCCATAAGCCCGACTCCAAAGACCTGCAAGGCTATCCAGCGGAGTAGCAACGTGCCTGACCGGTGGTTTTCAGCCCTGAGCAGCCGTTGACCCAGATCAATTCAGAAGCCCTCCACGGGGCAGATAATCGGCTCGCAAATGAACATAAATCTATTTTTTGTTCATATAAAACAACAAGAGCGAAGACCGACTATGACCAGTACTACCAACCCGGCACTGAGCGACGGCACGAGGATTTCGGACCTGATTGATCTGGAAAAACATGAAGTGAAGATGCGGACGCTGTCCGACCCCGAGCTTTATGCCCTGGAGATGAAGAAAATCTTCGCCAGGACCTGGGTCTTCCTCGGCCACGAGACAGAGATTCCGAACAAGGGCGACTTCATCGTCCGCGACATGGGCTCCGACTCGGTGATCGTCGCCCGCTCCAGCGACGAGCAGATCCACGTCTCGCTTAACGTCTGCCCGCACCGTGGCATGAAGATCTCCACCGTCGACGGCGGCAATGCCGCCGCCCATGTGTGCATCTACCATGGCTGGACATTCCGCCCCAACGGCGACTTCATCGCCGCGCCGGTGGAGAAGGAATGCATGCACGGCAAGATGCGCACGAAGGCCGAACTCGGCCTGCACAAGGCCCGCGTGTCCGTCTATGGCGGCCTGATCTTCGCCACCTGGAACGTCAACGGCCCGTCCTTCGAGGACTTCCTCGGCGATGCCAAGTGGTATTTCGACACCCTATGGTGCCGCACCACCGCCGGTATGGAAGTGCTCGGCCCGCCGCAGCGCTTCATCATCCGTGCCAACTGGAAGACTGCATGCGAGCAATCCGCCTCGGACGGCTTCCACACCCTGACCCTGCACCGCTGGCTGGGCGAGGTCGGTCCCTATGCAAAGAAGCCGGATGCCGAAGGCAAGGGCGGCGACCTCAGCCCGGAAATGTACGGCGTTGAAGTCTGGACCGAACACGGCCACACCATGCGCTGCATCGAACTGGACCGCAAGATCCAGCGCCTCACCGGGCGCGACCCGTCCACCATGAGTGCCGAGGAAAAACTCACCCTGCTGCCGCCACCGGGCATCACCCGGGAAATGGTCCCCGAGCTGCTCAAGCGCTTCAGCCCGGAGCAGTTGCACGTCATGAGCTGGCGGCCGCCACAGGTGGGCAACTTCTTCCCCAATGGCCTGTTCGAATTCATCTACCTGCCGCAGCCGGACGGCACCGTGCTCGGCGCCATGGCCCTGCACGCCTATATCCCCAAGGGGCCGGACAAGCTGGAATTCGTCAACTGGATCCTCGCCGAGAAGGACACCCCGCCGGAAATCAAGGCGCGCATGCTGCGCCAGTCGATCCAGTTGCTCGGCACCTCCGGCATGGTCGAGCAGGATGACTCCGATACCTGGCCACACATGACCCTAGCGGCCAAGGGAGCGATGAGCGAGGCCATCACCCTCAAGTATCAGGCCTTGTACGAGGACGACGCCAAGCCTGCCGACTGGCCCGGCCCCGGTCATGTCGGCGAGGGCTTCACCAAGGACGATACCCAGTGGCAATGGTGGAAATACTGGCACGCGCTGATGACGGCCTGACCACCCTGCCCCTCGTACACCCTGCCCGGCTGCGTAGCGCGGCCGACGGCACGCACAGCCTCACGGAGATCGCCATGAACGACTTACAGACCCTGCTCGCGCCCACGCCCCTTCCGCCGACCGACCGCAGCAAGCGCATCGCCAGCGGCAGCCCGCTGCACAGCGAAATCGTCGACTTCCTCTACGACGAGGCGGAGCTGCTGGACACCCTGCAACTCAAGCAGTGGAGCGAAACCCTGACCCTGGATATCGAGTACAACGCCCCACTGCGCCTCACCCGTCCCAATCGCCAGCAACAGCAGACCGTGGTGCGCAACGTCCAGCACCTGCACGAGAGCCATGGCTCGCTGATGGTGCGCATCATGCGCATCACCGACACCCGCAGCGCCTGGGGTGAGGACCCGCCCTCGCGCACCCGGCGCCTGGTCAGCAACGTCCGCGTGTTCGGCACCGACAAGGCCGACGAATACAAGGTGCTGAGCTACCTGCTGGTGACCCGCAGCCGCTTCGACTTCGACGACTTCGACCTGATCCCCTGCGAACGCCACGACATCCTGCGCCGCGAGAACGGCCAGCTGAAACTGGCGCGGCGCGAAATCCTGCTGGACCAGGCGGTGATCGGCACCCCGAACCTCGGCATTTTCCTTTGATCGACCCGACAGGGGTAAAGGCCACTGCTGCGGCCAACCACGGAGAACGACAATGCAACTCGAAGACATGATCCTCGTCAGCGTGGATGACCACGCCATCGAACCGGCCGGCGCCTTCGACCGCCACATGCCGGCACGCTTCAAGGGCCGCCAGCCGCGCGTCGAGCAGCACGGCGGTCGCGACGTCTGGGTATTCGAAGGCCAGGCCACCGGCTACATGGGTCTCAATTCCGTAGTCGGCCGGCCCAAGGAAGAGTACGGCATGGAGCCGCTGGGCTACGAGCACATGCGCCGCGGCACCTGGGACATAAAGGCCCGCGTCGACGACATGAGCGCCAACGGCATCCTTGGCTCGATCTGCTTCCCGACCTTCCCCGGCTTCGCCGGCCAGCGCTTCCAGGTACATGCGGATCGCGCCGTGTCCCTGGCGGCGATCCAGGCCTACAACGACTGGCACCTGCATGACTGGTGCAACGCCGCCCCGGGACGCTTCATTCCACTGATGCTAGTACCTTGGTGGGACATGCAGGCCGCTGCTGCAGAGGTTGCACGTCTGGCTAAGCAAGGCGTGCATGCCCTGTCGCTGTCCGACAACCCGGCGCTGCACGGCTTCCCGTCGATCCACAGCGACTACTGGGACCCGCTGTGGAAAGCCTGCGCCGACAACAAGGTGGTGATCTGCTGCCACATCGGCACCGGCATCAAGGCCGAGCACGCCTCCGAGCTGTCGCCGATCGATGCCTGGATCACCTCCATGCCGATCTCCATCGCCAACTCGGCGGCCGATTGGATCTGGGCGCCGATGTGGAAGAAGTTCCCCGACCTGCGCATGGCCCTCTCCGAAGGCGGCATCGGCTGGATCCCCTACCTGCTGGAGCGCGCTGATTTCACTCATCGCCACCACCACGCCTGGACCAACGCCGACTTCGGCGGCAAGAAGCCCAGCGACATCTTCCGCAAGCACATCATCACCTGCTTCATCGAGGACGATTTCGGCCTGCGCAACCTGCCGGACGTGGGCGAGGACATGGTCACCTGGGAATGCGACTACCCGCACTCCGACTGCACCTGGCCGAATTCGCCGGAGGTGGCCTGGGAAAGCCTGCGCAAGCTGCCCAAGGAGACCATCCACAAGGTCACCCACCTCAACGCCATGCGCGAGTTCTCCTACGACCCGTTCGCCCTGCTCGGCCGCGACAACTGCACGGTCGGCGCCCTGCGCGCCCAGGCCACGCACGTCAATATCGAGCCCGCACTGGGCATGGGCGGTGCGGCGCCCAAGCGTGAGAAAGGCAAGCCGGTGACCTCCGGCGACATCAACGCGATGTTCGCCCAGGCGGACGCCCAAACCGCGCTGTAGGCAAGGCCATGGCCCCCTCCCGGGCAAAGGCCGGGAGGGGGCGGCTCAAGACAATCACAAGAGGCCAGCATGGACATCATCGGCATTGGCTACCTGGGCTTCGAAAGCCCGAACCTGGACGCCTGGCGCGAGTACGCACCGCAGGTGCTCGGCCTGGGCCTGGGCAACGCCGCGGCGGGCGACCCCGACTCCCTGTACCTGCGCAGCGACGACCGTCGGCACCGCATCGCCTTTCACCCCGGCCCCACCGACCGCATCGCCTACATCGGCTGGGAGGCCCGCGGGCGGCAGGCCTTCGACGCCGCCGTGGCGCGCTTTCGCGCAGCCGGCGTGGCCCTGGAAGTCAGCGACGCGGCTCTGCGCGAGATCCGCGGGGTGCGCGAACTGGTGCGCTTCCGCTGCCCGGCGGGCTACCAGCACGAACTCTTCTACGGACAGAAATGGACGCCACGCTCGTTCGTTCCCGGCCGCCCGCACGGCGGTTTCGTCGCCGACGAGCGCGGCGTCGGCCATATCGTCCTGATGACGCCGGACTACGGCCCGGACCTGGAAGCCTTCTTCATCGAGCTGATGGGCTTCCACTGGTACGGCGCCGGCGCCGGCAAGGGCCGCACCGGCTTCTTCCGCGCCAAGCTGAACGACAAGACCAGCCATGACATCGCCTTCGGCCATGCGCCCGGCATGAAGGGCGTGCAGCATATCGGCCTGTTCGTCAAAAGCCTGCGCGACCTCGGCGAAACCTACGACATCGTGCGCCAGCGCGCGCTGCCGATGCAGATGACCCTCGGCCAGCACAGCCAGGACCCGCACGTTTCCTTCTACCACTTCAGCCCGTCCGGGTTCGCCGTGGAGTGCATCCACGAACTGCAGCCCTGGCACCACGACGGCTTCGAGCTAAACCCCGAGCACCTGAGCGTCTGGGGCCATGAACGGGTCGGCCCGATCCTTGGCCCGAGCGTCATGCCCGTGGAACGCTACCCCGACGACTGAACACGCGAATCCAGCACCAACATCGACAGAAAAAGGACAAAAAGATGAGCAAGATCTATGACATCGTCATCGCCGGCGGCGGCCACAATGGCCTGGTCGCCGCCTGCTACCTGGCCAAGGCCGGGCGCAGTGTGTGCGTGGTGGAGAAGAACGACAAGGTCGGCGGCGGGGTCATGACCCGCGAGCTGACCATTCCCGGCTTCAAGCACGACGTCTGCTCGGTGGCGCATACCCTGCTGCAGGCTAACCCGCTGCTGCGCAACGACGAACTGGAGCTGAAGGCGAAGTTCGGCCTGAAGTACATCAACCCCGACAAGATGACCGCGATCTTCTACGACGACGGCAGCACCCTGGAGTTCTACACCGACCTGGAGCGCACCTGCCAAGCCATCGCCAAGTTTTCCGAGCGCGACGCCGATGCCTACCGCCGCTTCAACCACCAGGTGTTCCAGAACCTCGACATGCTGGTCATGGGCATGTTCAACACGCCGCCGAGCGCGTCGCACCAGGCGCTGATGATGGAACAGAGCCAGGTCGGCCAGGAACTGATGCGCACCCAGGCGATGAGCGCCTGGGACTACATCAGCGAATGGTTCGAGAACGACAAGGTCAAGATCGCCCTGGCCCGCTACGCCTCCGAGGCGATGATGAACCCGTTCGACAACGGCACCGGTTTCGGCTTCTACATCATCCTGCCGCTGATGCACCGGTACGGCGTGGGCATCCCGGTCGGCGGTTCCGGGGCCTTCGCCGACGCCCTGCATGCCTGCCTGGAACACCACGGCGGCGAGGTACGCACCCAGGCGCCGATCAAACAGTTCAAGATCGACGGCGGCAAGGCGAGCGGCGTGATCCTCGACAGCGGCGAGGAAATCCTCGCTCGCCAGGGCGTGATCTCCACCCTGCACGCCAAACAGGTGTTCCCCGCCATGGTCCCCGGCTGCGAATTGCCCGAAGGCTTTGAGCAGCGCATCCGCACCCTCAAGCACAGCAGCTTCCAGCCGTTCAACATGCATGTTGCGCTGCGCGAGGCACCGCGCTACAAGGTCGGCCCAGCGGTGGACGACTTCTTCTGGGTGGAGCGCTCGCATTCCGACCCCGAGGAATTCTCCCGCGCCTTCCGCGACCTGGAATACGGCATCCCGCGCCGCGACTTCATCGCCTACGTGACCCAGGACACCTACGACAAGACCCGCGCCCCGGAAGGCAAGCACGTGCTCAACATGTATGCCTTCTGCCCCTACCACCTCAAGGGCGGCGCCCAGCGCTGGGACGAGATCGGCGAAGAGGTAGCCCACGCTTTTCTCGACGACTTGCGTAAGCTCACCACCAACATGGACGACGACAACATCCTCGGCTTCTCGTGGATGACCCCGCTGGACATCGAACGCCACAACAACGCCATGATCGGCGCCGATATTCTGCACTTCGGCTCCTACTCCTGGCAGATCGCCGGTAACCGCCCAGCCCCCGGCTACGCCCAGTACAAGTCGCCAGTGGACGGCCTGTACCTGGCTGGCGCCAGCACCCACCCCGGCGGCGGTGTCACCGCCGCCTCCGGGCGCAACGTGGCACGGGTGCTGCTGGAAGAGTCCGGCCTGGATTTCGACGAACTGGTCGGTGCCTGACCACCCCTTGCAGGAGCGAGCGCAGCATGAAGATGTTCAGCAAGGAAGGTGTGGAGATGGTGGACATCAAGTCCATCACCCGCGATGAGCAACGACTGGTCATCAAGGGCAAGGTGATGGGCGCCATGACCACTACCATCCTGGTCCACCCACAAGACTGCTGGCAGGCCGCCCGCCTGCTCGGTATCGGCGGGATCCTGCGCTTGCCTCTGATCCTGTTCCAGGGTTGGCTGGCCACGCGCAGGACAACCCGGGTGAAACGCTGACGCTCATCCAGTGCGAATGGGGCGCGACCGAGGTCGCGCCCCATATTGCCTCCTCACGTCTTGATGAAGTAACGCACCCACAGCCTGCCGTCCTGGAAACGGTACAGCTCGATGGTCTCGATACCGCCGCTGCCGTCGCGCAACGCGTTGCGATGATGGCAGGCAGCTTCCTCGCCGTTGATGATGGTTTGCTTGACCTCAATGCGAAAACGCGGCTGCTGGTTTTCCCACATGCCTTCCAGGATCTGCCATGGATCGGTCGGCAAGGCACGGCCGACGTACTCGATGCTCAGGCTGGCGGGCGACATCCGCCGGTAATGCTCGAAGAACCCCTCCTTGTCACCGTTGTTCCAGCATTCGATCTGGCCATGCAGGAAATGCTCGATGGCTTCTTGCGCACTCATTGATTTCTCCTCGGTTGCCATGGGCGGATCTGGCCCGCCGGACTTTTCACACACCTGTTCAGTGTTCAGGCGTGCTGCTGTTGGACCGTGACCACCGCTGCCGGCCGTAGCCAGAGCAGGATCGACGGGCCGATGATGGAACAGGCCAGGCAGCACAGCAGCACTGCCAAATAACCGTCGTAAGCCTCATAGAGGTAGCCGAAGAACACCGGCATCAACCCCGAGACGATGGTGATCAACCCCAGGTGCAGGCCGAAGATCCGCGCGTACTCGCGCAGGCCGAAATAACGCGCCATGAGAAGCGCCGCCAGGTCGAACTCCGCTCCAGCGCTGACGCCGATGCACAGGGTGGCGAGCACCAGCAGCGCTATGCTTTGCACGCCGCCGAACAGGAAAATCGCACAACCTATGGCCGGCAGTGCCAGACTGATCACCGCGACCAGGATCGGCGAGTAGCGATCCAGCAGATACCCCACCAGCAAGCGCCCGGCGATGATGGAAATGCCGAAACTGCTGAACACCTGGCTCGCCACTTGGGCGGAAAGCCCCTTGCCCTGCAACATCGGCACCATATTGGTGACCATGCCGACGGTCAGACACACCGAGAGGATCAGGGCAACGTTGAAACTCCAGTAGACCGGCGAGCGCAGCGCCTGGCTGAAGCTGAGACCGTCCAACTGGGCTACCGTCTCGCTTCCCCCCGGCAACGCCGGCTCCAGTTCGCCCGGCAGGCGCATCCACAGCAATGCCATCGGCAAGGTGAACAGCAGCGGCAGCGCGGCCAGGGTGAAGAAACCCGCCTGCCAGCCGAACTGGGCGATCAGCCTGGCCAGCAGTGGCGGCAGCAGCACCGCCATCAGCCCGGTACCGCAAAGAATGACCGCCAGGGCCAGGCCACGGTTGCGCTCGAACCACAGGTTGACCAGTTGCGTCCAGGTAATGGCGATGGTTCCCGCGCAAACCAGCGGCATGGCGAAGAACGCCAAGTACAACCAGCCGATGGAATGCTCGATGCAGGTGATCGCCGCATAGCCGATCACCTGCATCACGATCGACATGATCGCCACCCGGCGCAGGCCGAAACGGCGGTACAGCGGGCCGACCAGTTGGGTAGAGATCGCCACGCCGGCGAACAGGAAGGTAATCGACGCCTGCAGTTCACCCCGGCTCCAGCCAAAAGCCTGTTCGAGGGGAATCACCAGGGTGCCGAAGCCGTAGAGCAGACCCGCGCTGATACTGGTGCAGATACCGACGAGGCCAAGCAGCAGGATGCGCCAGCCGCGCTTGAACTCGGTGAGGTCGATGGCCGCCCGCTGGGGCGAACTGGATGTATCGGACATATGAGGACTCCTATCTCGGACCGCCGTGTCAGTCGGGCCGTACGGATCGGGCTCAATGCCCCTTGAGGATTTCTTCGACCTTGGGCATCGCCACCATGGTGGCGCCACCGTCGACCAGCAACGAAGTGCCGGTGATATAGGAAGCCTCGCTGGAAGTCAGGAATAGTGAGGCGGCGGCAATATCGGCCGACTGTCCCAGGCGTGGCACGGGGAAGCGCTCGGCCAGTCGATGCGGCAGTTCCTCCCCCAGGGTTTCGAGCATATGGTCGGTGCCGATCAGCCCCGGCTCGATCACATTGACCAGGATGTTCAGCGCACCGAACTCCACCGCCAACCCACGGGCGAAGGCATTCATGAACGCCTTGCTGGAACTGTAGGGGATCAGCGTCGGCGTGTATTTGCGATTGGCCTCGCCGGAGGAGATGAAGATCATCCGGCCCTTGTCCTGGGCCCTGGACAGGTGGGGCGCGGCATCCTTGGCCAGCCAGAACAGCGACTGGATATTGCTGCGCACCAGATGATCGAAGGTCTCGTCCGCCATCTCGGCGATCAGCCCAGAGGCCGTATCGGCGGCGCAGTGCACCAGGATATCCAGTGCCCCAAAAGCCTCGATGGCACCGTCGACCATCGCCCCGACTGCCGCACGATCGGCGATATCGCCGCCGACCAGATGGGCCTCACCGCCCAGCGCGGTGATCTGCGCAATGGTTTCCTCGCCATGCCGTGGCGTACGTGCCGACACCACGACCCTGGCACCTTCGCGGGCGTAGGCCAGGGCGATTGCGCGGCCCATGCCACGTCCGGCGCCGGTGACCAATACCACCTTTTTGTCGAATCTCATCACCTGGTTCCTTATTGTTCTTGTTCAGGATTGTTCTTGCTCGGGTCGCCCCTGTCCGGAATGGTTCGCGCCCGCGGTCAACGAACCGCGGGCGTCGGCTCAAGCCGGATCAGATATCGGCGCCCGGCACGTTGCGCGCCGAGCCGTTGCGCCGATCCGACTCGCCCCAGGCCAGCCAGTGCGAAGGCTTGCGGGTGTCGCCGACCCGTTGCCAGCGCCCTTCCTGTTGCGCGGTGACGGGGAAGCCGCCAACGAAGTCGATCATCTCGCCCCTGGGGTCGGGCAGGAATTCCCACTCTTCCTCTCCCTCGATGACGATCCGCGCCGACTCCAGGAAGTAGCTGCCGTCCTTGTGTCTGGTCTGCCCCTCGATATCGGTGGTCACGCGCACTTCGCCCTTGTCGTTGCTGAAGATCGCATAACCCAGGTGATCATGGCCGACCATGAAGGAGCCTGCCTCCCAGCTACCGTCCTCGTACAGGTTGGCGAACGACCACCAGATCACGTGCTTGTTGTTGTTGACCACCAGATCCTTCTGGAAGTGGATCGCGCCCCCCTCGGCCATGTAGAACTGGTCGAGCGCCATCGCGCCCCTCACCGGCCGTCCCTCGCAGACACCGGACAGCTCCCACAGCTGCGAGACGTAGAAGGTGCCCCACTCCACGCCGGGCAAATACCACTGCAGGCCCGGGCCAAGCAGGCGGCCTTCCAGCTGGAACAGGCCATCTTCGCGCCAGGTCAGGCGCTCGCTGTTGGCGGTGATTTCCCAGCCGTTACCCGCTTCGCCGGGCAGGTTGGTCCAGCGCACCGTGTCGCCTTCCAGGGTCTGTACCGGTAGTGGCGTCAGCGCCTGGCGGGCCATCTTCTCGTGGTCCATGCGCAGGTTGACGCCATCCACATGGTTGTTCAGGTAGTAGAACTTGGTCGGGTTGGGCGTACCGCCCGGGGCCATCAGCGAGCGCACGAAGGAATAGATGTTGCCGTCCTCGTCGCGCACCGAACCGAATGGCGAGCTTTTGCTCAGGCGCAGACCGAAAAAGCCACGGCTGCCGGCCATCGCCGCGCCGGTCACCTTGTGTGGGCCGACCAGTTGCTGGAAACCGAAGTCGCCGCGCTCGGGAATCGTCTTGAACGTTCTCATGGCATTCGTCTCTTGTCGTTGTTGTCGAAAGGTTCGCGAGGCGTGACCGGGTTCAGTCCCAGATCACCGGGAGCGTGGAAACGCCGCGCAGCTGCGCGCCCTCGATGACGGGCGCGGGCTGCGACGGATCCAGGCGGATATTGGGGAACAGGTCGAGGATGGCGTTGATCGAGCAATTGATCTCGACCTTGGCGATAAACTGGCCGATGCACATATGCGGGCCGAAACCGAAGCCGAAGGACGGCTTGAGCTTGCGGTCGATGTCAAACACATCGGGGTTCTCGAAGGCATCCGGATCACGGTTGGCAGATACCACCATGCACTGCACGAAGGAGCCCTTGGGAATCTTCACGCCATGGAACTCGACGTCCTTGGCTGTCTCGCGCACCTTGAAGGTGGCCACCGGCTCGTAGCGGGTGGTTTCGTCCATCAGCTTGGGAATCAGCGAGCGATCAGCCTTGACCCGCTCCAACAGGCCCGGGGTGGTGAGTAGCATGGCCATCACCGAGCCGAACATGCGTGTGGTGGTTTCACCGGCGGCGGGCAGCAGCGAACGGGTGAAGGTGATGACTTCATGGTCGTCCAGGGTCCGCCCTTCGTATTCGGCACGCAGCAGGCGGCCAACCACGTCATCGCCATGGCTGCCCTCGGCGCGGCGTTGCACCACCACGCCCTGGATGGCGTCGTACAGGCCCTTGACCGCGATACCGGCCTGCTTGCGCGCCTCGGCCATCTTCGCCGGGTCGATCTGGTTGCCCCCGACCATGGCCAGCGCCCAGGCGGCGTATTGCTTGTACTTGGAGGGGTCATCGGTGGGGAAGCCCATCAGCGCGTACATGATGCGAATCGGCAGTTCCAGGCCGAACTCCATCAGGTCGGCTTTCTTCTGCGGCACCAGCGGCTTTAGGTATTCCTCGCGGATCGCCTCGTCGATCTGCCCGCGCCACTTGTTCACGCTCTCGGGCATGAAGGCCGGTTGCAGCAGCGCGCGCACCTTACGGTGCGCCTCGCCGTCCATGGCCAGGATCACCAGGCCGTCGAAGAAGGCGCCGAGGCCTTCGGCAATGAACCCGCTGGTGTAGGTGTTGCCGTCGCGCAGCACGGCCATCACGTCCTGGTACTTGAACAGGGCGAAGGTCGGCCGAGTTCCCTGCTGGATACCGGCGTTGGTCGGTACGCCGAACTGGGTGATGAAGTCGCCCTCGTAGATCGGTGACTTCAGGAGCTGCTCGCGGCACACCTCATGGATGTCCAGATCGGTGCCACGGTAGGTCTCGGAAACGGCGGTGTAGTTATTCTTGAGGTCTAGGGCGGAGGCGGTGCTGGTACTCATCGGATTCAACCACTCTGTGGAATTGTTGTTGTCGGAAGTCGAGTGACGCCGGTACGCAGACCGGCCATCAGGCTGGCGGAAGCGCGTGCCCCGTTGCGGTTTTCATTTGGAAACACGCCGGTTCGCTCGCCCAACCGCAAGTAAAGGTATCCTTTCGGAGACACCGATCTGGGATACTAACGGGCTGCCTTTTTTCTGCGGCCCGATTCGTTTTACCCAGGGTCAAACGAAGTGCATCGACCATTGTCGTGATAAGGAGAAAAGGGTGAACCCTGCCGAGCAGAACGAACCAGGAAAACGCAACACACTCCGCCGCCTGATCGAGGCCGCACGCCTGGAGTTCGCTGACAAGGGCCTCGCCGGCGTACGTATGGAGGAGCTTGCCCGCGAAGCGGGGATCACCAAGCAACTGATCTATCACTACTACGGTTCCAAGGAGGGACTGTTCGTCGCCGTGCTGGACGAATGCTCCGAACGGGTCATGTCCGAGCTGGTGGCACTGGATGTCGACTCGCTGCCTCCCAGGCAAGCCATGCGCGCGATGCTCAACCACTTCTTCGACCAGTACCGTCATGACCCGCTGCTCGGCGCCCTGGCCCTGGAAGGCATCCACTACCACGATACCCACCAGACGCCGCGCAACCGCTTCCTCGAACTGACGCCGACGCTGATCGACAAGCTCGACGGCATCCTGCGCCGCGGCGCCGTGGCCGGTGACTTCAAGACCGACATCAACCCCCGGCTGTTTCTCGCCACCGCCGCGCTGGTGACCACCGGCTGGTTCACCAACCGCTATTCGATGTCGGCATTGGCCGGCCTGGACACTGTCTCGGAAGAAGGGATGAGCACCTGGCGCCAGTACTCGGTGGATTTCATCCTGGCGAGCATTGGGCAGAACCAGAACGACCACAGCGACTGAGGCCGCAGCGGTCGCTCCATTCGATGCCAGCTGTTACTTACCTGCTTTCGCCAGGTAGCGCTTCACCCGGCCGGCCGCCAGCCGCCCAGCCATGCCGTTGACGCCGCCGCCCGGGTGAATGCCGGCACTGCCCAGGTACAGCCCTTCGATCGGCAGCGTGTCGCCACCCAGCCCGTAGGCCGGGCGCATGGCGCTGGAACGCATGGACGTGGTATCGATATGCACCACGCAACCGTTCACCGTGTTCAGGCGAGCGGTGAAATCCGGCGCCGCCTCGATCCAGCGACCGATCACATGCCCCTGGATGCCCTCCACGTATTCGGACAACTGCTCGACCACCTGATCGGCCACCCGCTCCCTGAGCGCGTCCCAGCCTTCGCGCGGGGCGACCGGCATCACCGGCGGATAGATGTAGAGCACGTCCTGGCCCGGCGGCGACTGCGAGGGATCCACCGAGTTGGGCGCAACCATGGTGATGTACGGTAGGCGCGGTACTTCGCCACGGGCGCTGGCGGCGAAGTTCTCCAGCACCGCCTCTTCCGTGCCGATCATCAGGCAGGCTTTGCGCAAATCGACGCCGTCACCCCTGGCCGCCTCGAAGCGCGGCACGGAGATCTGCCCGTCGAGCGCTAGGTCGACCTTGAGCGGCCCCGAGCCCCTGGCGTTGGCCGGCGCCAGGGCGATACGGGTCAGCAGGTTTCTCGGCATTTCACCGGCGCTGACCATCTCCAGCGCCACTTTGGGGTGACAACCGGCAATGACCGCGCGCGCCGTGAATTCACGCCCGTCGGCCAGCCGGACGCCGCGAACCTTGCCCTGACTGGCAAGGATTTCTTCGACGCGGGCCGAGGTCATGACCTGGCCGCCCAGTTCTTCCAGGCGCGCACGCATGGCATTGCTGAGCTGCTGCATGCCACCGATGACCCGGCCGACGCCGAAGCGATGGAGGAACCCCAGCAAGGCATAGTAGATGCCGCCGCCGTCGGCACTGATGTCACCCGCCAGGCCGGTCAGCGCGCACATCGCGGAGATGGTCACCGGATGCTCGAAGCGCTCGCGCGCGGCCTGGTGCGCGGAACCGGTCATCAGCGCCATCAGCTCGGGCTTGTGCTTGCGCCGCTTGAGTGCGGTTCCCACCATCTTCAGCTTGGCCATCAGGTTGGTGCGTGCCGGATCGACTCGCATCATCGGCAGGGCGATGTCGAGAAACAGGTCGATGACCTTCATGAATTCGAGGAACGCCTCGGCATCTCTGGGACTGTAACGGCGAATTTCCGCAGCGGTCTGCTGGCGATCACGCCAGAACACCAGCGAGGTGCCATCCGGGTGCAGGTAAACGTAGCCCGGCGACAGCTCGATCGACTTGAAACCGTGCCGTTCGAGTTCCAGCTCACGGGGTACGTGGGCATGCACGCGCATGGACATCATGTCCATGGCGCAGGGGTGCACCAGGTGCTGTGGCGCCTCGGGGATCAGGTAGCCCGATGAAGCCATGCCGCCGACCTTGTCCAGCGCTTCGAGCACCAGCACCTTCTTGCCATCCATCCCTAGATAGCAACCAGCCGACAGACCGTTGGTGCCACCACCCACGATAATTACATCGAAATCCGTGTTGTCATTTTTCATGGTTTGATTGTTCTTGTTCATTGCTGTTGTGAGTAAGCGCCAGGCGGCCTGACAATCTCTCGCTGGGACGCTTTACCGCTTGCCAGAAAGCTAGGGCCCTGCCCTTCAGCAGGAAGGCAACGCTAGCAACAACCTCTTGGCAGCGGTTGTTCATCGTTTTACCGGCAGTAAAACAACTCCCCAGCGTTCCCTGCGACGCACGACACAGCTCTCGCCGGCATCACCCTCGGTGACCACGAATAAAGTTTTAAAGGGAATGGCCGATGAAATCGCAACGACCGAAGAGATACGCTTGGTCTCTCCAGACACTGACATGCTCACCCAGGTCCATTCGGATCGCTGCGGAGTGAGCATCAGCTCCTGGGTGCAGGACCTAGCCGGCTCTACCGGCCCGGCTTCGCCTACATGCTATTGCGGCCCATCTGGGCGAACAGTTTACGCATCGCGACTAGTGACGGAGTGTGGCTACTGAAGCCGCCATCGGCCACCAGGGTACTGCCAGTGATGAACGACGATTCGTCGGAGGCGAGGAAAGCCACCACGTCCGCGATTTGCCGTGGGGTACCCAACTCGGGCGTGCAGTGGTTGTCACGCATGATTTCCAGCAGGGCCTCAGGCAATGGGTGCTGCGGCGCAAGACCAATCTGCACAGCGTTGCCGCGAATCCCTTGCTTGCCGTACTGCGCGGCAACCAGTTTGGGCAGCATCAGCAACGCCGCCTTGGAGGTGGCGTAACCAGTCAGCGACATATCTCCCTGCACCCCCAGACCAGAGGTGGCGAAAATAATCGAGCCGCCAGCTTGCTCCAACATCACCGGGACGACGTGTTTGGTACATAGCACCGCTCCACGCAGGTTGACAGCGATGGCCCGGTCGAAAGCGCCCATGTCGAGATTCGCCAGGTCGCAATCGCGCTGCCGCTGCTCGGCATTGAGCACCGCAGCATTGTTATGCAGCACGTCAATGCGACCGAAATGGTCTTTGACCTGGCCAACCATGGCGTGGACATCCTCTTCCGACGAAACATCGGTACGGATGCCCAACGCCTCGTGACCAGAAGATCGCAAGGAAGCCGCCACTTCCACAGCAGCCTCTCCATTGATGTCGACTAAGGCGACAGAGGCACCATGGGAGGCTAATACCCGCGCGCATTCGGCCCCCAGTCCGCCACCGGCGCCGGTGACAATCGCAACACGTCCAGACAGTTTTCCCATAGTGGTCATGACCTTGTTCTCCACCCCACTTTCAACTCGTTCCCGTTACTCACCGGTGAAGCGCGGTTCGCGCCGCTCGGCAAATGCCAGTGCGGCCTCGCGCCGATCCTTGGTTGGTGCCAGGAGCGCGAACAGGTCCAACTCAAGATCAAGCCCGCGCTTGATGTCCAGCTCCAACGCAGCCCGCGCGGCCTGCTTGACGTATGCCGAAGCGGCCGGCGGCTTGGCAGCTATCAGCCGAGCAAGTGCTGCGACCTCATCAAGCCAGTTGGACTCGTCGCTCGCCAGGCGAGTGACCAGGCCAATTCGGCGGGCCTCATCGGCTCTCACGCGCTCGCCAGTCAACAACAGATCCATGGCCAAGCCCGGAGCCACGACTCGCGCCAGGCGCTGGGTTCCACCGCCGCCAGGGATGAGTCCCAGCCCGGTTTCCGGCAGGGCGAACACTGCATTCGGTGCAGCAAATCGGATATCACAGGCTAGAGCCAACTCGAGCCCTCCCCCCATGCAGTACCCATGAATGGCGGCTATCACCGGCTTGCAGATGCCGTCCAGGGACTCGATCCAGCGCGAACGCTCCATACGTTGGCGAACCTGTATGGCCGACTCTTCACCACGTTTTTCCTTGATGTCCGCCCCAGCACAAAAGCCTCGTTCACCCTCACCGCGAATCAGGATGACCCGCACCTGCGGGTCGGCTTCCAGCAGCCCTAGGGCCTTCGGTACACCAAGGCGGATATCGTCGTTGATCGCATTGATCTGCCCGGGTCGGGTCAGCACGATCCAGCCCAGAGCGGAATCTCGTTCGACGCGGACAGACTCATTGATCAACAGCGGATCCAATGCATCCGAACCGGAGGTCATACACTCACCTCCTCGAACTCGAACACTTGGCCGTCCAGCTCCCTAGGATCGACCTTGATCAGCGGCCGGCCACCAACTGCCTCGCTCGACTCGATCCACCGGAAAGCTGTACCCCGCGCACGCAGATCTTCGGCCTTGGCTGCCAGGTCGTTGACGCCGATACGGATGTAGTACGGGCCCGGGCCCCAATTGTTCAAGTAGTGGCCGGCATCGGTGTTCCATTGAGTTGCCTCAAGCACATCGAGGGTCGCACTGTTGGCAACAGTAAAGCCCATGCGCGCACGCCGGTAACCTTCCTCTCGCAGTTGTTCCACCGGACCACTGGGTTCCCAGTCAAGGTTAGTGGACACCTTGCGCAAGGTCTCGTCCAAGTCACGCACCAGGAAGCCGCGAGCAGTCACCCGCACCATACTGCCGGGCGCTAGATCGCGAGGTTGTGCCGGCGGCAGGGTGTAGGTTTCCGCCGGCATCTGCAGCGGTTCGGTCTCCATGATCTCGATGCATAGACCACCGTCGACCGAGGGCTGGTAATACGGCCGCTCCGGCGTGGCGCCGAGCCACAGGCGATCAAATGGCATCTCCGGCGTGCGCTGTGCCATGCGGAACGGCAGGCGGCGACGCATCAGCTTATCTACCAGCACAACGAACTTCTCGCGATGCAGAGCCAGGACGATGGAGTGGGTAATCATCGGCCGGTGATGCCCCTGATAGTCCTTGAGGCTTTCCAGGAAATCGTGGAACAACGGGTCTCCGGGATTCGGCTTGTCGAGGTGCCACTGCGGCTCAATGCGCGTCGGCGCTACCGCCAGGGATTTGTGCACCCTCAGAAAATGCGCGATGTAGGGATGGTTGTCGAACGCCTGCCGCCACCGCTCATGCTTATAGATACCAAGCTTGTCTACCAACTTCTCGGCCATCCCGTCAGGATCCGGCACCATCATGTCGGCGCTCATCAACAATTCGAACATGCGATTTTCCTCTTGTCGTCGGCTAGGCACGGCGGAATGCCACTGAGCATCCGCCCCTGCGGACTGGATTGATCAATGGGCGGTAGCAGCCTGGGTATTCGCGTCTGTACCTTTCCCGAGAGAGACAGGCGCTGTGCTACCAGCCACTTGGGGCTCCGCGGGACGTGCTTTGGGGTTGAGCAGGAAGTGGGACAGGGCCGGGATGAGAACAAGGGCGCCGAGCATGTTCCAGAGGAACATAAAGGTCAGCAGGATTCCCATGTCAGCCTGGAACTTGATGGGTGACCAGGCCCAGGTAACGACCCCCGCCGCCATGGTCAAACCGATCAGGGCAACCACTCTGCCGGTAAAGTCGAGGGAGCGCCGATAAGCCACGATCAAGCTGCCACCACGCTCCTGCACCGCCAACTGCACACTGAGCAGATACAGGGCATAGTCGACGCCGACGCCCACGCCCACGGCGATGACCGGTAAGGTCGCTACCTTCAGGCCAATGCCCAGCCACACCATCAAAGCCTTGCAGATGATGGTCGTCATCAGCAACGGTATCAGCGCTACCAGCGTGGCGCGCCAGCTACGGAAGGTGAGTAGGCAAAGTAGAGCCGTGGCGCCGTATACCGCCAGGTACATGGTGACGATGCCCCGCTCCACCTCGATATTGGTAGCAGCCTCGATACCGGCGTTACCGGCAGCAAGGAGGAACTCGACCGGTTGCTCTCCAGTGCTGACGTTATTCTGTTTGGCGAACTCCTCGGCAACCCGCAGCACGCGAGTGAGCGTGTCAGCCTTGTGATCAGCCAGGTAGGCAATCAGCGGTGTAACCGAACATTTCTGGTTGGTGATTCCCGGTGCGGAGATCATCGCCGAATCGACCGAGGAGTTGGTGATTGCCTGGTCGCGACTGATGGTCAGCCACTTGCCACTACCTTCAGCCATGCCCGCAGTGAAGAAACGGACGGTCTCGGCCAGCGAACTGGTGGTCTGCACTCCCTCAGTCTGGCGCAACTGCCAAGCCAGCCGGTCCATGGTCTGCAACGGTTGGTAAAGGCGGCAGTTGTCCTCATTGGTCTTCATGATCACCACGAACTGGTCGCTAGACAGCCCATAGTTAGCGGTGATGAATGCGTTGTCCCGGTTGTAGCGCGAGTCTGGCCGCAACTCCGGCGCCCCAGGGTCAAGGTCACCGACCTTGAGGTGAAGCATGACCACACTGCAGGCTGCGGTAACGATAACGGACAAGGCGATCACGCCGATCGACCAGGGACGCTCGGTGAAACGGTCAAGACCATGCCAGATATGGCCGAGGAATCCGCGGTTAGACTCCCCGGCGCGATCCTTCTCAATGGCGATCCGTGCAGCCTTCTGACTTACCCCGAGATAAGACAGCGCTACGGGGATCAGCAGCAATTTGGTGAAGATCAGCACAGCCACACCGATACTAGTGGTCAAGGCCAGGTCGCGAATTACCGGGATGTCGATGATCACCAGGACGGCGAAGCCGACGATATTACACAGCAACGCTGTCAACCCGGTCAGGAACAAACGGCGGAAGGTGTAGCGGGCAGCGATGTACTTATGTGTGCCACGTCCGATGTCCTGGAGAATGCCGTTCATCTTCTGCGTGCCATGGGAAATCCCTATGGCGAAGATCAGGAACGGCACCAGGATCGAGTAAGGATCCAGTTCGTAGCCGAGTAACTCCATCAGGCCAAGCAGCCAGATTACGCCAGCCACGGCGATGCCAACCAGCAGCAAAGTGCTGCGCAGGCAGCGGGTATAGAAGTAGACGAAGACTGCGGCGATGATCACCGACGCGCCGAAGAACAGCATGACCGCATAGAGGCCATCGATCAGATCACCGACCAGTTTGCTGAAGCCAACGATATGGATACCAATCGACTCGCTCTCCATCGACCGTAACTGGTTCTCCAACTGGCTGGAGAACTCACGGTAGTTCAGCGGCTGGCCAGTCTGGGGATTGGTTTCCAATAAGGGGGCGACAATCATGCTGGATCGATTGTCGTTGGCCACCAGGCTTCCCAAGATGCCTGCGCGCGCGATATTGCGCCGAAGCTTGTCGATGGACGTCGGGCTACCGTTGTAATCGGCAGGCATCACCGCACCGCCGTCGATACCCTCCTCGGTGACCTCCTTCCAGCGCACGATCGGCATCCACAGAGATTTCATCCAGGACCGATCGACCCCAGGAATCAGGTATAGGGTGTCATTCACCTTCTGCAGTGCGGTCAGGTAGTCATGGTCGTAGATATCTCCCTGCTTGTTCTCCACCACGATCCGCACGCTGTTACCGAGCCCCGGCAACTCGCTCTTGTAGGCAAGATAATTTTTGATGTACGGGCTGGTGCTAGGAATCATCTTTTCGAAGCTGGCATTGACCTGCAAGCGAGTCGCATGGAAACCCAGCACCAGGGTGGCAACAAGGCATACCAGCAACACCAGGATGCGATTGTTGAAGATCACTCGCTCGAGATACCCGCCGGAGGTCATGTCGAAATCCCGAAGGTTAGGGATCACCGGCATTCCACTGTTGTACTTCTGCTCGACCATTTCTACGTTCTCTCTGGAGGGTAAGCCGCTGGTTTATTTCGCCGTAGCGATCTGCACTACCCGTGCGCCGGCATAGGTAGCAACAAGCAAGTGGCCATCCTGTCCAGTTCGGCTCGCCGCATAAACTTCGCTGGAGCGCATCGGCTCGAGGGGCCGCACCAGCAATGAACTCGGTTCGAGTACCGCCAACCGCCCGCTCTGGCTGACCAGCACCAGCGAACCCGCTTCCTCAACCAGGCCCACCACACTGCTGTCCAATCCGGCTTCCACCTTGCGCCAGTCCCGGCCATCATCCTGGCTGGCATACAGATTTCCGCGCAGGCCATAGGCAAGCAGCAAGCCATCATGCGCGGCAACACCAAAGAAGGTTCCGCCATAGGGCGTCTCGACTCTAACGAAGCGCTGCGACTCGGCGTCCAAGCGCATCAGTAGCCCTTGCTCACCACAGGCGTAAAACTGACCGTGGTGTTGGGCAAGCCCATAGAGATGCATCCGCCGCTCGTTATCTGCGCGCTCAATCCAGGGCTCCCAGGTGGCTCCTGCATCTTCGCTGCGCAGCATGAGTCCGAAAGCGCCGACTACAAAGCCGGTACCCTTGTCATCGAAGGAGACATCGAGCAACGGGGTGGGCAAGACATCCGGTGTCGCAGAGGTTTTCATTGCTAGGTCAATTTCACGCAGCAAGTCGCCAGCCTGCTGATCTCCGGCTTTCTCTGCTCGCGAGTAGTACTCGCGCAGCAACACAAGCACCTGTCTTCCATCCAGGCGTACCTGCCAGCTCCGACCACCGTCACCGCTGTGCAATAGCAAAGCGTCGTGGCCGACAATCCAGCCATTCTTCGGATCGGTGAAGCGTACTTGCACCAGGTCGCTGGAAACTGGACTGGGAACCTGGCTCCAATTCTGGCCATAGTCTTCCGAGCGCAGGATCACACCATGTGGACCGACACCGAGCAGTGCCTCGCCCGAGTAGGTCACAGCAACCATTGGAGGGCGTATATGGGGGCTTATCTTCAGAGCAGGCTTGCTCAGGACGTCATGCCCGACAACCGTCGCCGCACCAGCAAACGACGAAGCGGACAGCAACAGAGAGGTCGAAGCCACAGCCAACAGTACCTGCCGGCGAACTTGCCATCTGCCAGTCAGCAGGCGGTGCATCGAGTGGATCAGGTCACGGCAAGGGCTTGTCATTGTTATTTTCCTCAACCACCGGGCGCGTCCGGCCAAAGCAACCACACCGGCGCGCCCATTTCTTGTCATCTGCCCACGCAAGCAATATCGCGCAGGCTCACAGTCAACGCTGAGTGACGCGGGAAACGATCGCCTCCGGGTTCATCTGACGTTCCGAATAGGGCACATCGGTGAAGCGATAACCACCTTTAAGCGCATCGTTCAGCAGTGCCCACATCCCCTTGTTGAAGTCGTATACGACGTTTTTAACGTTGTACGGGATGTTCTTGTCGTAGATCTGCACGCCACTGAGGAAGATCGACCGGTACAGTGCACCGCTCTTGTCCCAGGCGTCGTAAAGGCCGATGCCGAAGGTATCTTCGTCGAGGTAGTAGGTACGCTTGCTGTAGACGTGGCGCATGCCCGGCTTGAGCGTGGCTTCGACCACCCAGACACGGTGCAGCTCCCAGCGCTCGCAAGCGGGGTTGGCGTGACTCTTGAGGAATTGCTCGTCCTGCTTGCAGCCGAAGTAGAACTTGTAGGCGTTATAGGGAATGTACATTTCCTTACGGCCTACCAGTTTGTAGTCGAAGCGGTCCTGGCTACCAGAGAACATCTGCAGCTCATCGAACAAAGTCACTCCACCCTGGCTAGCTACAGGAGTGTCGAAGTTGAACTCAGGGGCCAACTTGACCCGGCGCTGCCCTGGGGTGTAGCTGAAGGAACGGCGCGGCTTGGATTCCGGATCGAGGAAATCGTTGAGGACGATCACCTCTCCCGCCCGCCGCGCGGGGAAGTTGTTCAGCGAATACACCCTGGCGTACATCATCGGATCGCGATCAGCCTGGCTGGTCTGGTAGAACGGCGTTTCTTCGAAGGTCGCCTGCTCGGCGGTCTTAGTCACTTGGCCATTCGTATCTATCACCCAGCTATTGGAAGAGCTGGTGGTGGAATAGCCCGGACCAATCTTGTAGCGCAGTTGCTGATTCCACATCACCTCGTTGCCGTTCTTCGGGATAGGGAACGGCAGGCCGCCACGACAGGCAGGGTCGACCGCTAGGCCATCCTTTTGCACCTGGCAACCGGTGGCATTGCGTAATGTGGCGTTTACCACTGCGTCGGGATAGGCGGTTGTCCGATGGCTTGGGTAGATATCCATGTACCAAGTATCAGGATTGCGCTTGAGGAGGGCCTTTTGTCCCTCACTGAGCTTGTCCGCGTACTTGTCGGCATTCGCAGCAGTGATGCGGAACAGGGGTTTCTCATCCTTGAAGGGATCGACCCAGAATCCACTGTCCGGCTGGAACCCAGGCGGGGCCTTCTTCAGCCCCCCCTCATAGGCAGGGATGGTGCCATCGGCATTACCAGCTTTGATCGCCCCCCAGGGCGTCAGGTCCTTGCCAAGTTCAGCGGCTTCCTGCTGGCTCACTGCAGCCAGTACCGGCAAAGAGAGTCCACTAAAGGCAAGGGCTAAGGCGAGTCGAAGTTTCATGACCAGTCTCCGTTCTTGGAATTATTAAAAGGAGGTTTTGTAGGTGAAAACCAACCAACCACGGTCGGTACCGCCAACGTTACCGTTGCCATTGACCATCCGCTCGCCATTGGCATTCAGGGAGTTCTTCTCCTGCGCGGATACGTCGGCATAGCGCAGACTGAATTCATGTTCCTGGCGGTAGGTCATCTTGGCACCGACCGACCATGAAAGCGCGCCCTCACTGCCACCGCCTGCGCTGGCGGCATTGCCATGCAGGCCATAGTTAATGGTCAGCGGCACATCAAGGGTCCACGATGGCAAGATTTCGACATATTGCGGGGTGTAGTTCAGCGCCACTGCATAGTAATCACGGGTAGAGCAACCATCGGATTTGTCACCCTTACCACCGGTTTGAACATCTACGCATTTGTAGCCTTCTCCCTTGTACAGCTCCTCGTGCTCCGTCACCTTATCCAAATGGCTGTAAGCGAACTCAGTAACCAGCGTTGCGTTATCGGCGATGAAGTTACGCGGCACACCGTACACGGCGTTGGCCACGAAGTGGATGGTGTCGCCACGCGGCCCCTCGTCGTCCAGCAGGCTAACCCCCGTAGCATTGAGCGCCCCATCCTTGCGATAGGACAGCTCAGCACCTACTGCAGCGCTGCCGATAGCCCGGGAAGCACTGACCCCCAACAACTTGACATCCCGCGGATAAACCAGTCGATATTGGCGATGAGCAGCATCCACCTGTGGCGATAGCCAGGGTTGGTAATCGTCGAACTGGCGATAGTAAGCACCGAAGGTAGTTTCGATAGCCTCGACATTTAGCTTGGCCATCACTCCCCAGTTCTCGCCATCGCGCCCACGCTTAGAAGACGCATGATTGAGATTGAAGCCTGGAGCCGCAGGCAACCTGTCAGGGCCTTCGAAGAAGGGGTCGGCTGCGCCGAAGTAGGTTCCACCGTACGGGAAGCGGGTGTTATCCCACTCGTAGAAATACTGACCGGCAATGGAGAGGTTGTCGGTGACTTGGGCTTTCGCCGAAATCTGCCCGATCGGCAGGAATACCTCTTTAGTCTCAATACCTGGACTGGTCACTGCTTTCATGCCATCGGTAGGTGCCTGGGAATAAGACACTGCATGGGCGCCGAACAGTAGCCCCTCCCCCCAGTAGTTGGTGTGCCGGCCAACCTTGACGTTGACGGGCGTCTGCCCCAACTGAAAGTTGCTCCACACAAAGGCATCCAGGATTTCACCGGAGGGGCCGAGTGCATAACGTTTGGTTTCGGAACTGTATCGATCCCGGTTGTAACTGGTCGAATAGCCCGGGACGTTACTCTTCACGTCAGTATCGTGGTAGGCATCGTCGTACCAGGCCGCGGCGCTCAGGCGTGCGCCGTACTGATCGCGGAAGGAGAGGTCAATCTCACTGAGCAAATCAAGGCGATTGGTGACGATATCGCCTTTGTCGAACTTGCCATCGGACTCGTCGTAGTTCGGGTTGTTCATGATCTTGTGATCCTGCCCCTCAGTCCGAACCCCGAGGTTGTACCGCACGGTGTTGTCCCAGCGCAGTCGCAGGTCGGGGTTACCGACATCGATATCCATCGCCATCACGCCACCGACCTGCCCCATTACAGCCAAGGCCAGACCGCTGAGAACGAGGGACTTGCGCCCAGACATCTTCATTGCCATCGCGTTCATCTCAGATCCTTTTATTTTTATTTTCAAACACTTAGGAGCGGAATCGCACTACTGCCCCTACCGGCCTCGCCTGAGCCCCTCGGCAATTTATGTACAACAATCGCAGAAACGTTCCATCAAACCTATCAGCACCCTAGCCGACTACTGCAAAAAATTCCATATGCAGATTTCAATTCTATACTCAGAATAATACACGCGCACTGAGCTCCCTGCTTAGAGGCGCCCCACGCTCCCGGAATACACGCAGCTTGGCCCCATATAGGACCTTCACAGACGCCGGGCCAGGCAGAGTGCGAGAGGCGAACACAAAATAAACACAACGAGTTTTTTTGTTCAATATTTTCTTTAAAAAACCCGCTCCCTAGGATTTAATGCGGCTCAACAGGCTGGCATCCATCGGATACCTTCGGCCATCGGCAACAACAGGAGACTCCATGCACATCGACCTCAGAGGTAAACGAGTCATCGTGACCGGCGCGTCGCGAGGCATTGGTAAGGCAATCGCCCAAGCATTTGCCGACGAAGGCGCGAAAGTGGCTATTTGCGCCCGCACCTTGGAAGCTGTGACGAGCGCTGGCCAGGAACTGCAAAGAACCGCGCAGGCCGTCATTGCTCGTGCCGTCGATGTCACCGATACAACGAGAGTCAAGGCATTTGTCACCGAGGTGGCCGAGACCTGGGGCGGAGTGGACGTCCTGGTCAACAATGCAGGTCAAGGCAAAGGCGGCAACCTGGACACCCTGACGCCAGAGGCCATCCTCGAACACGCCAATATCCTGCAGATGGGTCACTATCGTTTCGTCCAGGCAGTGGTTCCATACATGCGCGCTCAGCACTGGGGACGGATCATAGAAATCAACGCCCTCGCCGGGAGCGTGCCCACCCCGGACGGCATCCCCTCGGTGATCAATCGAGCCTCCTGCATCGCCCTCTCGCGCTCACTGGGCATGTCCCTGGCGCGAGACAACATCCTCGTCAACAGCCTGAACATGGGCTGGATCGACACCGGGCAGTGGGAGCGCCATTACAAAGAGATGCCACCAGGCGTAAGCCGCGAGGAGTTCAACGAGATGGTACTCAAGGTGGTTCCACTCGGCCGCTTCGGCAAGCCTGAGGACGTCGCCGGCATGGCTCTGTTCCTGGCCAGTGAGTACGCTGCGTTCATCAGCGCCGCGTCCATCGATATCAGCGGCGGCATGGGTGGGCAGATAGCCTATTTCCCGACTCTCAAGCGCGATTTCGTCGAAACAGCCCGGAAACGCAACGAACAAGCCTGAGAGAACCGATCCCCGCCTCAAACGAAAGGAGCAGAACAACATGACCCAGGCGATCTACGACATCCCTCTCAAGAGCATCGAAGGCGATGCCCTGACGCTCAAGCGCTTCAAGGGTAAGGTACTGCTGGTGGTGAACGTTGCTTCGAAGTGCGGGCTCACCCCCCAGTATGCTGGTCTGGAAAAGCTCTACGAGGACAAGGGTGCGGCCGGGCTCGAGATCCTGGGCTTTCCAGCAAATGACTTCAAGGAACAGGAGCCCGGCAGCGACGAGGAAATCAAGGCATTCTGCGAACTGAACTACGCCGTCCAGTTCACCCTGTTCTCCAAGATCGCGGTGACCGGCGAAAACCGCCATCCCCTGTATCGGCTGCTGACGGAGGCACAACCACACACCGTTGGCGAAGGTCCGATGCGTGAACGTCTCAAAGGCTATGGCATAGAAGCCGGACCGATTCCCGCGGTACTGTGGAACTTCGAGAAGTTCCTGGTCAGCCGTGACGGACAGGTGGTTGGCCGCTTCGCCCCGGATGTGGCGACGGACGATCCGCGTCTACTTCAGGCCATCGAAATCGAGCTGAACAAGCACTAGAAACTGCCCCTGATCGCATGCATCGAGCCGAGGCGGGCTGTGCACTCCCTCTCGGCCGATGTCTACCAGCGCGTTTAGGAAGCACATGCCATGATCAGGAACTGCCGGAATGCCTGGGCGGGCTCCGGTAGGTCGGCGTCGGGATGCCAAACCAATCCGAGTTCCATGGGCGGAATGGCATCGGCTAATGGACGCGCCTCGATTTTCTTGCCCTCCAGGGACCAGGCGCGATAAAGCATGTCGGACAGGATGGCGACGCCAAAACCGTGCGCCACTAGACCACGCAGGGCTTCCATCGAAGAGGTGCGGAACGCCACCTGTGGCGCTAGCCCCTGCGCCTCCCAGTAACGGTTAGTCGAGACATCCCCCTCGTCCACTGTGGCCAGAATATAGGCGTGCCCGGCGACATCCTCGAGAGTGACGGAGCTCGCCGTCATCAGAGGATGCTGGCTAGCAAGCCAGAGCTGGCGCCGAGAACGGATCAGTACATGATGCTCGAAGCGGGACAGATCCTGACTGTTGGAGGTGATCGCCAACCCCAGGTCAAGGCAACCGTCGGCCACTGCAGCCTCGATGCTTGAACGGTCCATGTCGATGAGGTCGATTTCCACTTGAGGGTAACTGCGCTTGAAGCGCGCCAAAAGCGCCGGTAGGAAGTAGCCTAGCACCGTGTAAGACGCCCCGACCCTCACGACTCCCTGCATCGAATGACCGAGCAACAGCGGCTCACTGAGGGCATCCTGCAGGGTATCTAGAATATGTCGGGCATGCAGGGCAAACTTGTGCCCCTCGGCAGTCAGTGCCACTCCATAAGGTAAGCGCTCGAACAGACTAGCCCCCAACGTTTCCTCAAGCTGCAGGACGGCCGCAGTGATTGCCGATTGCGATACATGCACCTTGAGTGCGGCCTGGGAGAACTGGCCGGCGTCAGCTGCCGCTACGAAGTAACGGAGTTGCCGCATGGAGATGTCCTTGCCTTTTACCATCTGCTTTCCGATACACGCCCCTTATTTTTACGAATCGCCTTCGTGATCGCGCTGGTTAGAGTTGGGCTTAGACGAAAACACCGCTGTGCCCGGTGTTCCTGCGACCGTTCACCTTTCAGTTGCTAGCCAACAGGCATTTGCTGATCGAGCAGGTCGCCTATGGTGCCGGTTTCCAGAATGCCGCTGCTTTCACCGCAGCCTTTCGCATCGAAGCCGGATTGATAGCAGAGGAGTTCCGTCGCCAGCGCAACAATTACAGTCCCTCTTAGCGGAGCGGCAGTACAGTCCGCTCCGCACCCCAGCAAGCATTAGGCTTCTTAACGCCAGGATGCGGATCGCGGCACCCAAACGGCTCAGCGTTTGATGCGTGCAGTGATCTTCGCGTGCGGGCCGGCCGCTTGTGCTGCCCAGGCTTCAGCGGCCTGGTCCAGGGTGTAGTCCATATAGTCAATCCAAATTTCCTGCTCCTTGGCGATCTTCAGGAGACGCCGCCAGATCTGCTCACGCTCGATCGGTGGACGCTGACCGGTGCCTATACAAGACAACGAGCGAAACAGCAGGTCGGCAATGTCCAGGTTGACCTGCCGGCCCGCCCCGGTACCGATAGTCATAATCCGCGCCCCCCAGTTGGTGGCCTTCAGGGCGGTGAGCAACGGTTGGCCACAGACCAGATCGAGGACCACATCGAACCCACCGTCGGCGGCATCCTTAAGTGCGGACACGTCGTCCGCCCTCCCCAGAGTTACCACCTCATCAGCTATACCGCGTGATTTCAGGCCCAACAGGGCTTGCTCCGAGCGTGCGGCACCCACCACTTTACCCGCCCCCATACCACGCGCCAGTTGTAAAGCGATCTGACCCAGGGTACCGGTGGCCCCCAGGATGAGCACTTTCTCGCCCTTCTGGATCTCGGCTTTCTCCAACGGCACTATGGCCCCAGTAGCGGCGATGCCCATGCTGATGGCGGTCTTGTCGTCGACGTCGTCCGGTACCTCCCACACCTCGGGAGCAGGTACCAGGGTACGCTCGGCCCAGGCCCCGAATGGCGCTACCGAGCGCTCACCAAAATACACGCGGCGGCCATCGCTAGCGTGCCCCACGCCCTCTCCACGAATCACGCAGGGATACTCAACCCCTAGGCGGTAGGCACCGAGCACATCCCAGCCACCGAGACCGGCGGTGTCGACGTCGATCAGGACCGCGCCGTCCTGCAACTCGGGCTCACAGAAATCACCCACCAACGGTAGGGCATTGCGTTCGGAAATCACAGCAGCACGCATACAGCCTCCTTCTTGTTTTTCTACACGAACTCAGAAGCAGACTAATTGAACATATTTTAATA
Source organism: Pseudomonas sp. MT3 (assembly GCF_054720805.1). NCBI lineage: Bacteria > Pseudomonadati > Pseudomonadota > Gammaproteobacteria > Pseudomonadales > Pseudomonadaceae > Pseudomonas > Pseudomonas sp. MT3. Next base: position 68,533 of record NZ_JBTVPY010000014.1, read on the forward strand.
ATTTGTCCAGAAAATTATCCGTGCACTACGCTGCCCCGCCTGAAGTGTGGATACCCCCAGCGTCAGCAACAACAACGGGCCGATCAGGAAGCAGGCGAACTAGAAGCGTGGCTATCACTGATCAGGAACAACAAGGCAAACAGCAAGGGCGCGGCAGCAGCGCCAGCGGTAACCAGCCCCAGGTACACGCCGAACAAGCGAGCGTAATCACGCATGCCAAAGTATCGGGCGATAAGGAACGCTGCGATGTCGAACGCCGCGCCGGCGCCAATCGGGTATCGCCGAAACGCAGAAATCCATTACCGAAAGGCACAGACGAAACCAAGGTATTAGATTTTCAGATACCTGTAAGTAATTTTTATCACTCAACAAAAAATGAACACTAACCAATACTTCGTTCAATAAAATGCGATACGTCCTGGCGCGGTCGCAACGACAAGAACCATTGGAGGTTAGCCGTGAGCACACCACTCTCCCTGGAAGACAAGTACGCCCAGAAGACCGGAAAGGCCCTTATGACAGGGATCCAGGCACTGGTCCGGCTACCGTTGATGCAACGCCAGCGCGACCTCGACAACGGCCTCGACACAGCAGGCTTTATCTCCGGCTATCGCGGCTCCCCCCTCGGTGGCTTCGACCAGGCGCTGTGGAAAGCCCGCGACCACCTCAAGCAGCACCAGGTATTGTTCCAGCCGGGGGTCAATGAAGACCTCGCGGCCACCTCGCTGTGGGGTACCCAGCAGGTCAACCTGTTCCCCGGCGCCAAGCACGACGGCGTGTTTGGCATCTGGTACGGCAAGGGCCCCGGCGTGGATCGCTGCGGTGATGTGTTCCGCCACGCCAATGCCGCCGGTACCTCACGCTTCGGCGGCGTGCTGGCCATTGCCGGCGATGACCATGGCGCGCGCTCGTCCTCGCTTCCGCATCAGACCGAACACATTTTCAAGGCCGTGATGATGCCGGTGCTGGCACCGTCCGGCGTACAGGAGTACCTCGACTATGGTCTGCACGGATTCGCCATGTCGCGTTACTCCGGGTGCTGGGTAGCGCTCAAGGCGGTGGCCGACACCGTAGAAAGCGCGGCTATCGTCGACCTTGACATCAATCGCGTGAAGCCAGTCATTCCCGATTTCGCCCTGCCTGAAGGCGGCCTCAATATCCGCTGGCCAGACCCTCCGCTGGCCCAGGAACAGCGCTTGCTGGAGCACAAACTCTACGCAGCAGCCGCCTATGCCCGAGCCAACGGCCTCAACCGAGTGACTCTGGACTCGAGTCGGGCACGCATCGGCATCATCACCTCCGGCAAGTCCTATCTGGATGTGTGCCAGGCGCTGGACATCCTCGGAATCGACCAGGAGCAGGCCGAGCGGATCGGCCTGCGAGTCTACAAGGTCGGCATGGTCTGGCCGCTGGAGGCAGAGGGGGTGCGCCAGTTCGCCGAAGGGCTGGAAGAGATCGTAGTGGTCGAGGAAAAGCGCCACATGATCGAGTACCAGCTCAAGGAGGAGCTGTACAACTGGCGCGAAGATGTGCGCCCGCGCATCGTCGGCAAGTTCGACGACAAGGGCGAATGGAGCCTGCCGCACACCGATTGGCTGCTGCCGGCAATCAACGACCTGACGCCAGCGCAGATCGCCCGCGCCTTGGCCAAGCGCATCTTGCGTTTGCACCCGCACGGTTCGCTACAGATGCACCTGGCGGTGCTAGATGCCCAACTCGGTTGCAAGCAACAATTGAGCAACCTGATGGAGCGGGTACCGCACTACTGCTCCGGATGTCCTCACAACTCCTCGACTAAAGTACCAGAAGGCAGCCGAGCTCTGGCAGGCATCGGCTGCCATTACATGGCGGCCTGGATCTATCCGCGCACCGAGACCTTCAGCCAGATGGGCGGCGAAGGCGTGGCCTGGGTCGGCCAGGCGCCATTCACAGAAACCCGCCACGTGTTCGCCAATCTCGGCGATGGCACCTATTTCCACTCTGGCCTGCTAGCCATCCGTGCAGCCGTGGCGGCCAAAGTATCGATCACCTACAAAATCCTCTACAACGATGCTGTGGCGATGACCGGAGGGCAACCGGTGGACGGCAGCTTGAGCGTGGCGCAGATCTCCCGCCAACTCGCCGCCGAAGGCGTTCAGCGAATCGTGGTGGTCAGCGACGATCCGGACAGATACCAGGAAGTACACGACCTAGCAGCCGGGGTACCGGTCCTACGCCGCGACCTGATGGAAGAAGTACAGAAGCAGTTGCGTGAGTTTCCCGGTGTCTCCGCGATCATCTATGACCAAACCTGTGCTGCCGAGAAGCGCCGCCGTCGCAAGCGCGGCAAATTTCCCGATCCGGCGCGGCGGGTGGTGATCAACGAGGCGGTTTGCGAAGGCTGCGGCGATTGCAGTAATAAGTCCAACTGCATGTCGGTAGTCGCAGTGGAGACCGAGTTCGGTAGCAAGCGAGCGATTGACCAGTCGTCCTGCAACAAAGACTTCACCTGCCTCTCTGGATTTTGCCCAAGCTTTGTCACCGTCGAAGGCGGCCGGCTGCGCAAGCCCAAAGCGCTGGTGCAGAGCGCCGGGGATGTCTGGGAGCTTCCCCAGCCGCTGCTGCCCGACCTCGGACAGCCCTACAGCATCTTAGTCACCGGCGTCGGTGGTACCGGAGTAGTCACCATCGGCGCCCTCCTGGGTATGGCAGCCTTCATCGAGGGCAAGGGCGTGCTGAACCTGGACATGGCCGGGATGGCGCAGAAAGGTGGCGCGGTTTGGTCACACATCCGCATCGCCGCTCGCCAGGAACAACTGTTCGCCCCCCGTATCGCAGAGGGCGAGGCCAGCCTGTTGCTGGGCTGCGACCTGGTGGTAAGCGCCAACACAGAGACCCTGGCCAAGCTACGCCAGGGCGTTAGTCACGCTCTGATCAACAGCGAGGAAAGCATCACCAGCGCCTTCGTCCGCACCTTCTCCCGCCAGGCAGAATCCGGTGACCTGCTGGAAAACCCCGACCCGCGCTTCCGCAGTCCCGAAATGGCCGCACAGATCAACGAAGCAGTCGGCGCGGAGCGGGCGGAATTCGTCGATGCCAGCGCCATCGCTACCGCTCTGATGGGCGACTCCATCGCCACCAATACCTTCATGCTCGGCTATGCCTACCAGAAAGGCTGGTTGCCGGTGGGGGAGACGGCCTTGCTGGAGGCCATCGAACTTAACGGCACGGCGGTTGAGTTCAATCGTACTGCCTTCGTTTGGGGCCGCCGCTCCGCAGCTGACTCACAACGAGTACACCAGTTGCTCGCAGCGGGCAGAGTCCAGAGCCGCGACCGGCAATTGACGCAGACCCTGGACGAGATCGTTGCTCGGCGCACCGACATACTGACCGATTATCAAGACGCAGCCTATGCCGAGCGCTACCGCAAGCGCGTCGAACGCTTCAGCGTCGCGGAAAGCACCCTCAATGGCCAGCCCGGCGCCCTCACCGAGGCAGTGGCGCGCAATTACTTCAAGGCACTCGCGATCAAGGACGAGTATGAAGTGGCCCGTCTATTCGCCAACGACGAGTTCATTCGTAAGATCGAGGCAACCTTCGAAGGCGATTACCACCTGAACTTCCATCTGGCTCCGCCACTGCTCAACAAGACCGCACCGGGTGTGGAACCGGCCAAGCGCAGCTTCGGTCCCTGGATGCTCAAAGGCTTACGCCTGCTCAGCCGTTTCCGTCGCCTGCGTAACACCTGGCTCGACCCCTTCGCCCGCACCCATGAGCGCAAGGTCGAGCGCGCATGGCTGGAAAGCTACGAGGCGATCCTCGACGAAGTGCTGGCCCGATTCACTGCCGACAACCTCGCCACCGCCTTGGAACTAGCTCGATTGCCGGATGCCGTACGCGGCTATGGCCCGGTCAAGGAGCGCTATCTAGCCCACGCCGAAACGCGCAAGACACAATTGCTAGCCCGGTTGCGTGGTGAAGCACAGTTCCACGACGCCACTCAGCCAACTGGCATGAGTGCACGTATCCAAGTCACCCAGCTGTGACCAAGACGAGAGCTCGAGCCGGAGCCAGTTTTATGCGGAGAGATAGTATGCAAGACGTCGTCGTCGCCGATCGTACTGCCATCGGTGCCATCGGTGCCATCGGTGCCATCCAGGACAGCCTGGCCGACTTCAGTGCAGTCAAACTAGGCAGCGCCGTAATCCGCACCCTGCTAGAAAAAACAGGCGTGGCTCCAACCTACTTAGATGAAGTGACTCTCGGCCAGGTGCTTACCGAGAGCTGCGGACAGAATCCGGCACGCCGGGCGGCAATCACCGCCGGGCTGCCTTATATCGTGCCCGTCCGTGAGTAAGCTGTGCGGGTCAAGTCTGAGACTGTCGCCACGGCGGCCCCAGACGATCCGCTGCCGTGATGGGAGTGATGGGTGTTGTCCGCTCCCAGCCAGCCGCAAATACCTGGAAAAGGCCAGCTGGGAATTGGCCGATCTCGACCTGATAGAAGCCGACGAAGCCTTCGCCGTGCAGGCTCTTTCAGTTGGCGGGAAGCCGGGTTGGGACATCGACAAAGTCAATGTCAATGATGGGGGCATCGCTCTTGACTACCCGATTGGCCTTTCCGGCAGCCAGGTACTGGTTACCCTCCTGTGCGAAATGAACCGCCGCGATGCCAGGAAGGGCCTTGCCACGTTGTACATCGGCGGAGGCCTGGAGCTTGCCTTGACGCTGCATCGAGATTAATCGTGAAATTAGCCATATCGCCTGCCAAGTCCGACTGCCCAGCCGCCGAATCGATGCTATATCGGCACGGGGAACACGCAAAGCCGCAACAGGTCGAACAGACTAGCTCTCACGAAAGACTTCGTCGAGTGGCACTCCAGTTGTTCGTCGAGCAAGGCTTCCAGAGCGTCAGCTTGCGCCAGCTCGCCAATGCTCTCGGCATGCAGGCCGGATCGCTATACAACCACATGGACAGCAAGCAGGCATTGCTGTTCGAGCTGATTGAAGAGCATGAATCAGATCTACTGGACACACTCAGGGCAGAAGATCCGAATAACGCCAGCGGCTTGCAGCGCTTACGGCAATATATCCATTCACACGTGCACTTCAGTCTTGCTCATCACGGCAGGCAGATATTATCTCGCCTAGAACTCCGCCAGCTCACTAACGAGCAAAAGAGCGCGATAATGGCGATTCGGCTGTCTCAGATCGAGCATCTTAGGGAAATCTTAAAACAAATGTCGAGCCAGTACGCTAGGGATGAGGGAAAACTGACGGTGGTCGTTCGTAGTGTAATGGCCATTCTTGACGACTATCCGGAATGGCGCTTACCAAGCTGCCGACTCGAAACGTTGGTCGAAGTACTGCCGCGACTTGCAGTAATGGGTATTACATACGAGCAATTTCAAAAATGAGTACTGCCGGCGCATGGCGAATCTAGCCTCCCCAAGACGGATGTACCACGTGCAGTCTTCATAGGGGGCTAAGCAAAGAAAATTGGCCGATTCAGCTTATTCTGGAAAACCACCTCGCTTGAGAGCCTATTTCCCTAATGATCAGTCAGATAGAAACATCTGAAGAAAGCGGGAAAATTCGGAGAACTCTTTCTCACTGAATCTCGATAGCCGAGAATTCAGCAAAGGAACTATGAACTCAGTCCCTCTGTCAGCTATTCGCTCCCCCTTCGTAGTGAGGTGCAGGACGATCACTCGACGGTCCTCGGTACTCCGGATGCGACAAACGAGTCCCTTGCTCTCGAGCCGGTCGAGCATTCGCGAAACCGAACCAGTATCGATACAGAAGAGCTTGGATAACGCCGCCGAGGTAATCGCCTCACCTCGGCGTAGAGTTAACAGCACGCCCATTTGCTGCCCAGTAACCCCCAGTTCCTTCAGGGCAGCATCCGCCTCACACGAGACAATGTTCCGCGCCTTGACCAACATGAAACCTATATTCTGGCCAGGAACGAAGTTCTTATTTGAATAATGCACCATCAGTTTGCCACCTTATCTAACAAATCCATCTGATCGAAAAGACTGGAAGCTGTCATTTCTCGCCATGGGGCATTGCTGGCAGACAGCATTAGGAGCCCTAAAATAATGAACGAAATGTAAAATACTGTTCAAGTTTATCGCAATGAACAATCGATGACATCATGCGTAACGCTGCCCATACCTGACGACGTGCCGGTGGAGCATCCTGAATCGCCCCTAGTTTTGTAGACACCTTCGAGCCTCATAATGAGGCCCATCAGGAGGTGCCATGAGCAACCAGCGTTACCCCAAAGAATTCAAAATCGAAGCGGTCAGACAAGTGACCGAGCGCGGCCTGCGCGTTGCGGAAGTAGCCGAGCGTTTGGGCGTGTCGGTGCATAGCCTTTACAGCTGAATCTCGCGAACGGGCGATAGCCGGTTCAAACTGCCACGCAATACAGCTCGTCAACTCAACCCTTTGGCCACTCGCCATCATCCGTCGAAGCCAGATAGGATGAAGCGATGTAGGGAAGCGCGCGCCGGGGGTAAGCCCGTCACGAGAGTTTTCCGCCGCCTGGCCACTTCGCTAGGTTTGGACAAGGAGATCGAAATGAGTGATGAGGTTATTCAGCAGCCAGGTCGCGAGCTGCCTCAGGATTCGCACGCCACCGTAGAGGCTATCGAGCCGGAGGCGATAAAGACCGTCCGCATTCAAGCGACGCTGGTCGCCAAGCTCAACCTGGCCGACTTCCAGAACTCGGTACCGGTGATTCGAGAGCTGCGCCTGATCAACGACAGTGATCAGAAGTACAGCATACTGGAGCTTCAGCTCCTATCCGACCCTCACGTCTTCAAGCCCAAGACCTGGCATATCGACGCGCTGGGCCCTGGCACATTCCTTCCCATACCAGGGCTCGATCTGCAGATCGATGGCGCCCTGCTTGCCCGGCTTACTGAAGCAGAGAGAGTGGCCGTCACCTTTGTTCTGACGTCCCTGGGCAATGGTGACGAAGAGCGCCAAGAAGTCACCCGTCTTGAACTCACTCTGGAGCTACTCCCTCGCAATCAATGGGGCGGGTTATCCCATCTTCCCGACATGACCGCGGCCTTCGTCCAGCCTAACGACCTCGCGGTTGAGCGGCTGCTGAAGAAGGCCGCGGAGTTACTGCGCGACCAAGGCAAGAACCCCGCGCTGAACGGTTACTCCAGCGGCTCAGCGCACGCCTGGGAGATTGCATCGGCGATCTGGGCCGCGGTCGCGTCCCTAAAACTAGACTACGCCCTCCCCCCAGCTAGTTTCGAGCAGTTCGGCCAGAAAGTGCGCAGTCCAAGCCACATCCTCGAGAGTGGCCTGGCGACGTGCTTCGACTTGTCGTTGCTGTTCTGTGCAGCGCTAGAGCAAGCAGGCCTGAACCCGCTGCTGATCTTCACTCGAGGCCATGCATTCTCGGGCTTCTGGCTCAAAGCCGAGGAGTTCTCCAACAGTACCGTCGATGACATCACCGCGCTGCGCAAACGCATGAAGCTCAACGAGCTGAAGCTGTTTGAGACCACACTGATCACCCAACCCAACATCCCGTCACTGTCCTATGCCATAGAGCGCGGTGCCCAACATCTGGCTGAGGGCCAGGCGCAGGAATTTGAGCTCGCCCTGGACATCCGGCGGGCCCGGCTGCAGCGGATCAAACCACTGGCCACTGCAGAGGCAGCTCCTGCTCTTGGTACCGCTAGTAGTGAGCAGAACCAGGCTGGCCAGGAACTACTCATCGACTGGCCACCCGAACTGCCTGACGAGGCCCCGGTTGAAGTTGACGTTGCGTCACTTGATCCCAAAGATCGCCTCGCCCGCTGGCAACGCAAGCTGCTCGATCTGTCCTTGCGCAACAACCTGTTGAACTTCAAGGCCGGCAAGAAAGCGGTTCGCCTGGAGGCACCCGATGCCGCGGCGCTTGAGGACATCCTCGCCAGTGGCCAGCAGCTCAAACTGCACACACGTCCTGACCTGATGGAAGGTGCTGACCCACGCGATCAAGCCCTGCACGAAGAAAGGGAACGCGAAGACCTTCGACGTCAGCATGCTTTGGATGCATTGAAGCGCAATGAAGTGTTCGTAGGCCTGCCGGTCACTGAGCTCGATGCCCGCCTCACCGAACTATATCGGGGAGCCCGCACGAACCTGCAGGAAGGCGGCTCCAACACGCTGTTCCTCGCGCTGGGCTTCCTGACCTGGACACGTGAGGACAGAGAAAGCCAACGCTATCGAGCGCCGCTAATACTGGTACCGGTAACGCTTGAGCGAAAGAGCGCTCGTGCAGGCTTTACTCTGGTGATTCACGACGACGAGCCACGCTTCAACCCAACCCTACAGGAAATGCTCCGTCAGGACTTTGAGCTAAGTCTGGGCATCGGAGATGGCGCGCTACCGAAAGACGACTCAGGTCTGGATGTCGCGTTGATCTGGAGAACGGTTGCCCACGCGATCAAGGACATCAAGGGCTGGGAGGTCAGCGAAGATGTCGTCCTGTCGATGTTCTCGTTCGCCAAATACCTGATGTGGAAAGATCTCTCGGAGCGCTCTGATGCGCTGCGTCAGAGCCCCGTGGTTAAGCATCTGCTGGATACCCCACGCGAGGCATTCAACGGCGGCGGTGGTGGGGCATTCCCGGAAGAGCGGAAGCTGGACACGCAATACAGCCCTCAGCAGGTCTTCTGCCCTCTTCCCTCTGACTCGTCACAACTCTCCGCGGTGCTGTCGGCAGCACAGGGACGCGACTTCGTTCTGATCGGGCCACCCGGCACCGGCAAAAGCCAGACGATCGTGAACATGATTGCTCAGTTCATTGCGCAGCAAAAACGCGTGCTTTTCGTCTCCGAAAAGATCGCCGCGCTCGATGTTGTGTACCGGCGCCTACGCGAGGTAGGCCTGGGTGAGTTTTGCCTTGAGGTTCACTCGAACAAGTCGAAGAAAACCGAAGTCCTTGCCCAACTGCACTCCGCCTGGGAGGCCCGTGGCACTGCTGACGCAGACACATGGCAGGCCGAGGCACAACGCCTGCAAGGGCATCGTGATGTGCTGAACCAGTATGCCGAGAGACTGCACGAGCGCTACCCCAATGGGTACACAATCTATGATGCCATCGGCATCGTCAGCACCAATCAGGATGTCGCTCCGATTAATCTCGCGTGGACATCGCACACGCAGCATCAGTCCGCGGATCTACTCGCTAAGCGGGAGATCGCCGATCGCCTGGAAGTCAATGCTCAGGCGGTCGGTTTCGGCACGCTGAACCAACACCCGCTGCATCTGATTGGTAACAACGATTGGTCTCCAACCTGGCAGCACCAGGTGATCGAGGCGGCACATGAGCTCGGCCCTGCCATCCATGCGGTGCAAAAGGCCAGTGAGCGTTACATCCAAATGTCCGGCCTACCCTCGCTGCCAGCCAATACCAGGACGCTCAAAGGTCTGGCCGCGTTGGCGAAGATCCTTCCCGCCGCCGTAGGGCATAACTGGAGCTTCGTGCTCCGTCCCGATTCCCGTGCAATCGGGCAACGTCTGGATGCAGGCCTGAAACTCATCGAGCAACACCGCACGCTCAACCAGACGCTCCCCGCATTCTGGACATCCAGTACGCTGGAGGAGTGCCAACGCGGACTGGGACTGCTGGCCCAGCATGCGGAGCTCAGATCTGGTCTTCCCCAACCCTGGCCAGTAGCGAGCATGATTCTGCTCAACCAGGGCCTGGAGACCCTTGCAGAGGTTGCACGAGTCACGCAAACGCTGTCCGTGGGTTACTCCGATGCCATTGAGGCACTGGATGTCCGTGCTCTGCTGCAGGAGTGGGATCAAGCCGGCAAATCGATGTGGCCGAAATCCTGGCTTGTCCAACGCAGAATCCGCGGGCAAGTGGTGAGCACTCAATCGACGCCAGCGCCGACGACCATTGCGGAAGATCTTCAGCGCTGGATCACCATTCGTGAACTCCGCGCTCGCCTCGACGCCATTGATCCAGAGCCCTCTTCCAGCGCTGTATGGAAGGGTCACAACACTGATCCAGCCCTTCTGTCGGTGGTCATGCGCCTGCAGGCTTCGCTCGCTGCGTGCGTTGAAGGCCGTGCTTGGTCAGACGACGGCTTCGACCTCATCAGTCAGGGGCAGGCGGGCCTCGCACTGAAGGAAACGCTAGAGCGAATGCGAGACGTCCGGGCGCTCGAGGGTGAGATTTCCACACTCAATCCACTCACCCCCGCGACAGGATCGCTTTGGGCCGGACTGCAGACCCAAACCAAAGCGCTCAACGCTGCGCTGGCCTTCCAACGCGGAAGACGGTCTATCCAGCAGGAAGGACGCCTGGAGGACGAGCATGAGCTCGTTGCTAGCGGCGCCTGTGGAGAGTGGCTCCAAGGTGAGCTGAAAATTCTCCGGCAGCGAGAAGCCATCGAGCGAGAACTAAGCGACCTGGCAGACCTGCGAGAACTGACATCCGGTCTGTGGCTGGGCCTGCATACGAAGGAAGACACGGTCTCCCGCGTACTCAAGTTCCACGCCCACCTCGCCAGCGCCATCTCTGCCCTTGTGCAAACACCAGAACATGTCGAGGGCATCAAATCAGCGTTGGGGCGTTTGCTAGGTGACGCCAATGCCCTGCTCGAGCCCGAGGGTCAGTTGGCCCAGGCCGGCGGGCAGTTGCTGGAGTCGCTTGATAAGTACGTCGCGCATACGCAGAAGCTCGTCGACGCCGGGCATTTCTTGGCCGAGGACGCGGCCGACTTCACGGAGCAGGAGCTGAGTCAGCAGCATGTGCAGTGTGAGCAGATCGTGCAATCCGGCAATGGCCTGCACGCCTGGTGCGCCTGGAAGAAAGCATGCGATGAAGCATCCGCTCTCGGCCTGCTTCCGCTGGTCGATGCGCTGAAAGCAGGGCATGTTCCACAAGGCTCTGTGCGCAAGGCATTCGAAACGAACTATGCCCGTTGGTGGTTGAACACGGCCGTTGATCACGAGCCTGTCATTCGCACATTCGTGAGCGTAGAACACGAGCAGCGCATTCGAGACTTCCGTGCCCTGGACGACCGCTTCACCGCGCTGACCCGTGATTTGCTGCGCGCACGCCTGTGTGCCGAGCTCCCCACACAGGACTCGGTGAGCAAGAACTCGGAATGGGGCGTCCTTCGGCACGAAATCACGAAGAAAACGCGCCACCTTCCGCTGCGCGAGCTGATGTCCAAAATCCCCGATGCCCTCACCAAGCTGACGCCGTGCTTGCTGATGAGTCCGCTCTCCATCGCTCAGTACCTGGCAGCGAACTCCAGCGTCTTCGATGTAGTGATCTTCGACGAAGCCTCACAGATTCCTGTATGGGATGCGATCGGCGCCATCGCTCGTGGCAAGCAGGTGGTGATGGTTGGCGACCCCAAACAGCTCCCCCCAACCTCCTTCTTCGATCGTGCCGAATCCACCCAGGATGACGTTGATGTCGAGGCCGACCTCGAAAGCATTTTGGATGAATGCATCAGTGCCAACCTGCCGATCCGCAACCTGAACTGGCACTACCGTAGTCGACACGAAAGCCTGATTGCGTTCTCGAACCAGCGCTACTACGAGTCCAAGCTGGTGACCTTCCCCTCCCCTGTTACAAATGATCGTGCCGTCAGCCTGCACGTCATCAACGGGGTGTACGAGAAAGGCTCTGCACGTACCAACCCTGCAGAGGCCAAGGCATTGGTCGCTGACCTGATCGGCCGGTTGCGTAGCCCTGGGTTCAAAGAGAGCAAGCTGACCATCGGCGTCGTGACATTTAACGGCGAACAGCAAAAGCTGATCGAGGATCTGCTCGACACCGAACGCCGAAAAGACCCGGCGCTGGAAAGCTACTTCTCGGAGAGCGAGCTTGAACCCGTCTTCGTGAAAAACCTGGAAAGTGTTCAGGGTGACGAGCGCGACATCATGTACTTCTCGATCACTTACGGCCCCGATGCTGCGGGCAACGTTGCCATGAACTTCGGCCCGCTCAATCGCACGGGAGGTGAGCGCCGGCTCAACGTCGCCGTCACCCGGGCTCGCCATGAACTTCGCGTCTTCAGCACCCTGCGAGCCGAGAAGATCGACCTGGCACGCACACAAGCTTTCGGCGTCCGCGACCTCAAGCACTTCCTCGAGTTTGCCGACCGTGGCGCTCGTGCACTGGCGGGAGCCGATACCGGAAGCCTGGGCGGTTACGACAGCCCCTTCGAAGAAGCCGTTGCGAATGCGCTTCGCCAAAAGGGCTGGCAGGTCGTCACCCAAGTCGGCGTGTCGTCGTTCCGCATCGACCTCGCAGTTGTCGACCCCGATGCGCCTGGGCGCTACCTCGCCGGCGTCGAGTGCGACGGAGCAACCTACCACCGCAGCGCAACAGCCCGTGATCGGGACAAGCTGCGCGAGCAAGTGCTACGAGGTCTTGGTTGGGAGATTCTGCGCATCTGGTCGACCGACTGGTGGATCGACTCCTTGGGCACGGCACAGAAAACCCATGAGCACCTTGAGGCTCTGTTGGTCGAAAGCCGTCAGCAACGTGCGGCTCGTGAAGCCCAGGAGCAGTTGGCCGCGAATGCCGCTGAGTACGAGTACCAAGCTCCGCTGGCCGACAACGTTGTAGCACTCCCTGTCGACCGTCCCCAGCTCAAAACCCCTGATGAGTCAGTGGAACCTGAAACCGAGAACGAGGCGTTGGACATGCCGAGCGTGCGCTACGCCGATATGCAGGCAGACGCAGCACGCACTTCGACAACCTTCCCTTTCTACCGAGGGAGCGACCCGCTGAGCGCCGTGGAAGGCGTGGATCCGGATGCATTCTTCGATGCGCGCTATGACACTGTCCTGGCGATGATGATCAAGCATGTGGTCGAAGAGGAAGGCCCCGTCCTCGATACCTCGCTCGCCCGCCGAATCGCCCGGGCACATGGCTGGACTCGTACTGGCGCACGCATTCGTGATCGTGTCGTCAGCGTGGCCGATCGCGTACACCGCAAGGTTGAAGATGACGCTGGACACTTCTATTGGCCCAGCCGCTTACCAAACTGCGAAGCCGTAGCGTATCGCCGACCGGCCGGCGCTGATCACACCCGTCCTGTCGACGAGATCTGCAGCTTGGAGCTCCTTGCCTTGGCACGTGCATTGGCAGACCAAAGCCTCGTCGGCGAAGACTTGCTCTACGCCATGGCACGAGAGCTCGGGCTGAGCAAAGTCTCGGCATCAACCCGGGCCAGAATCCAAGGCGTGATCGACCAGTTGTTCTCCTGACCAGCTCGTCGATCTCGAGGGTACAGAGTTGGCTGCGCAAGAAGACCGTACGATCGAGGGATGCCCCCGCTGCAAGGGGGCAGTTTCAAAGCCCGGAGGGAACATGGGATTGTCAGTGCGTAAGTCAGTGAGAGTGGGCCCGTTCAGGTTCAACCTCTCGAAGTCTGGAATTGGTGTTTCCGCCGGTATTAAGGGCCTCCGGGTTGGAACTGGGCCGAGGGGCAATTACATTCACATGGGGCGCGGAGGCTTTTACTACCGCCAAACCCTCCCATCCAATGGCTCGGCCCCTGCCATTGCACCACCCAAGCCGGCGAGAGCGCCTACCCCGCTAGTCGATATCCCATCGCATACACACGAGCCCCTCAAGGAAATCGATAGTGGCGAGATCGGCTTGATGGTGGATTCCTCATCGCAAGCGCTCGTCGACGAGCTGAATACCAAGCGAAAGCGCTTGCGCCTTTGGCCCTTCGTCGCCGCACTCACCGTTGGCGCGCTTCTCCTCTCAGCGAAGCAGCTACCACCCTGGGCACTACTTACCCTGCTCCTCGTTGGCGGTCTGCTGATGGCCGTAACGTACTACTGGGATCTGCTGAGAAAAACAACAGTCATGCTCTACGACTTCGAGTCGGAATTCGCCGGTGTTGTCGAGCAATTGCATACCGCCTTCGACGGCGTTCGAAGCTGTCGCGCAACCTGGCATCTTCAGGCTCAAGGGAAGGTGCTTGATAGCAAGTACCACGCCGGAGCCAGACACCTGGTAACCAGAAGCTCGATCGCACTCGGACTGCAAAACCCGCCCTTAGTAAAAACCAACGTTGCCACGCCCAGCATCCCCGTGGGCCGCCAGACCCTCTATTTCTTCCCGGACAAGGTGCTTGTGTTCGAAGCCAACGGGGTCGGCGCGGTGTCCTATGAAAACCTGCGAATCGACATCTCCACGACAAACTTCATCGAAGACGGCGCCGTTCCGAAAGACTCCGAGATCATCAGCAGAACCTGGAAGTTTGTGAACAAAAAAGGCGGCCCAGACAGGCGTTTCAAGAACAACCGAGAACTGCCTGTCGTGCGCTACGAAGAGGTGCAATTTGCGAGCGATACAGGCTTACTCGAACGCATCCAGATCTCCTGTGTAGGGCGTACATCCAGCTTCGCCCAGGCAATCGGCAGCATCGGTAGAGCGAAAGGCGAGCGCCAGTAGCCATTGCGTACTTGCTACCACAGGAGCAGATCGCTGAGCATTGGTCAGGCAACGCTTGTAAAACCTACTGTCAGTTCACTAGTTCAAATCCCAATAGCGCAGCGATTCCACCCAACCAGAATTAGCCACTCAACTACGGTTTTTCTTGTACCGTCCTTGACGCTCGCAGAATCCTTCCTATGTTTGAGCATTGAGAAAGCCAGACAACACCGGGCCTCGGCCCGCTCTCGGCTTGATCCCCAAGGCGCTGAAGATCCGATCCTGAAACCGAGGTCGGATCCCCCCGGCCCCACCAAATGAAAACGATAAGCTCTGATTTTCCTAGCGAATTTCAGGGGCTTTTTCGTTACAGCACCAGCTTGCGGCAGGGACGAAGCCACAGGCTTGGCCAATACCGTACTCAATACGTAGTCGACCCGTTCCGCGAAATGAGCGAGCCACGGTATGCAGACAGGGAAGCAGGCGCTAGACCAGCAAGGCTCCCCAGCGCACCAACTCCTCCGGAGCCTCCACAACGACAATGGCCTCTTTCAGGCGCCGGGCCAGGCGCAGCCGTTCCGCACTGTGGAGCAAGGGGCCCGCGTCGTCTTCGGCCCCGAACGGATCATCGATCAGCACCCCCTTGATCAGCCCCTGGCGGAACAGTGCGCGAATGGCGAGGAGATTGCTCTCGCGATGTCCGGTGAGCTCGTTCACGGATTTGAAGTCGATTTCCGAAAGCTGGCTGAGCACGGCAGTCAACTGGGCCTGGGAGGGTTTTCGACAACTCATGGTGAACTCCGGGTATAGCGGGTAAAACTGTGACTATCGACGCCGAATGTTAACGCTTGATTAGTCGGATGGCTGGCCGACCAAAGTCGACCGGCCAGTGGAAAAGACCTGCCTCAATCCCGCGAGACACCCAGTTCCAGCAGGGCAAGACGCTCCTCCAGGGCGGCGATGCGAGCCTCCAGCTCGACCAGGCGGGACTCGTCGTGCCCGCCGCCGTCACTGCGCTCGCTGGAGGCGCGGCTGCCGCTGGCGGCGATGGCGGCCTCGCGGTCTTCCTCGGTACCCAGCAGGTGCATGTAGCGGTCTTCGCGCTGGCCGCTCAGGCGCTCCAGTTGCACGGCCATGCCTCGTCCGGCGAGGCGTTCGAGCTGGTGGCGGACTTCCTCGGTGTCGTCGAAGTCGTGCATGCGCTGGCTGCGGGTGAGCAGTTCGTTGAGAGTCTGCGGGCCGCGCAGGAGCAGCAGGCCGAGCAGGATGACCTGCGGCTTGACCAGTTCCAGCGCCTTGTCCAAGCGCTGCTCCCAGCGGTCGGCGCGGCTGCCCATGACCAGGCGGGTCATCTCGCGCCCTTCCAGATGGCGCAGGGACTGGCCGACCTGGCCGGGTGTGAGGTTCATCACCGGGTCGCGGCTGGTCTTCTGGTTGCACGCGGTAACCAGGGCGTTAAGGGTCAGTGGGTACGCTTCGGGGGTGGTGAGCTGCTTTTCGATCAGGCACCCGAGAACGCGGGCATCCACGGCACTCAGGGGTTCGAAATCGGAGAGGGTGTCGAGCGACTGGCTCATGGCGGTATCCGTCGATGAGGGAACCGCCCTAGCCTAGCCGTTTACGCGGCGTTTGGCAGCTTCAGGCGGCTCTGGCTGGGCGACGGTTCAGTGGTCGTTCGATGTTCCTTTCCGCCGACGCCTGCTCGCGCTCCTGCGCATTACGCTCCAGCGTGCGCCAACGGGCGCCTCAGTACGCGCAGGCGCCGAGCAATCGTCGAACGGACAGGTCCAGCGGCTCCAGGCTGGTATCAACGACGAACTCCGGCGCAGGCGGCACTTCATAGGGGGAATCGATGCCGGTGAAATCGCTGATCAGCCCCTGTCGCGCCTTGCTGTACAGCCCCTTGGGATCACGCTGCTCGCAGAGATCGAGTGGCGTGGAAACATGGACTTCGACGAACTGCCCCGGCTGGAACTGCGCCCGCAGTCGCTCGCGGTCGCGCCGGTACGGCGAGATGAAGGCGCAGAGCACGATCAGGCCGGCGTCCACCATGAGTTTCGCCACTTCGCCTGCGCGCCGGATATTTTCCGCCCGGTCCGCCTCTGCCATGCCCAGATCACGGCAGAGCCCGTGGCGCACGTTGTCGCCATCGAGCAGATAAGTCTTCCTGCCGGTCGCATACAGCGCCACGTCCAGCGCATTGGCAAGCGTCGACTTGCCGGCTCCCGACAGGCCCGTGAGCCAGATGCATGCTCCGCGCTGCTGCATGACCTCGGCGCGCATCTGCGTCGTGACCTTCTGTTCGTGCCAGCGCACCTCACTGCTCAACCCGTTCGACATGGTTGCCTTCTCGTCCCGAGGAAACGAACAAGGCTGACGAATAGGGGAAGTGGTTCCAATGCGGCGCCTCCACCAGGTGCAGGCAGAAACTTCCGACATGGCGGCGTGAAAGGGAGTGCGGCAATGAGTTGCCGGGCATTTTTCGTGTTCCATCGATGTGCCAATGCGCATCTTGTTGCAGGAGCTTGCTCGCGAGCTGCATGACGCCGGTGGCGGAGCAGAATCCGTTCGCGAGCAAGCTCGCTCCGAAGAAAAGCGAAAGCGGCTCGTCAGCCCTAGAGCCTGGACCAGATGCCGTTGGGATAGGCGATGGCACTGCTCACCGACATGTACGGGGACAGCGCGCAGCTCTGGAACACGCTGCTGATGCGCGGCGATATGGCGGCAGGTCGTTGACCTGCTCGCCGCCGATGAGGATGTCGCCGGAGGTGATGTTCTCGACGCCGGCGCTGCTGCGCAGCAGCGTGGTCTTGCCACAACCCGACGCCCCCAGCAAGGTGAAGACCTCGTTGAGGCGGGGGCGCGTCGGTGGAGCGTTTGCTGACCCGACGGACATCGACCAACGAGTTTATTTTTCTTCCGCAACAGGTTTTGCACGGACGGTTTTGCGGCATCCTTTCCTGGGTCAAGCAAGAGGCGGAGTCGGTCATGACGGAGAAACGCCCCGAGTCCACGGTGGAACGCGTCTACCAAGGGGTTTACGAGGCCATCAGCAAGCGCACCCTGCGCCCCGGCATGAAGCTGGGCGAGGCGGCGCTGGCGGAATTGTTCAAGGTCAGCCGCACTTCGGTGCGCGCGGCGCTGAAACATCTGGAAGCGGACGGGCTGGTCTCCAGCGCGCTCAACAAGGGTGCCTGGGTGTCGCTACCCAGCGACGAGGAGATCCGTTCGCTGTTCGAAACGCGGCGGCTGATCGAGATCGGCATCGTCAGCGAACTGTGCCGCCGAGCCGACAGCGCGATCTTCCAGGACCTGCGCGACCACGTGGCGCTGGAGGATGCGGCCCACGGCCGCGACCATGCGCAGTTCGTCCACCTGCTCGGGGAGTTTCACCTCAAGCTCGCGGCGGCGCTGCACAATCCGGTGCTGCTGGACTTCTTCCGCAAGCTGATCGAGCGCGCCTCGCTCTACGCCACCACCCTGGACGACGAGCACCACGAAACCTGCCGGGGCAACGAGCACCTGCGGTTGATCGAGTTCATCGAGGCGGGCAACCAGGCGGCGGCCATCGAGCTGACCTGCATGCACCTCAACGCCATCGAGCAGGCCATCCTCAGGGCGGCGGGGAACCTGAAGGCGGATTACCACCCGCTCAAGCACCTGATCGGCGGCTGAGATTTACTGTAGGAGCGAGCTTGCTCGCGAACCGAGGCGCCCCGTTGATACCGAACTCCATCCCCACGCCTCAGCGAAAGAGGACCGGTCGGTGCGTGATTGCACTATGGCGTTAGCCGGGAGCAACTGTTCGCGAGCAAGCTCGCTCCTACAAAGAGCGGCAGAGAAAAACGCCCGGCGCTGGCCGGGCGTTTCGGTCAGGCGGCAGGCCCGCCCGCGATGGCTTCGAAGCCCTGTCGAATCTGCTCTTCCGGCAGGTTGTCACCGATGAAGACGATCACGCTCTCGCGCTTCTCGTCGCCCTTCCACTCGGAGTCCCAATCGAAGCCATAGAGCCGCAGCACGCCCTGGAACACCAGACGACGCGCCTCGTCGGCGATATTCAGCACGCCCTTGTAGCGCAGCAGCGAATTGCCGTGCCATTGCAGCAGGTCGTCCATGAATTCGCTGAGGCGTTCGATATCCAGGGGGTTGTCGCTGCGCAGCACCAGGGTGGTGATGCGGTCGGTGGTGTCCGCCGCCGGGCGCACGGGGCGCAGCAGCGGGCGCAGGCCGAGGTCGGCGTTGAGGTTGAAGCCGCGCACGTCGAGCAGGCGTTCCAGCTCGATGGCGCCGTGCTTCACGGCGTGGATTTCGGCGCGGCGGTTGATGCGCTGCAGGCGCTCGACCAGCGCCTCGTATTGTTCAGGCGACACCAGGTCGCTCTTGCTTACCAGGATGCGGTCACCGAAGCCGACCTGGGCCTGGGCGATGGCTTCCTGCAGGTGGCGCTCGGCGTTGGCGGCGTCCACCAGGGTGATGATGCCGTCGAGCAGGTAGCGCTCGCGCAGGGTATCGTCGACGAAGAAGGTCTGCGCCACCGGGGCCGGATCGGCCAGGCCGGTGCACTCGATCACCACGCGGTCGAAGTCCAGCTCGCCGTTGTCGCGGCGCTCCAGCAGGACGTAGAGCGCGCGCTCCAGGTCGCTATTGATGGTGCAGCAGACGCAGCCGTTGGACAGCGTCGTCACCTGAACCGCGTCGTCGCCGAGCAATTGAGCGTCGATCGGCGTCTCGCTGAACTCGTTCTCGATCACGGCGATCTTCAGACCGTGCTCGGCCTTGAGGATGTGCTTGAGCAGGGTGGTCTTGCCGGCCCCGAGGAAGCCGGTGAGGACGGTCACCGGAATCTGCGGCGCGCTTGCGGAATCGGTCATGGGAACATCCAGGCAATCAGAAAAGAAAACAGGCAGAAATGAAAACGGACCGCGATCGCTCGCGGCCCGCATCTCTACTTATGAAACGTCGGCGAGGCAGGCGAGACAAGGCGCCAGTGGCCGGAAAAAGCGGAGTCTACTTCAGTAGATGAGCATTTTTCCGGCCACTGGCAACGCAGCATCGGCCACGCAGCCAGTTTCATCGCATCAGCAGCAGCGGATCGGCCTCCCCTTGCCACCACCGTAGCGAGCCTCCTGGCGCTCGCGGAAGAACTCCTCGTAGGTCATCGGAGTCTTGTCCGGGTGCTTGTTCTGCATGTGCTGAACGTAGGTGTCGTAATCGGGCATGCCGACCAGCATGCGTGCGGCCTGCCCGAGATACTTACCCATGCGGCTGAGGTCGTTGAACATGATCTACCTCCGTCAGGCGTCCGGGATCGGCTGGAACGGCGCCTCCTTGTCGGTGCGCTCCTTCTTGCTCCAGGCGCTGGCGCCCACCTTGATCGAGTACACCAGCACGCTGAACACCACCAGCAGGAACAGCACGGTGAGACCGGCGTTGATGTAGGCGTTCATCATCACCGCCTGCACCTGGCCGATATCCTTGGCCGGCGCCAGCACTTGCCCGGCATCGAGCGCGGCGCTGTACTTCTTGCCCAGGGCGACGAAGCCCACGGCCGGGTTGCTGTCGAAGACCTTGATCAGCCCCGCCGCGGTGGTGCAGATCAGCAGCCAGGCGGCCGGCAGCGCGGTCACCCAGACGTACTGCTGGCGCTTCATCTTGATCAGCACGACGGTGGCGAGCATCAGCGCGATACCGGCGAGCATCTGGTTGGAGATGCCGAACAGCGGCCACAGCGTGTTGATCCCACCCAGCGGATCGACCACGCCCTGGTACAGCAGCCAGCCCCACAGCGCGACACAACCGCCGGTGCCGACGATGTTGGCGCCCCAGGAGTCGGTCTTCCTCAGTGCCGGGACGAAGTTGCCCAGCAGGTCCTGCAGCATGAAGCGACCGGCACGGGTACCGGCATCCACCGCGGTGAGGATGAACAGTGCCTCGAAGAGAATCGCGAAGTGATACCAGAAGGCCATCGTATTCTCACCCGGCAGCACCTGGTGAAGGATGTGCGCGATACCCACGGCGAGGGTCGGCGCGCCGCCGGCACGGGCCAGGATGGTGGTTTCGCCGATATCCTTGGCGGTCTGGGTCAGCACCTCGGGGGAAATCATGAAGCCCCAACTGCTGACGGTGGCGGCCACCGCGTTGACGTCGGTACCGACCACGGCCGGCGGGCTGTTCATGGCGAAGTAGATGCCCGGCTCGATCACCGAGGCGGCGACCATCGCCATGATCGCCACGAAGGACTCCATCAGCATGCCGCCGTAGCCGATGTAGCGGGCGTCGGGCTCGCGGTTGAGCAGCTTCGGCGTGGTGCCGGAGGAGATCAGCGCGTGGAAGCCGGACACGGCGCCACAGGCGATGGTGATGAACAGGAACGGGAACAGGCTGCCCTTCCACACCGGGCCGGTGCCGTCGGTGAACTGGGTCAGGGCCGGCATCTTCAGCTCCGGCATGACGATCAGAATGCCGATGGCCAGGGCGACGATGGTGCCGATCTTGAGGAAGGTCGACAGATAGTCACGCGGCGCCAGCAGCAGCCACACCGGCAGCACCGAGGCGACGGCGCCGTAGCCGATCAGCATCCAGACGATCTGCACGCCGTGGAAGGTGAAGACCGGCGCCCATTCCGGGCTGGCGGCGACCTGCCCGCCCAACCAGATGGAGCCCAGCAGCAGCGCCACGCCGACCACGGAAATCTCGCCGATGCGGCCCGGGCGGATGTAGCGCATGTACACGCCCATGAGGATCGCGATCGGGATGGTCGCCAGCACGGTGAACATGCCCCACGGGCTTTCGGCCAGGGCTTTCACCACGATCAGGGCGAGTACCGCGAGGATGATGATCATGATCAGGAACGCGCCGAACAGGGCGATGGTCCCCGCCACCTGCCCCATTTCCTCGCGCACCAGTTCACCCAGCGAGCGCCCATTGCGGCGGCTGGAGATGAACAGGACCATGAAGTCCTGAACGGCACCGGCCAGCACCACGCCGGCGATCAGCCAGAGCGTGCCGGGCAGGTAGCCCATCTGCGCCGCGAGCACGGGACCGACCAGCGGGCCGGCGCCGGCGATGGCGGCGAAGTGGTGACCGAAGAGGATGTGCTTGTTGGTCGGGACGTAGTCCAGGCCGTCGTTGTTGAGGACCGCGGGGGTCGCTCGGTTGGGATCCAGTTGCATCACCTTGGTGGCGATGAACAGGCTGTAGTAGCGGTAGGCGACCAGGTAAATGGCGACCGCTGCGACGACGATCCACAATGCGTTGATGGCTTCGCCGCGGCGCAACGCCACGACTCCTAAGGCAAAGGCACCGACTATCGCCACCACCAGCCATGCGAGGTGACGCAGCAGGTTGTTGTTATTGTTCATAGCGAGGCTTCCGACAGTTTGAAGGCGAGAATTCGCAGAAAAATTCTAATCTTTTCCCACGACCCATTCATACGACCTTAGTCTAGAGCGGTTACGTGCTTATTGCCTGAGCTCAAAATCGACCAGCCGGACGATGCAAAAGAAAAACCCGCATCTGCGGCGGGCTTTTCGGGGGCGCGGGGGATCAGACTGGCTGCTTGGCGTAGCGCGACAGCACCTGATCGCGGCTCATCACCGCCAGGGTATTGTTCAGCACCTGCTCGCCGGTGCTGTCCTGGGTGGCGAATATCTCGCCGAAGTGCTGCTGGGTCACCTGGGCGAAGTGCGCGCGGTCCTCGCTCGGGATGCCCAGCAGGACGGCGTAGGCATCCAGCGCCTCTCCGTGCCCCTTGGCCATGTCCTCTGCGATGTTGTCGAGCATGCCGTTCATGGCGAAGATCGAGCGGCCGCCGTAGCCGATGCGCACATTGGAGTCACAGCCGTTGGTACCCGAGGTCAGACCGAAGGTGGCGTTGCCCGACGTGCCGTTGGTGGTGGTGGCCAGCAGGTGCGGCAGCAGGCCGCGCTGCCCCTCGAACACCATGTTGCCCCAGCCGCATCCCTTGCCGCCGGCTTCGTCGGCTTGCGCCAACAGGCTGGTGGCGCTCAAAACACCAAGGATCAGGCCCTTGCTCAGGAGTTTCTTGTCCATATTCTGCGCTCCGCAGTGGGTGTTGGTTCGTGCCCAAGGAGCTTTGGCGAGAGCCGGCGCCCTGTCAAACCGCCGCCAGCCGTGCCGGACAGACGAAAGGCCTACGGTTTCCGTCCGAGCGATAACCGTCCGACGAAGCCTGCGCCGCTTGTCTATAGTGAGGCGAACCCGATTGGCCGGAGAGTCAGGACATGAGCGACGATCACGCCGAGCGCCGGCGCTTCCAGCGCATCGCCTTCGATGCCGGCACGGAAATCAGCCAGGGCGACCAGCGCTGGAAGGTGACGCTGCTCGACCTGTCACTGCAGGGCGTACTGGTGGAGCGCCCCGAACACTGGAACGTGGTGGCCGGCGAGCCGGTGCACGTGCGCATCTACCTGGGCTTCGACGCCAACGTCTACATGGAAGCCGACCTGGCCTGGGAGCGCGAGGGCCTGCTGGGCTTCGCCTGCCGGCACATCGACCTGGAGTCCATCAGCCACCTGCGGCGGCTGGTGGAGCTCAACCTGGGTGACGAATCACTGCTGGAGCGGGAGCTGACGCTGCTCAGCGAACACTGATCCAACCTTGTAGGAGCGAGGGGGACGCCATCGTTATTGCTCGCGAACCGTCTGACACCGGAGCCGCCGGTGAGAGTTCGCGAGCAAGCTCGCTCCTACAGAAAGCCGCTATTCGAACAAGGCATCCAGCGCCTGCTCCAGGCGCGTCACCGCGATCACCTGCAAGCCGGCCGGCGCTTCCTTCGGCGCATTGCCCTTGGGTACGATGGCGCGCTTGAAGCCGTGCTTGGCCGCTTCCTTCAGGCGCTCCTGGCCACTGGGCACCGGACGCACCTCGCCGGACAGCCCCACCTCGCCGAACACCAGCAACTGATGATCCAGCGGGCGGTTGCGCAGGCTGGACATCACCGCCGCCATCAGCGCCAGGTCCGAGGCGGTTTCCAGCACCTTCACCCCGCCCACCACGTTGAGGAACACGTCCTGGTCGTAGGTCGGGATGCCGCCGTGGCGGTGCAGTACCGCCAGCAGCATGGCCAGTCGGTTCTGGTCCAGGCCCAGGGTGACGCGACGCGGGTTGGCCAGGTGGCTGGTATCCACCAGCGCCTGCACCTCCACCAGCATCGGCCGCGAGCCTTCCCAGGTGGCCATGACCACGCTCCCCGGCACCGATTCCTGGGCGCGGGTGAGGAAGATCGCCGAAGGATTGGAGACTTCCTTCAGCCCCCGGTCGGTCATGGCGAACACGCCCAGTTCGTTCACCGCGCCGAAACGGTTCTTCACCGCCCGCAGCAAGCGCAGGCGGCCATCGGACTCGCCCTCGAAATACAGCACGGTGTCGACCATGTGCTCCAGCACGCGCGGGCCGGCCAGCGCGCCTTCCTTGGTGACATGGCCGACCAGGAAGATCGACGTGCCGCTCTGTTTGGCGAAACGCACCAGCAGGGCCGCGCTCTCGCGCACCTGGGCGACGCCGCCGGGGGCCGATTGCAGTTGTTCGGTGAAAATGGTCTGGATCGAGTCGATCACCATCACTTTCGGCTGCTCCTGGCGCGCGGTGGCGATGATGCTTTCGATGCAGGTCTCGGTCATGACCTTGAGCTTGTCTTCCGGCAGGCCCAGGCGGCGGGCGCGCATGGCGACCTGCTGCTGGGATTCTTCACCGGTGACATAGAGCGCGGGAAGGCGCGCGGCGATGTTGCAGAGGGTCTGCAGGAGGATGGTGGACTTGCCGATGCCGGGGTCGCCGCCGATCAGCACCACCGAGCCGTCGACCAGACCGCCGCCGAGCACGCGGTCCAACTCCGCCGAGGCGGTGGTGAAGCGCGGCATCTCTTCGACGCTGACTTCGGCGAGGGTCTTGATGTTGGCCTGCTGGCCGGCCCAGCCGCCGCGCCCGGAAGAGCTGCTGCCCGAGCCGCCGGTGGGGGTGGTGTCGATGACGGTCTCGACCAGGGTGTTCCAGGCGCCGCAATCAGGGCATTGGCCGGCCCATTTGGGGTAGGTGGCGCCGCACTCGGTGCAGCCGTACATGCGCTTGGCCTTGGCCATGAGCGGACTCCGTCGAAGACAAAGTCCGCATCATAGCCAATCGGGCCACACGCTTCAGGACCTGTTTACGATCCGGCAAGCCAGAGCAGAACCTGGCGCAACGGCCAACGGGAATAACAGCCTTCAGGCTGGTCCGAAGGGCGAGCGCAGCGAATCAGCCGGTTGAGGGAGCGGAGTTTGCGCGCAGCCCGAAACCGACCTCAATGCAGTTGTGCAGACGCGAAGCAGACCGTAAGCAGGTCCTCAGCCCGCCAGGCGGCGATATTGGCACTCCATATCGTACTTGAGGCTTTCGCGACGCATGAGCAGCGACGCCAGGGTGCAGTCGGGACGCTCGACGCCCTCTTCCACCCGACCGATGCGCTGGTCCAGCAGCTCGTACTGCAGCTTCAGGCGGACCAGGCGCTCCTGGGCGCGGAGGGCTTCGACGTTGCGTTTGGCGGACTTGGTGACGGACTTGCCAGAGGACGAAATGGCTTTACGCATGGCGGTGGCACCGGTTGGAAATGGATGACGGGAGCCTACGCCTCGCTCCGACCCACACCCTTGACATCAATCAAGCTCAGGAAGATCGCCTGAGCAGGTCGGCGATCTCGTCCTTCAGTGTCACGCGTTGCAGTTTGAGGGAGTTGAGGGCGAGGTCATCCATCGCCTGGCGGCCGTCCTCGATGTCGTAGATTTTCCTGTCCAGCTCCTCATAGCTGGAGGCCAGGCGGGTGAAGGTGGCGTCTTTCCCGTGCAACCGGGTCATCAGTGCCTTCTGGTCGGGAAACTCTCGGGACAAGGGATGATGCTCGAGTGGCATGGCGGACCTCCGTCAGTAGATGGGTTGCCCGTTAAGCCTAGCCCACCCGGCAAAAGCGCCCAGCACCGCCGGTCATTGAACGATTCGGGGTGATCGGACCGCGGCGGGCCGCTAAACTGCCCACCTGTCCCCCTCAGTTACAAGGAGTTCCTGCATGAGTCTGCTTAGCGAGTTCAAGGCTTTCGCCGTCAAGGGCAACGTGGTCGACATGGCCGTCGGTATCATCATCGGCGCCGCGTTCGGCAAGATCGTCTCGTCCTTCGTCGGCGACGTGATCATGCCCCCTATCGGTCTGCTGATCGGTGGCGTCGACTTCTCCGACCTGGCGATCACGCTCAAGGCTGCCGAAGGCGACGTGCCCGCCGTGGTCCTGGCCTACGGCAAGTTCATTCAGACCTGCCTGGACTTCATCATCGTCGCCTTCGCGATCTTCATGGGCGTGAAGGCCATCAACCGCTTCAAGCGCGAGGAAGAAGCCGCGCCGGCCGCGCCGACCAAGGATCAGGAACTGCTGAGCGAAATCCGCGACCTGCTCAAGGAGCAGCGCAACCGCGCTCCCTGAGCCCCCGACTCACTCCGTCACAGCGGCGGGGTGAGCCGCACGCGGCCGATCCGCCGCTCGCTGACGTCCGTCACCTCCAGGCGCCAGCCGGCCAGCTCCAGCGTGTCCCCCTTGGCCGGCAAGCGGCCCAGGTGCTTGAGCACCAGGCCGCCCAGGGTCTGGTACTCCGCGGTCGAGCGAGCGCGGAAGCCCACCCGCGCGGCCAACGCCGCCAGCGTCACCGCGCCGTCCACCCGATACCCCTGCGCGTCCGGCTCGATGTCCGTGCCAGACACTTCGCTGGCATCCGGCAGCTCGCCGGCGATCGCCTCGAGGATATCGGTCATGCTCAGCATGCCCTCGAAGCCGCCGAACTCGTTGACCACGAAGGCCAGGTGGGTCGAGGCCTCGCGCATCAGCTCCAGGGCGCCCAGCACCGTGCTGCTGTCCGGCAGGCTCAGCGGCTCGCGCAGCAGCGGCAGGATGTCCAGCTCGCGCCCCTGCAGCAGGACGGAGAACAGCTCCTTCTTGTGCACATAGCCCAGCGGCTCGTCGATGTTGCCTTCGCGGATCACCAGCAGGCGCGAGTAAGGCGACTCCAGCAGCGCGCGGCGCACGGCATCCGGGTCGTCGGCCAGGTCGATACCGTGCACCCGCTGGCGGTCGATCATCACGGCCTTCACCGGACGCTCGGCCAGGCCCAGCACACCGCTGATCATCACCCGCTCGCGGCGGTCGAACGGCGCGTCGCCGCCCTCCTCCGGGCCCACCAGGTCGGCGATGTCCTCGCCCACCTCGTCGGCGTCGACCTTGCCGCCCATCAGGCGCAGCACGGCGTGGGCGGTCCGCTGGCGCAGGCCGCGCTGCCCGCGCTGGCTCTTCTGGCGCTTCCAGCGCACCAGCTGGTTGGCCATCTCGATCAGCAGGCTGAAGCCGATGGCGGCGTACAGGTAGCCTTTCGGGATGTGGAAGCCCAGGCCCTCGGCAGTCAGGCTGAAACCGATCATCAACAGGAAGCCCAGGCACAACATGATCACCGTGGGGTGTGCGTTGACGAAGCGGGTCAGCGGCTTGCTGGCGATCATCATCAGGCCTATGGAGAAGATGACCGCGATCATCATCACTTCCAACTGCTCGACCATGCCCACGGCGGTGATCACAGCATCGAGGGAGAACACCGCGTCCAGCACCACGATCTGCGCGACCACCGGCCAGAAGGCGGCGTAGGTGCGCTTGCCGTTGGAAGTGTGCACGCGGCCTTCCAGGCGCTCATGCAACTCCAGCGTCGCCTTGAACAGCAGGAACAGACCGCCGAACAGCATGATCAGGTCGCGGCCGGAGAAGGTCTTGCCCAGCACTTCGATCAACGGCTCGGTGAGCGTGACCAGCCAGGAGATGCTCGCCAGCAGGCCCAGGCGCATCAGCAGCGCCAGCGACAGGCCGATCAGCCGCGCGCGGTCGCGCAGGTGCGGCGGCAGCTTGTCCGCGAGGATCGCGATGAAGACCAGGTTGTCGATGCCGAGCACCAGCTCGAGCAGGATCAGGGTGAGCAGGCCGAGCCAGGCCGTGGGGTCCATCAGCCATTCCATGCCGGACGACCTCGCTGGGTGCGCGCCAGGGCAGGCTGGGAAGGATCATCCGCGAGCGCGGATGCCGGGGGAGGTTCGCCGACCGCCGGCTCTACCGGGGTAGGCATCGGGGTCGGCGTCGTACTTTGACTGTCCATGAGGTCCGAAGAAAGGGAAACGGACGCCCATCCTAAGGGCAAAGCCTCGCTGCCCTAAGGGGACAATCTTTTCAAAATCTATCGAGCCGACCTTACCAATAGTTTTCCACGGCGATCTGGCCAGGCTTGCGCGTCAGTGCCAGGCTCATGCCGCGGGCCTTCAGCACGGCACGGGTGTCCTCGATCATCTGCGGGTTGCCGCAGAGCATCACCCGCGAATGTTCCGGGCTGAGTTCCAGACCGGCGGCGCGTTCCAGCTCGCCGTTCTCGATCAGCGTGGTGATCCGCGCGTTCAGGCAACCGGGCACCTGTTCGCGGGTGACCACCGGGATGAACTGCAGCTTGTGGATATGTTCGGCCAGATGCTCCATCGCGCCGAAGCTGGCGATCAGGTCGCGGTAGGCCAGCTCCTTCTCCTCGCGGGCGCTGTAGACCAGCTTGATGGTCTCGAAGCGTTCCCACACCTCGAAGTCCTGCAGGATCGACAGGAACGGCGCAAGGCCGGTGCCGGTGGCCAGCAGCCAGAGATCGCGGCCATCGGGGAAGCGGTCGAGGGTGAGGAAGCCGAAGGCCTGGCGATCCACCAGCAACTGGTCGCCGACGCGCAGGCGGCTGAGCTCGCTGGTGAACTCACCGCCGGGAACGACGATGGAGAAGAACTCGAGGAACTCGTCGTGGGGCGCCGAGACCATCGAGTAGGCGCGCCAGACGATGCTGCCGCTGGGCTTGTACACGCCCAGGCGGGCGAATTGCCCGGCGCGGAAGCGGTAGCCGCTGTCGCGGGTGGTGCGCAGGGTGAACAGGCTAGGGGTAAGCGTCTGCACCTCCACCAGGGCCTGGCGGGTGAACTTCTCTTCGCTGGCGGTCATCGTCCACTCCTTTCTCGGGAACGAAGCTATTTTCCCGTATTGGCACGCGGAGAAACACCCGCAAGGCTTGTGGCTATCCGGGTAGATCGCCACAAGCCTGCTCTGGATCAGTCCCTTTGGATCAATGCTTGCGGTTCACCACCTGGGCGGCGCGTAGCACATCGCTGCCGATCTCACCCTCGAACTGCTTCCACAGCGGCTGCATGGCGGCGCGCCAGGCGTCGCGCTCAGCCGGGGTCAGGGCGACGATGCGCGCCTTGCCGTTGGCAAGCACCTGCTCGCGCTCCTTCTGGTTCAGCGCCTCGGCGTCCTTGTTCACCTCGACGGTGACTTCTTCGATGATGCTTTCCAGTTGGGTGCGCACCGGGTACGGCATGCTGTTCCAGAACTTCTGGTTGCTGATCAGCATGTAGCTGAGCACGCCGTGGTTGGTCTCGGTGATGAACGGCTGGGCGCTGTCGAGCTTCTGGCTGCCGATGTTCGACCAGGTGTTCTCGGTGCCCTGTACCTTGCCGTCCTGCAGCGCCTTGAGAGTCTCGGCGAAGGGCAGTTTCACCGCCTTGGCGTCGAGCAGGCCGAATTGCGCATCGATCACCGACGACGGCTGGATGCGGAAGCTCAGCCCCTTGGCGTCCACCGGGGCGCGCAGCTCGCGGGTGGCGGAAAGCTGCTTCATGCCGTTGTTCCAGTAGGCCAGGCCATAGATGCCGGACGTGGCCATCGAATGCAGCAGCTCGCGGCTCATGCTGCGCTTCTGGAAGCGCTTCACCGCCTCCAGGTCATCGAACAGGAACGGTAGGTCGAAAACCTCCAGTTGCCGAGTGTAGCCCTCGAACTTCGACAGCGACGGCGCCAGCATCTGCACCTTGCCGTCCCTGAGCGCCTGCAACTCGTCGGCATCGCCGAACAGTGTGGAGTTGGGGAATACCTCGACCTTCACCTCGCCGGCCAGGCGCTCCTCCACCAGCTTCTTGAACAGCAGTGCGCCGCGGCCCTTCGGGGTGCCGTCGGCGACGACGTGGGAGAACTTGATCACGATGGGCGCATCGGCGAAGGCCGGCTGGACCGGGAAGAACAGGACGGACAACGCCACCCCGAGAAACGACTTGTACATCGATATCCTTATGCAATAGCAATAGCCCGGCGCGCGAACAGGTTCGCGCATCGAGGTTCCGTGAAGACTTGTCAGGGGAGTGGCCGCAGGTCGGCGGGACAGCGGTCCCGGGATCCGGCCCTACCGGGTCGCACGCAGCGCCCGGTTATTATTGGTAATCCGCAACGCAGACGAAGGCGGGGCGGATAGGCGATAATTTTTCGGTATCCAGCCGGTCCACACAAGTCGCCGACAGCCAACCACGTCTCAGTTTCATGACAATGCGATTGCAGTGAGCCCTCCGTTATTGCCATCCACCCTGTTCCGCGACTTCAGCCAGACACCTTCGTTCGAGAGTCCCATGCCCGTCCTCGCCAGCCCCTTCGCCCAGCTCGACCTGGTCCGCCACCCCGAACAGCGCGAAGACCCGCTGCAGGCCTTCGATGCGGCCGACGAGTACCTGCTCGGTCATCTGCATGAGCAAGGCGTAACCGCCGACAGCCGTGTGCTGGTGCTCAACGACAGCTTCGGCGCCCTCGCCACCAGCCTGGCGCCCCATGTGCGCCTGACCAGCAGCGGCGACTCGCACCTGGGCTTCATCGCCCTGCAACGCAACCTGGAACGCAACGGGCTGAGCGACGCCGCGCCGACCTTCGTGCCCTCCAGCGAAACGCCGCAAGGCCCGTTCGACTACGTCCTGGTGCGCGTGCCCAAGACCCTCGCGCTGCTGGAAGAACAGTTGATCCGCCTGCACGACCAGCTCGCGCCGGGCGCGAAAGTGGTCGCCGCCGGCATGATCAAACACCTGCCGCGCGCCGCCGGCGACCTGCTGGAAAAATACATCGGCCCGATGCAGGCCTCGCTGGCGGTGAAGAAAGCCCGCCTGCTGATCGCCACCGCCGAACAGCGGCCGTCGCCAACCTCGCCCTACCCCAGCCGCTATCGCCTGGACAAACCCGCGCTGACGCTGGTCAACCACGCCAACGTGTTCTGCCGCGAGGGCCTGGACATCGGCACCCGCGCCTTTCTTCCGCACCTGCCGCAGGTGCACCACGCCGTGCGCGCGGCGGACCTGGGCTGCGGCAACGGCGTGCTCGGCATCGCCTTCGCCCTGCTGAACCCGCAGGCCGAACTGACCCTGGTGGATGAGTCCTACATGGCGGTGCGGTCCGCACGGGAGAACTGGCAGGCCGCCCTGGGCGAGCGCCCTGTGGATATCCACCCCGACGACGGCCTCGCCAGCCAGGCCGCAGACTCCCTGGACCTGATCCTGTGCAACCCGCCCTTCCACCAGCAGCAGGTGGTCGGCGACTTCCTCGCCTGGCGCATGTTCCAGCAGGCCCGCGCCGCGCTGGTCACCGGCGGCGAGCTGTGGATCGTCGGCAACCGCCACCTGGGCTACCACGCCAAGCTCAAGCGCCTGTTCCGCGGCATCGAGCAAGTGGCGGCAAATCCGAAATTCGTGGTGCTGAAAGCGACCAAATAAGCGCTCGGGATTGCTCCGGCCAGCGCGCCGGAGCAGCATGGATCGCCCCCACCCGGATGCGCGCCATGACCGCCCAAGAAGCCGTTCTCCTCCCACCCGAACTGATCCGCACCGCCGACGGCGTCGATCTCGCCCTGCGCCGCGTTGGCCCGGAGGACGGCGTGCCGGTGGTGCTGACCCACGGCACCTTCTCCAACCATCGCAGTTGCCTGGGGCTGGCCAATTACCTGGGCAGCCAGGGCTTCGCCTGCTGGGTGTTCGACTGGCGCGGGCATGGCGACAGCGGACGCAATGACTTCCTGCACAGCTTCGATGACGTGGCCGAGCAGGACGTGCCGGCGATACTCGATGCGGTGAGCCAGCGTACCGGACAGACGGCGCTGCACTGGGTCGGCCACTCAGGCGGCGGGCTGATCGTCTCGATGTGGGCGGCGCGCAATCCCGAACTGGCTCAGCGACGGCTGCGCTCGTTGGTGTTGATCGGTTCCCAGGCCACGGCGGCCGGTGCCA
Organism: Pseudomonas sp. MT3; assembly: GCF_054720805.1. Classification (NCBI taxonomy): domain Bacteria; kingdom Pseudomonadati; phylum Pseudomonadota; class Gammaproteobacteria; order Pseudomonadales; family Pseudomonadaceae; genus Pseudomonas; species Pseudomonas sp. MT3. Next base: position 100,078 of record NZ_JBTVPY010000014.1, read on the forward strand.
GCCTGCGGCACTGGCTGGCAATCCAGGCGTTCGACTGGATGCTGCGCTGGCGGCGTATCGCGCCCAGCCGGGCGAAGAGCGTCGGCCCCGAGGTGGAGAGTGCGCGGCTGATGCGTCAGTGGTGCCAGTGGAATTTCCGTCGGCGTTTCGATTCGCTGGAGGGCTTCGACTACTTGGCCGGGCTGGGCGGCGTCGAGCTGCCGGTGCTGGGCGTGGCGGGCAGCGGCGATACCTTCATCGCGCCGGTGGCGGGGTGCGAGGCGCTGGTGAAGGCCTTTGGCGGTGCGCAGGCGAAGCTGGAGCTGTTCGGGCTGGCGACCGGTGCGCGGGAGGATTACAGCCACAACCGCCTGCTGCTGTCGCGCAATGCCAGCGTGGAAGTCTGGCCTCGCATCGAGCATTGGTTGGCGCAGCACTGAGAGCTGTCGCTTGGGTGTCGCCGGGGTTCGCGAGCAAGCTCGCTCCTACAGTCTGACGCCGGAGTTTCCCCTGTAGGAGCGAGCTTGCTCGCGAACCAGGTCAGGAACGCAGTGCGGCCGGTGTATCGACGTCACTCAGCACGCCTGCGTCGGCGACGTCCAGGGTGACGCAGCAATCACGGTGTGCCCGCACCACTGTCCGGGCGCCTTCATCGCCGGTGAGCTGTGTCAGCGCCGGCCAAAACTCGCGCCCGAACAACACGGGGTGCCCGCGCTGGCCTTCGAAAATCGGAAAAAGAATGCTCGAAGCGCTGGCCGCATCGATCAGCGCTTGCAAGGTATCCAGGGCGATCCACGGCATGTCGCCGAGCAGGATGGCCACGGCCAGTGCATCACTGTCACCCAGCGAAGCCGCGCCCGCCGCCAGGCTGTGCCCCATGCCGAGCGCCGCGTCCGGGCTGTAGATAATCCGGCTACCGGCAGGCAGGCCGAAATCTTCCGCCCGCTCGCCGTCACGCAGCACCACCCGTACTTCAGCGAACACCGCCAGCGCGCGTTCAACGCTGTGCGCCAGCAGGCTGCGCCCGTCGGGCAAGGTCGCGCGGCGCTTGTCCGCGCCGAAGCGCGAGCCCTGGCCGGCAGCCAGGACCAGCGCCACGACCGTCACAGCGCCTCGCGGGCGATGCCGCTGCGGGTGCGCAGGATGTCGGCGAGCACGGCCAGGGCGATTTCCGCCGGGGTCTTGCTGCCCAGGTTGAGGCCGATGGGCGCGTGAATGCGCGCCAGTTCGGTCTCGCTCAGGCCTCCCACCCGTACCAGGCGCTCGCGGCGCTTTTCGGAAGTGGTGCGCGAACCCATCACGCCGATGTAGAAGGCCTCGGTGCGCACGGCTTCGAGCATCGCCAGGTCGTCGATCTTCGGGTCGTGGGTCAGGGCGACGACGGCGGTGTCCGCGTGGCAGCCGCCGTTGGCGATGAAGATCGACGGCAGTTCGCGGCGGATTTCGATGCCGTCCAGCACCACGCCGTCCAGCGCTTCTTCGCGGGGATCACAGAGGATGACTTCGAAGCCCAGCCCCTTGCCGAACTCCGCGCAGAAGTGCGCGACGCTGGAGTACCCGGCTAGCAGCAAGCGCTGCGCAGCGCCGATGCGCAGACGCACGCGGGCTTCGTCACGCTCGACCCGCGGGCCGTGCTCGTGGTCGTCGCGCAGGCGGCGGCTGCCGTCCTGCAGGTTCACTTCGCGCAGCAGGCGGCGCTGGCCGAGCAGCGCCGATTCCAGTTCGCGCAGGTGGGCCTGCACGTCGCAATCGGGCGCGAGGTTTTCCACCAGCACATCGAGGATGCCGCCGCAGGGCAGGCGGATGTTCGTGCGGGTGTCGGTGCCGTCGCCGTAGCGCACGACGACCACCGGTTCGCTGAACTCGCCCTCGGCGACGCGTTCGAGGAAGTCATCCTCGACGCAGCCGCCGGACAGCGAACCCACCCACTGGCCGCTGGCGTTGACCGCCAGCAGCGAGCCCGGCGCGCGGGGCGCTGAGCCATAGGTGAAGAGCACGCTGCACAGCCACACGCGCTGCCCGGCGTTGGACCACTGGAGCGCCTGCCGGACTACTTGCAGATCGAGATGCTGCACGACTCACTCCGCCTTGAGTTGAGCGACCTGTTGTACGCCCATGTCGCCCGGCAAGCCACCCCAGGCCTGGCGCAGGTAGTTGATCAGGTCGGTGAGCTGCTCGTCATTGAGCTTGTCAGCGAAGCCCGGCATTGGTTGCATGCGCTCGAAGCCGGTGAACTGCTGCTCGCGGATGCCCTCGACAATGACCTTGGCCAGGTTGCGCGAATCGGCCAGGCGCAGGGTGGTGTTGCCCTGCATGGCCACGGCGATGTGCGGCTTGCCCTCGCCGTCGTTGCCGTGACAGCCGGCGCAGACGTTGAGGTACTGCTGGCGACCGCGCTTGGCACTGTCGCTGAGCTTGTCCTCGGTCACGGCCTGGACCACCTTGGCCTGCGGCGGCTGTTCGCCGAGCAGGTAGGTGGACATGGCAGCGAGGTCCTCGTCAGCCAGGTGCTGGGTGCTCAGGTGCATCACCGGGAACATCTCGTTGAACATGCTGCCCTGCGGGCTCATGCCGTGCTTGAGGAAGCCGGTGAGGTCGGCACTGGTCCAGCCGCGCTCGGCCAAGTCCTGGGCCAGCAGGCTCGGGGCGCTGTAGCCGTTGAGCAGGCCGCCGGTGAGGCGCTTGTCCTGCTGCAGGGCGCCGATCTGGTTACGCGGGGTGTGGCACTCGCCACAGTGGCCGAGCACTTCCACCAGGTACTGCCCGCGCTGGTACGCCGCGCTCTTGCCCTCGGCATTCTCCAGCTGGACGCTCTTGCCGTAGAGCATGTTCCAGCCCGACAGCCCCATGCGCACGTTGAACGGGAAGCTCAGGCTGGTTTCCGGAGCGGCGCGGTGCACTGGCGTCTGGCTCATCAGGTAGGCGTAGAGGGCATCGCTGTCCTCGCGCTTGATGAGGTGGTACGAGGTGTAGGGCATGGCCGGGTAGAGATTGGCCCCATCCTTGCGCTTGCCTTGGGTAACGGCGGCGAAGAAGTCGTCGGCGCTGTAGTTGCCGATTCCGAACTCCTTGTCCGGGGTGATGTTGCTGCCGTAGATGGTGCCGAACGGCGAGTGGATCGGCAGGCCGCCGGCGAACGGCGCACCGCCCTCGGCGGTGTGGCAGGCCATGCAGTCGGCGGCGCGGGAGACGTACTCGCCGCGTTTGATCAGGTCCTGGTCGGCGGCCTGGGCACCGACTGCCAGGCCGAGGCCGACAGCCAGCGTGAGGCCGGAAAGAATGCGCTGCATGCTTAGCCCTCCTTGACCAGGCCGAGATCGGTCAGCACTTCGCGGGTGGCGTCGTAGTAACGCACATACCCGGTGCAGCGACAGATGTGGTGGCCGAGGCTCGCCTCGATGGTCGATTCCAGTTCGCTCTTCTTCAGCGGCTGGCGCTGGGCCTTTTCCACCAGCACGGTGGCGGCGTTGACGAAGCCCGGTGCGCAGTAGCTGCACTGGAAGGCGAAGCGGTCGACGAACTTCTGCTGGATCGGGTTCAGTTCCTTCACCGAACCGTCTTCCTCACGCTTGGCGTGGCCCTCGATGGTGCGCACCTTCTTGCCTTCGAAGTAGTGCGCGCCGGTGATGCAGGTGCGCACTTCCTCGCTGGTGCCGTCGGGGTTGTCGACGATCACCACGCAGGCATGGCAGATGCCCTGGCCGCAGCCCAGGCGCGAGCCGGTGAGGTTCTGGTATTCGTGCAGGTAGTCAATCATCGGCAGGTCCTCGGGAACCTCGACCGGACCGACGGTTTGACCATTGATGGTCAGGTTGAGCGGACGGTTAGCCATTGAGGGCCTCCTTGATACGAGCAGGGGTGATGGGCAGGTCGCGGACGCGCTTGCCGATGGCGTGGGCCACGGCGTTGCCGATGGCACCGACCACCGGGATCATCACCACCTCGGCGATGCCCTTGGACGGGTCGCTGGGCGACAGAGGCGGAAGGATTTCCGAGCTCTGCTGCCAGACGGCCACGTCTTTCGCCTTCGGGAGACGGTAGCGGTTGAAGTTCCAGTCGCCCTCGCCCGGGCCGCCCTCGTACAGCGGCATGTCTTCCAGCAGCGCATGGCCGATGCCCATCGCGGTGCCGCCTTCGATCTGGCCTTTCACCAGCTCGGGCACCAGCACGCGGCCGCACTCGATCCAGCTGTGGTGGTTGAGCACGCTGACTTCGCCGTTGCCTTTGTTCACCTTCAGCTCGACGATGGTCGCCACCGGGCTGTAGTAGGTCACCGCGGCGTTGTTCAGCTGCACCGGCGGATAGGCCACGTTCTGGCGATCGAGCAGGTGGAATCCGGCGCTGTTCATCTGCGCCTTCTTCACGCCCGGTGCGCCGTCGCCGTACTTCACGGCCAGGGCGTCCAGCGGCAGGCGGTCGCGCACGCCGTCGATGACGAAATCGCACTCCGCCCAGCTCCAGCGGTTGAAGCCGTGGACGGTGGCGCCCGTGACCAGGCCCTTGTCGTGGGCAACCTGCGCCAGCTCGGCGAAGGACAGCGGCTCCAGGCCGTTGGCGGTGAGCTTGCCGTCGACCCAGTGGGCGTCTTCGCGGCGCACCACCAGCGGGTTGGCCGCGCCGTTGAACGGGCCGCGACGCCAGATTTCCAGGGCCGCCGGCCACAGGCCGTGGTTGAACAGCACGCGCGCCGCTTCACGGGTGGCGTGGCTGAAGTAGTAGGCCGAGTTGGTCGCCGACGACGCCGAGGCGTACTTGCCGACCCAGCGCGGGTTGCGCAGCTTCTCGTCCTGGGTGGGCTGGCTCATGGTGTAGGGGTCTTCGCCGCTGAGCAGTTGCAGCTCCGGCCATTCGGTCTCGGCGGTCTTCATCTCGTCCGCCGGTTTGCCGAGGAAGTCGGCCACCACCAGCGCCTGGGAGGTGGACATGCCGGTGCCGATCTCGATGCCGATATGGCGCATGTGCACCTTGCCCTGGGCATCGAACTCGATGCTCGCCATGGGCGCTTCGGAGCCGGTGCCGAAGTCCTTCTGGCAGATGGCGAAGCCGACGCCGTACCAGTGATCCGGGTCCTTGGCGTCCATCTCTTTCTTGCGCGCGTCGCGAGTCTTCCACCACTCGTGGGCGGCAGCCTTGTCGAGGATCTCGTGCAGGCGCAGGGCGCCGGCAGGAATCGCGCCCTGGGTGTTCTTCATGCCGGATTTGAGCGCGTTGACACGGCGCAGCTCGATGGCGTCGACGCCCAGGCGGCCAGCGATCTCGTCCACCATCATCTCGGTGGCGGCCATGCTCTGCAGGGTGCCGTAGCCACGCATGGAACCGGCCTCGACGGCGCGGGAATGGTAGGCAGTCACCTGCAGGTCGTTCTGCGGCATGTAGTAGATCGACTGCGCGGCAGTGGCGCCCACCGCCGCCACGGACGGGCTGTAGTTGATGCGACCGCCACCGTCCACGCTCATCTCGGAGCGGAACACCTTGAAGGTCAGATCCTTCTTGTCCACCGCCAGTTGGTAGTGGATGTCGAACGGGTGGCGCTTGATGCCGCTCTGGAACTGCTCGTAGCGGTCGTTGGCCAGGCGCACCGGCACACCGTTGCCGTACAGCGCCGCCAGGGCCGCGTAGTAGACGAAGATGTTGTGGTCCTTGGAACCGTACCCCACGGTGTAGCCGGGGTGCATGTTCAACTGGGCCAGGCCGAAGCGCGACGGCTTGATCATCAGCACCGTCTCGTACGCCGCCTCGAACGGGCACTGGGTGGCGACCACGAAGTGCAGGGTCTTGCTCGCCGGGTCGTACCAGCCGTTGCCGTTGTCCGGCTCCATCGCCGCCGGCTCGATGGACGGGGTCTTGTAGCGCTCGTCGAAGATCAGCCAGTCCTGGGGCGGGTTGTCGATCTGCTCCTTGATCTTCTGCGCGTAGAACAGACCCTGCTCGGTGAGGTCGCCGTGCTGATTGGGCTGCTGGTTCCACACCGGTTTGCGCTCGCGGATCATCGGGAAGAGGATCGAGTCCTTGAGGCTGGAGAACTCGTCCGGATCGGCCGAGGTCGCGCCGCCGACGCGCACGTAGCGGAAGCTGCCGTAGGGATCGCCCTGGTACAGCGGAGCCTTCGCGCCGTAACGGATCGCCTTGTCGTTGAACTTCATCTTCAGCTTGGCTTTGCGGAAACGCTCGAAGTCGTTCCAGATCAGGATCGCCACCGGGTGGCCGATGAACATCGGTACCTTGCCCGGCGGCAGCAGCGGATCCGGCGCGTGGGCCTCGGGGAAGGCGATGCCGTCCTTGTCCAGGTCGGCGGCGGTGACGATGCGGTCCGGCTGCAGGTCGACGCCCAGCCAGGCGAGGTCGATGCCCTCGAAAATGCGGTCGGCCTTGATGGTCTTGAGCAGCATGGCGTGGCCCTGCTGCTGCGGCCAGCCGGGCATGTCCCTGGAGCGGATGTCGCGGGCGAACACCTTGTTGCCGCAGACCTTGGACAGCGCATCGTTACGGAAACGCGCCTTGCCGTCGTGGCCCATCCACTGCTGCGGCGAGACGGTGACGCTGTTTTCCATCAGGGCAGCGAAAGCCCGGCTGCCGAGCGGCGCGAGCGTTACGCCGACGCCAGCGATCAGCCCGCCCTGCAGGAAGGCACGCCGGGAAATATCACGGTTGGACATGGTTCATCCTCTGGACGGTGAAGGCCCGCCCATGTCGTTTTCTAATGCTGGAGAGAGCTCGGAGGGTGCGGAATCATTGACGTTTCGGAGTCGACGTCGGAGTGGGAAACCACAGAAAAACCTGACTCATTCGTCAACTTTACCCCATTCGCGCCCCTCCAGGCAAAGTCAAGCAGGCAACTTGTCGCGCTGTCGCCCAATCTGATGACCACTCATCAGCTCCCGCGCGCGGGCCTCAACTCCGCGCCTCCTGCGCAATACAACCGGATAAGTGCTACACCGTGTTACGCTGCGCAGCCCTTGCTTAGCCTCCTAACAAAAGCACTTTCCATGACCGCCGAAGCCACGTCCCTGCTGCGTCACCGCCCCTTCCTCGCCTTCTGGCTCGCCCGCGTCTGCACCGCCAGTGCTTTCCAGATGATCACCGTGGCCATCGGCTGGCACATCTACGAGCTGACCCACAACGTGCTCGACCTCGGCCTGGTGGGGCTGGTGGAGTTTCTGCCGCGCGTGCTGTTCATGCTGCACACCGGCCATGTAGCCGACCGCTACGACCGCCGGCGCATCGCCTCGCTCTGCCAGATTGGCCAGGGCCTGATCGCCGTCGCGCTGGTGATCGGCGCCAGCACCGACAACGTGACCCGCGAGATGATCTTCGTGATGGCCTTCCTGCTGGGCACCGCGCGAGCCTTCGAGATGCCGACCACCCAGGCACTGCTGCCGAACATCGTGCCCACCGCGCTGTTCCCCCGCGCCGTGGCGGCCTCCGCCTCGGCCATGCAGGCAGCGACCATCGCCGCACCGGCCCTGGGCGGCCTGCTCTACGCCTTCGGCGCCTTCTGGGTCTACACGCCCACCGCGGTGCTGTACTTCATCGCCTGCGGCCTGGTGCTCACCCTGCCCGCGCGCCAGGCGCCGGCCGTCCAGGGCAAGGCCACGCTGGAGTCGCTGCTGGCCGGCATCCGTTTCATCCGCAGCCGCCCGGACATCTTCGGCGCCATTTCCCTGGACCTGTTCGCCGTGCTGCTGGGCGGCGCCACCGCGCTGCTGCCGGTGTTCGCCAAGGACATCCTGCTCACCGGCCCCTGGGGCCTGGGCCTGCTGCGCTCGGCGCCGGCGGTGGGCGCGCTGCTGATGTCGTTCTGGCTGGCGCGCTTCCCCATCGAGCGCAACGTCGGGCGGATCATGTTCCTCGCCGTCGGTATCTTCGGCGTCGCCACCATCGCCTTCGGCCTGTCGACCTCCTTCTGGTTCTCCCTGGCGGTACTGGTGGTGCTGGGCGCGGCGGACATGATCAGCATGGTCATCCGCGGCGCCTTCGTGCAGTTGGAAACCCCGGACGAGATGCGCGGCCGGGTCAGCGCGGTGAACGGCCTGTTCATCGGCGCCTCGAACCAGTTGGGCGAGTTCGAGTCCGGCGTCACCGCCCACTGGCTCGGCACCGTGCCGGCGGTGGTGCTCGGCGGTGTGGGGACGCTGATCGTTACCGGGGCCTGGATGAAGCTGTTCCCCACCCTGGCCAAGCGGGACAAGCTGCACTGACAGCTTCGCCGTCCCGCTTTTCGTAGGAGCGAGCTTGCTCGCGAACCGCCCAACATCGGTTCTGCCGGTGAGTATGTTCGCGAGCAAGCTCGCTCCTACATAAAACCCAACCCCACCCACCGAGGCAAAAAAATCCCTCGCTGGAAGCACCGGCGAGGGATGTGGGAACGGGCGCCAAGAACAGCGCCCGGATGGGATCGATTGTGCGGACTAGTGCGGCGTGCCCAGGCCCGCCGCGCTCATGAACAGGCGCATCAGCCAGGCCGCCACGCCGAGGGCGGCAACGCTCAACGCCCAGATCAGCACCAGCCAGCCGAGCCGCTTGCGCAGCGGCGCCTTGCCTTGCTCCTCATGGGTCATCGCGCAGCCCTCAGTGGTAGCCATCGCCATGCTTCACCTTGCCGCGGAACACGTAGTAGCTCCACGCGGTGTAGCCAAGGATGAAGGGGATGATGAACAGCGCGCCCACCAGCATGAAGCCCTGGCTCTGCGGCGGCGCGGCCGCGTCCCAGATAGACAGCGACGGCGGCACGATGTTCGGCCACAGGCTGATCCCCAGGCCGCTGTAGCCGAGGAAGATCAGCACCAGGGTGAGCACGAAGGGCTGCACATGGTCGTTGTTGGCCACCGAGCGCAGCAGGCCGTAGAAGGTCAGCAGCACCAGCAGGGGCACCGGCAGGAACCAGAACAGGTTCGGCAGGCTGAACCAGCGCTGGGCGATATCTTCGTGGGCCAGCGGCGTCCACAGGCTGACGATGCCGATCACCGCCAGCAGCACCAGCGCCAGCGGCCTGGCCAGGTCGTGCATGCGCTCCTGCAGGCGGCCTTCGGTCTTCATGATCAGCCAGGTGCAGCCCAGCAGCGTATAGGCGACGACCAGGCCGAGACCGCAGAACAGCGGGAACGGTGCCAGCCAGTCCAGTGCGCCACCGGCGAAGGCGCGATTCTCCACCGGAATGCCTTCGATGAAGGCGCCCAGCGCCACGCCCTGGAAGAAGGTCGCCACCAGGGAACCGGCGATGAACGACTTGTCCCAGATGTGCCGCTTGGCCGGCTTGGCCTTGAAGCGGAACTCGAAGGCCACGCCGCGGAATATCAGCCCCACCAGCATCAGGATCAGCGGCAGGTAGAGCGCCGAGAGCACGGCCGAGTAGGCCACCGGGAAGGCGCCGAACAGCGCCGCGCCGCCCAGCACCAGCCAGGTTTCGTTACCGTCCCAGACCGGCGCCACGGTGTTCATCATCACGTCGCGGTCGCCTTCGTCCTTGAAGAACGGATAGAGCATGCCTATCCCCAGGTCGAAGCCGTCCATCACCACGTACATCATCACGCCGAAGATGATGATGATTGCCCAGATCAGCGGAAGATCGATTCCCATGACTCAGTTCCTCCCTGCCGGACTGGCGCTGTCATCGTCGTCGAAGCCCTCTGCGGTGGCCGACAATGGACGCGCCGGAGTACGTTTCTGCCCGGCGCCACCGTGGCTGGCTTCGCGGCCCTCATGGGTGACCGGGCCCTTGCGCACCAGGCGCATCATGTAGCCGATGCCCACACCGAACAGCGAGAAGTACACCAGCACGAACATCACCAGGGTCAGACTCATCTGCGTGACGCTGTGGTTGGACACCGCATCGGCGGTGCGCATCAGCCCATAGACGACCCAGGGCTGGCGGCCGACCTCGGTGGTGAACCAGCCGGCGAGGATAGCGATCAGGCCGGACGGCCCCATCCACAGCACCAGCCGGAGGAAGGCGCGGTTCTGGTAGAGCCGCTTGCGCAGGCGCAGCCAGACGCTCCACAGGCCGACCAGGATCATCAGCATGCCCAGGCCGGCCATGATGCGGAACGACCAGAAGACCACGGTGGAGTTGGGTCGGTCGGCCTTGGGGAAGTCCTTCAGCGCCGGGATCGGCTCGGTCAGGCTGTGATTGAGGATCAGGCTGCCGAGGACCGGGATCTCCACCTTGAAGCGGGTTTCCTCGCGCTCCATGTCCGGCCAACCGAACAGGATCAGCGGGGTCGCCTCGCCACTGCTGTTGTCCCAGTGACCTTCCATCGCGGCGATCTTCGCCGGCTGGTGCTTAAGGGTATTGAGACCGTGGGCGTCGCCCACCATCGCCTGGATCGGCGCCACGATCAGCGCCATCCACATGGCCATCGAGAGCATCTTGCGGATCGCCGGGTTGTCGCGGCCGCGCAGCAGGTGCCAGGCCGCCGAGGCGCCGACGAAGAAGGCGGTGGCGACGAAGGAAGCGATCGCCATGTGCAGCAGGCGGTAGGGGAAGGACGGGTTGAAGATCACCGCCACCCAGTCCACCGGCACCACCACGCCATTGACGATCTCGTGGCCCTGCGGGGTCTGCATCCAGCTGTTGGAAGCAAGGATCCAGAAGGTGGAGATCAGCGTGCCGATGGCCACCATCAGCGTGGCGAAGAAGTGCAGGCCCGGGCCGACGCGGTGCCAACCGAAGAGCATGACGCCGAGGAAGCCGGCTTCGAGGAAGAAGGCGGTGAGCACTTCATAGGTCAGCAGCGGGCCGGTAATGCTCCCGGCGAACGCCGAGAAGGCGCTCCAGTTGGTGCCGAACTGGTAGGCCATGACGAGGCCGGAGACCACGCCCATGCCGAAGTTGACGGCGAATATCTTCGACCAGAAATGATAGAGGTCGCGATAGACCTCGTCGCTGGTCTTCAGCCACAAGCCTTCGAGCACCGCGAGGTAGCTGGCGAGGCCGATGGTGATGGCAGGGAAGATGATGTGGAAGGATACGGTAAAGGCGAACTGGATCCGGGCCAGGTCGAGCGCCTCTAGTCCGAACATGACGATTCCTCTTCAGGCTGACGCCCGCCACCGAAGTGGTTGGGCACCGTGCCTTGCGCATGCGCAGGGCGTTCTTGCGTGAGTCTGTCTTTTCTAATGACTCAGTTTCGAGCCACCGATCTGCTGTCGGTTCGGCTTCTTTTCGCCGCCCAATCAGAATGGACCACCATCTGCATTGACGCCGCTCAAGAAATTGATTCGATGTTACGCCCGACGCGCCCCGAGGCCGCCGTGGTGGGTTGCCGCGCGGCGGGGTGTCGCGCGACAGCATGTCTCATACGGCTCGTCATAGGCCGCTCAAATAAACAAATTAGAATATCAAAATGAAAAATTAGTATTTTATTGGAATAAAAAAGATCGCTAACGTCTGCATCGACCACCGCCACTGAAGCGGCGGAACATGACTCCAGCGCCCGTTCGAAGGCCCCATCCCGGTCGGCCCGGATGCCCGCGGTCACCTGCCCCACAAGGACATCGCAATGAAAAAGCTGCTGCTTCTGAGCGCCCTCGCCGCTGCCTTCACCACCTCGGCCTTCGCCAATGAAAAGCTGATCGTCGCCGCCACCCCGGTTCCCCACGCCGAGATCCTCGAACTGATCAAGCCGACCCTGGCCAAGGAAGGCGTGGACCTGGAGATCAAGGTTTTCACCGACTACGTGCAGCCCAACGTGCAGGTCGCCGAGAAACGCCTGGACGCCAACTACTTCCAGACCAAGCCGTACCTGGACAACTTCAATGCCGGCAAGGGCACCCACCTGGTCACCGTGACCGGGGTGCACGTCGAGCCCTTCGGCGGCTACTCGAAGAAGTACAAATCCCTGGCCGAACTGCCGGACGGCGCCACCGTCGCCATCCCCAACGAAGGCAGCAACAGCGGCCGTGCCCTGCTCCTGCTGCAGAAGGCCGGCGTGATCAAGCTGAAGGATCCGAGCAACGCCCTGGCCACCCCGAAAGACATCGCCGAGAACCCCAAGCACCTGAAGTTCAAGGAACTGGAATCGGCCCTGCTGCCGCGCGTGCTGGACCAGGTCGACCTGGACCTGATCAACACCAACTACGCCCTGGAAGCCAAGCTCAACCCGGTGAAGGACGCGCTGATCCTCGAAGACCGCAACTCGCCCTACGTGAACTACCTGGTGGCGCGTCCGGAGAACAAGGACAGCGATGCCCTGAAGAAACTCTCCGCCGCCCTGACCAGTCCGGAAGTCAAGGCCTTCATCGAGAAGAAGTACAACGGCGCCGTGGTGCCGGCCTTCTGATCCGCCGCCCGGCAAGCCGCCGGGCACAACGACTCCCAGGCTGGCGCGCGTCTGATCGCGCCCCCGCTTCGACGCCGGTGGGCAGGTTCCACCGGCGTTTTTCTTGGAATCCGTCCAGGACCGCCGGGGGCGGCACGGACAGGGCGCATGCGGGCTCGCGCCATTCGTGACGTCCCGCGGACGCTGGACGCGCCCTGGCGCAGAAGTAGAAGGAGAACCCCCATGAACGCCCCGCACACGCCGGCGCCACTGCTGACCTTCCCCGACGCCGACAAGAGCCCGCTGAGCATCCGCGCCAAGGCGCTGGTGTTCTTCGACCCGCGTTCGCACCAGGTGCGCGATGAAGTGGAACGCCTGGCACCGTTGCCGCAACCGGTGCTGATCCACGGCGAAACCGGTACCGGCAAGGAGCTGCTGGCCCGCCACATCCACCGCGCCAGCGAACGGCCCGGCCTGTTCGTCGCGGTGAGCTGCGGCGCCCTGAGCCGCAACTATGCCGAGGCCGAACTCTTCGGCTACGCCCCCGGCGCGCACAATGGCCCGGTGAGCAGCCGCGCCGGCTGGTTCGGCTCGGCCAACGGCGGAACCCTGTACCTGGACGAAATCGCCGACCTGCCGCTGTCGCTGCAGCAGAAACTGCTGCGCGTGCTGCAGGAGCGCGAAGTGCTGCGCGTCGGCGCGCGCGAGCCGGTGCCGGTGGACGTGCGCCTGGTCGCCGCCACCAGCGTCGACCTGGGGCAGGCGGTGAAGGCGGGGAAGTTCCTCGAAGGCCTCAAGCAGTACCTGCACGACGGCAACCTGACCCTGCCGCCGCTGCGCGAGCGTATCGGGGACATCCAACCGCTGGCCGAATACTTCCTCGGCGTGCACGCGCAGCGCCTGGAACTACCGGTGCCGCAGATCGCCGGCGACACCCAGCGGGTGCTGGAAAGCTACCCGTGGCCGGGCAACATCCGCGAGCTGGAGAACGTCATCCACTTCGCCCTGCTGGTCAGCCCGGACGAGGAGATACGCCCGGAGCACCTGAACTTTTCAGGCGGCGTGGCGGGGTCAGGCGGCGTAGCAGGATCAGGCGGCGTGGCCGGAACTGGCGGGAAAACGCAGATAAGCGAAGAGGCGCTGGGGCGTCTGCTGCGCCAGCCCGGCGTCGAAGCGCAGCTGCGTGCGCTATTGCAACGCCTGGAGCACGAGCGCGGCTGAGCCGCCGCGCTGTAGTCGCCAGCGCGACCCGAAGGGCCGCGCAGGGGCGACTGCATGCAACTGGGGTGTTACTTGGTAGCGGTGTTCGAGTGAGCGACCACCGGGGTGCACGACGGGTTGGTCAGCTTGGCCGGATCGGTCAGCAGGCCCGGCATCATGCGCGAGGTGCAGTTGAACACGCGGCCTTTGGTGGTGGTGGCGACGTAGGAGAGTTCCTGGCCACCCAGAGCGTCCGGCTGACCGGCTTTGACGTCGCTGACAACCAGCTCGTCGGAGGAAGCCAGGCCGATCATCTGGGCGGTAGCGGCTTGCAGCGGAACGATGGCCTGGTTGGTGGTCATGGTCTGGCAACCGGCCAGCGAAGCGAAGAGTGCAGTGGCAATGGCAATGCGTTTGAAGTCCATCTCGAGATGCTCCCTGTTGGTGTTTTTTTGTCCTGCCGGGGAGACTAACGGAATCGGCAAGTCAATCGCCATAGCCGTTTCACATGTTTTTCACGAAAAATTGCACATCCGTTCAAGTTTCCGGACTGGAACCCGCTCTATCCCGGTAACTGTGCTATGCGGAGAACTGTTTCACCGGCCTGACAGCCGGTAATCGTGGCAAAGCCACGAATGGCGCTGAACCGTTTCACCTTTCGCGACGAACGGTCGCAGTGAAAGGCTTTGCCGAGTTGCAGGTCGGCAGGAGGGAATCCTGAGCAAAGAGTCAAAATAAGGTCGATTACCCGCAAATATCGAAAAAAGCAGTCCCATCGACCAGATCAATACCCCTCATCAAGACCATTCACTTCTTTTCGTCACAATCTTCAGGGAAAATGGCTATCAGGCGGTCGGGACCCATTTTCCCCGGCGCCATTGGAGACTATCGTGACCAGCTTTGCCGCTCTTGCTAACTTCTTCGCCGCCACCGCTTTCCTGACCGCGCCCGCGAAGGTCGACCCGGAACGCCGTGAGATCCGTGAGGCGAAAAAGAACCGCCGCAAGTAAAGCAGTACCCGCTCCGCTCGGCCCTCGTACAGGGCCGGCGGCGGGACCATCGGTCCCGCCGATTGGCCTTGCAAGGCCATCCCGTGTTTTCATTGAATGCTTGTTCAAGGAAAAACACGAGGAACCCCGCCCGTTTTGTCCGCTGCACAATCCCCCACCCCGCCCGTAACACCCTGTCCCTCCATGCGCATGAACCCACCGGTCTTCTACGGTGCGGCGGCGCTGATCCTGATCTTCGCCCTCGTCGTCATCGGCCTGCCGCAACCGGCCGGTGAATGGCTGCTCGCCGCCCAGACCTGGGCCGCAGGGAGCGTCGGCTGGTACTACCTGCTGGCGATGACGCTGTACCTGATCTTCGTGGTGGTCACCGCGCTTTCCGGCTACGGAAAGATCAAGCTCGGTGCCGACCACGACGAGCCGGAATTCAGCTACCTGTCCTGGGCCGGCATGCTGTTCGCCGCCGGCATCAGCATTACCCTGTTCTTCTTCTGTGTGTCCGAGCCGCTGACCCACCTGGCCCAGCCGCCGCAGGGCGAAGCCGGAACCCCGGAAGCGGCGCGTCAGGCCATGCAGCTGCTGTTCCTGCACTGGGGCCTGCACGGCTGGGGCGTGTTCGCCCTGGTGGCGATGGCGCTGGCGTACTTCGCCTACCGGCACAACCTGCCGCTGGCGCTGCGCTCGGCGCTCTACCCGTTGATCGGCAAGCGCATCAATAGCCCCATCGGCTACGCAGTGGACTGCTTCGGCATCATCGCCACGGTGTTCGGCCTGGGCGCGGACATGGGCTTCGGCGTACTGCAGCTCAACGCCGGCCTCGATTTCCTGTTCGGCGTCGCCCACAGCCATCCGGTGCAGATGACCCTGATCGCGCTGATGATGGGCGCGGCGATCCTGGTGGCCATCTCCGGCGTCGACAAGGGCATCCGCCTGCTGTCGGACATCAACATGCTGCTGGCCTGCGCGCTGCTGCTCTTCGTGCTGTTCGCCGGCCCCACGCAACACCTGCTCAATACCCTGGTGCAGAACATCGGTGACTATCTGGGCAGCCTGCCGACCAAGAGCTTCGACCTCTACGCCTACGGCAAGGACGGCAGCGACTGGCTGGGTGGCTGGACGGTGTTCTACTGGGCCTGGTGGATCGCCTGGGCGCCCTTCGTCGGCCTGTTCATCGCACGCATTTCGCGCGGGCGGACGATCCGCGAGTTCGTCTTCGGCGTGCTGTTCATCCCGCTCGGTTTCACCCTGGCGTGGATGTCGATCTTCGGCAACAGCGCCCTGGACCAGGTGCTCAACCACGGTTTCAGCGAACTGGGCCGCGCGGCCATCGAGGAACCGTCGATGGCGCTCTACCAACTGCTGCAGAACTACCCCGGCAGCCGCGTGGTGATCGCGGTAACGGTGCTGGTCAGCTTCGTGTTCTTCGTCACCTCGGCCGACTCCGGTACCGTGGTGCTCTCCACCCTCTCCGCCCACGGCGGCAGCGCCGACGACGACGGCCCGAAGTGGCTGCGGGTGTTCTGGGGCGTGGCCACCGCACTGGTCACCGGCGGTTTGCTGTTCGCCGGCAGCATCGATGCGTTGAAGTCAGCCGTGGTGCTGACCTCGCTGCCGTTCTCGCTGATCCTGCTGCTGATGATGTGGGGGCTGCACAAGGCCTTCTACCTGGAATCCCAGCGCCAACGCGCGCGCACCCATTCCCTGGCGCCGCCGCCTTCGGCCAAGCCCGGCGGCTGGAAGCGGCGCATCTCCCAGGCGGTGCATTTCCCCACCCGCGACGAGGTATACCGCTACATGGTCGACGTGGTCAGCCCGGCGATCGCCGAGGTTTCCGAAGTGTTCCGCGAGAAGGGCCTGCAGGTCGATTCCGACCTGGACCTGGGCAACCTGGAAATCGGCCTGGAGATCGGCCACGGCGCGCAGCATCCGTTCCTCTACCAGGTGTCGATGCGCGGCTACTTCACCCCGTCCTTCGCCCGCGCCGGCATGGGCGGCCTGCATCTGAAGAACCGCCGCTACTTCCGCGCCGAGGTGCATCTCTCCGAGGGCAGCCAGGACTACGACCTGATGGGCTACAGCAAGGAGCAGATCATCAACGACATGCTCGATCAGTACGAACGGCACCTGCAGTTCCTGCATCTGGTGCGCTGAATTCAGGCCCGCGCATGTCCTGAGCAGGAACGAGCTTGCTCGCGAACCGCCCAGCATCGGAGCGGCCAGTGAATCCGTTCGCGAGCAAGCTCGCTCCTACGAAAAACCCAAATGCGAAAGGCGCCCGCAGGCGCCTCGCATCACCGCTCAGGATCAGCCGCGCGTGCCGGTGAGCACCTTGCGGTAGAACAGTACGCAAATCGCCACGAACACCACCAGGCCCAGCCATTGCGCGGTGTCCTCGAAGCCGGCGTCGACCAGCGCCAGGGGCGCATCCTTGCCGGTGGTGCCGATCACCCCGGCGAGGAAGATGCCCATCAGGCTCTCGCCGACGATCAGGCCGGACGCCAGCAGCACGCCACGGCGCCTGGGTTCGTCGGAGAATTTCTCCTCGTTGATGCCGGCCGCCAGGGCGCGCTTCTTCAGTGCCGACTCCAGCAGCCAGGCCAGCACCGCACCGACCACCAGGGTCATGCCGATGGTCGGCGGCAGGTAGATGCCCAAGCCCACCGCCAGCACCGGCAGGCTGGCCTTGCCGGTACGGCGCAGCAGCACGTCCACCAGGATCAGCGCGATGCCCAGCGCCACGCCGATGAGGATCATGTTCCAGTTCAGCGCGTTGTGGAAAATCCCGCTGGCAATCGCCGTCATCAGCGTCGCCTGCGGCGCGGCCAGCGCGGCGTTCGGGTCCATGCCCTCGCGCGGCAGGGCGCCGGTGAAGCCGTAGGCGTTGAACAGCAGTTCCAGCACCGGCGGGATCACCAGGGCACCCACCAGGCAGCCGACGATCAGCGCCACCTGCTGCCGCCACGGGGTCGCGCCGACCAGGTAGCCGGTCTTCAGGTCCTGCAGGTTGTCATTGGAGATCGCCGCGATGGCGATCACTACCGAGGTGGTGAATAGCGCCAGGGCAATGGCGAGCTTGCCGCCTTCCAACGCCAGGAAGCCGTCCTCCAGGGAACCGACGCCGAGGATCAGCAGCGACACCAGGATCACCGCGATGATGCCGATGCCGGAGATCGGGCTGCTGGAAGATCCCACCAGGCCGGCCATGTAGCCGCAGGCGGCGGCGATCAGGAAGCCGAAGAAGAAGGCGAAGATCACGCAGACCGCCACCAGGCCCCAGAAGGCGAACCCGCGCAGGTCCGGCGCGGCCTCGCCGAGGAAGGCGGCGAACACTCCGAACAGCGCCACCAGCAGGACGGCGGCGATGGTCACGATCCACTTGGCCGAGAGGTCCTGTTCGGTACGCAGGTCACTCACTTCGCCGCGACCGCGCACGGCGCTGAGCGACGACCAGACGCCCTGCACCATCGGCTTGAACAGGGTGGCCAGGGTCCACAGCGCGGCAATGCCGATGGTGCCGGCGCCGAGGAAGCGCACCTGGCTGCTCCACAGCTTGGTGGCCAGCTCCGGCAGGCTCTGCCCGGCGGCCAGCACACTGTTCACCGAGAGCAGCGGCACCGCCACGCCCCAGGCGATCACCACGCCGATGAGAATGGCGATGCCGGCGGTGATGCCCATCAGGTAGCCGGCGCCGACCAGCGCCAGGGAGAACCCGGTGGACAGGCGGAAGGCCGCTTGCCCGGCGCTGAGCCAGAAACTGAAGCCCTCGGCGAGCACCTTGAAACCGCTGCTGAGCAGGCTGAAAGCCGCCGCGATCAAGCCGCCGGCGAGGATATCGCGCAGCCCCGGGCCGCCGGACTTCGCGGACTTGCCGGCCTTTTCCTGTTCCTCGTCATGGCTGCCGACCCGCAGGATCTCCGCCGCCGCCACGCCTTCGGGGTACGGCAGGTTGCTCTGCACCACCATCACCCGCCGCAGCGGAATGGTGTAGAGCACGCCGAGGATGCCGCCGATGGAACAGATCGCCGCGGTCTGCCAGAACGGGAAGCCGCTCCAGTAGCCGATCATCAGCAGGCCGGGCAGGATGAAGATGATCGAGGACAGGGTGCCGGCCGCCGAGGCCTGGGTCTGCACCATGTTGTTCTCGAGGATGTTGGAGCCGGAGAAGTAGCGCAGCACGGCCATCGAGATGACCGCCGCGGGGATCGACGAAGCGAAGGTCAGACCGACCTTGAGGCCGAGGTACACGTTGGAGGCAGTGAACACCACGGTGATCAGCGCGCCGAGGATCAGGCCGCGAACCGTCAGCTCGGCGAGGTTGGACTCGTCGGGAATCCTTTCTTGCATGTAGGCAGTCTCATAATGAAGCGGAACTGCCAAAGCGTAGGACAGTGAGCCTGCGGCTGCGACCCAGAATGGCGACGAATGCGGTCTGGGGTGCGGCTTCGTTGCCGCAAGTCAGGGGGATGGCGGGAAATAAATGACGCGGGGGACTCCTGCAGGAGCGAGCTTGCTCGCGAACGGATTCTGGCATGGCACCAGCGTTTTGCGGTTCGCGAGCAAGCTCGCGCCTACACAGGCCCCCTCAGAACGGCTTGTCCCCCACTCGTTGTCGGTCAGCACCTGGACGACTGGCGCGTGGGTGTACTTGAGAAAGGAAAACGACCTCCCTGCGGAAACCGTTTCATACCTTGGCGAAACGCGCGAAATAACCTTTCTGGCCTAGCTCATGCCGCGCCCTGGCGCCGCCACTGCGGCAGGCCGATCAGCACCACGGCGCTGATGATCACCGCCATCGCCAGGGACTCCGCCAGGCCGATGTGCTCGCCGGCGAACATCACGCCAAGCATCACCGCCACCGCCGGGTTGACGTAGGCGTAGCTGGTGGCCGCCGCCGGCCGCACGTTGGCCAGCAGGTACATGTAGGCGCTGAAGGCGATGATCGAGCCGAACACCACCAGGTACGCCAGCGCGCCCCAGCCGGCCGCCGTCGGCATCTGGGTCATGCGCTCGCCACTGAGGAGACTGCCCAGCAGCAGCACCCCACCGCCCACCAGCATTTCCACCGCACTGGCCATCGGACCGGCCGGCAGCGACAGGCGCCGGCTCCACACCGAACCGAAGGCCCAGGTGGCCGCCGCGAAGATGATCAGCGCCGCGCCCGCCGGACTGCCCTGCAGGTTGGAGCCGAGGTTGAGCAGGACGATGCCGAACAGCCCCAGGGCGATGCCTGCCCACTCCAGCGCATTGGTCTTGTTGCCGAAGAAGCGCCCGAACACCAGGGTGAACAGCGGCACCGTGGCCACCGCCAGCGCCGCCACGCCCGAGGCCACGCCCCAGTGCTCGGCGACCGTCACCCCGCCGTTGCCGCAACTGAGCAGGAGGATGCCGATGGCACCCGCCGACAGCCACTGCCTGAAACTGGGCAACGGTGCGCCGCGCCAGAGCATCCAGGCGAACAGGATTGTCCCGGCGATGATGAAGCGGCAGCCCGCCATCAACATCGGCGGCCAGGACTCGACGCCGATGCGGATCACCAGGTAGGTCGAGCCCCAGATGAAATACAGGGCGAAGAATGCGGCGATCAGGGTCAGGGAGACGCGGGCTCTGGGCATGGGCATCGTGGTCATGGGAAAGGCTCGACAAGGCAGGCGGAGCGCTTCATTTTATGGGGGCCGATAGCGCTGGATAAGGCACAGACAACGCCAAAGCAGGCATAACACTTTTCATTCGATGGATTTTCAGGCGACTTTCCGTTGAATCGAATATCGCCCCAAAGCCGAGGTTACCCCGATGGACAAATACGACCGCGCCCTGCTCGCCGCCCTGCTGGAAGATGGCCGGATGTCCTTTGCCGAACTGGCCCGGCGCATCAACCTCTCGCCACCGGCGGTGGCCGACCGCGTGGCGCGCCTGGAGGCGGACGGGGTGATCACTGGCTACCACGCCAGCGTAGACCTGTCGAAGATGGGCCGCTCGATCCAGTGCCTGATCGAGATGCGCCTGAACGACCATCGCAGCAAGACCATGCTCGACCCGCTGCTGGAAATCCCGCAGATCATCGATTGCTACCGCATCACCGGCGAGGCCTGCGTGATGCTCAAGGTCGCGGTGAGCTGCACCCGCGAGCTGGAAGAGCTGATCGACCGCCTGGCGCAATTCGGCACCAGCAGGACCTCGCTGGTGCTGTCCACGCCGTTCTCCGCGCGCGTGCATCCGGCGATGCTGCAGGACGGTTGAGCCGCCGCCTCTTCGCAGGACGCATAACGCGCCAGCGTTATTGGCCGTTCCAGGGTCGGCGGATAACCTGTTCCAGGTTATCCGCCCTACGTTGCGGACTTCTTGCGCACGGAGTTTTCGTAGGAGCGGATAAATCCCGCGCTTGCCGGTTTGTTGTAGGAGCGAGCTTGCTCGCGAACACCGGTCGGCTCCAAAGCCAGGGCGGTTCGCGAGCAAGCTCGCTCCTACAGGTTCTGCAATCTGCAGATAAAAAAAGGCGGCGCCGCTTGCGCGGCACCGCCTGAAGTCACGGAGTTGCTACATCGTGGGGGCGACCAGGGCCGCCCCGGTGTATTGGATTACTTTTCTACGATCGCGGTCACACCTTGGCCGCCCGCCGCGCAAATCGAGATCAATCCGCGTCCCTTGCCGGCGCCATCCAGCAGCTTGGCCAGGTTGGCGATGATGCGCCCGCCCGTGGCCGCGAACGGGTGACCGGCGGCCAGCGAGCTGCCCTTCACATTGAGCTTGCTGCGGTCGATGGAGCCCAGCGGCGCATCCAGTCCCAGGCGCTCCTTGCAGTACTCCGCGTCCTCCCAGGCCTTGAGGGTGCACAGCACCTGGGCGGCGAAGGCTTCGTGAATCTCATAGAAATCGAAGTCCTGCAGGCTCAGGCCGTTACGCGCCAGCAGGCGCGGCACTGCGTAGACCGGCGCCATCAGCAGGCCCTCGTGGCCGCCGACGAAATCCACCGCCGCCGCTTCGCCATCCTTGAAGTACGCCAGGATCGGCAGGCCGCGTTCCTTGGCCCACTCCTCGCTGGCCAGCAGTACCACGGAGGCGCCATCGGTCAGCGGCGTGGAGTTGGCCGCCGTCAGCGTGCCGCGCGAGCCGCGTTCGAATACCGGCTTGAGGGTACCGATCTTCTCCAGGTTGATGTCCGGGCGCAGGTTCTGGTCGCGCACCAGGCCGCGGAACGGCGTCATCAGGTCGTTCTGCCAGCCCTCGTCGTAGGCGGCGGCCAGCTTGTGGTGGCTCTCGAAAGCCAGCTTGTCCTGCTCGTCGCGCGGGATGGCCCAGGTCTGCGCCATCTGCTCGCAGTGCTCGCCCATCGACAGCCCGGTGCGCGGCTCGCCGTTCCTCGGGATGTGCGGCATCAAGTGACGCGGGCGAATCTTCAGCAGGCTCTTGATCTTCTCGCCGTTGGACTTGCCGCGATTGGCCTCCAGCAAAATCCTGCGCAGCCCTTCGTTGACGCCGATGGGCGCGTCGGAGGTGGTGTCCACGCCGCCGGCGATGCCGCACTCGATCTGCCCCAGGGCGATCTTGTTGGCGACGAGAATGGCCGCTTCCAGGCCGGTGCCGCAGGCCTGCTGGATGTCGTAGGCCGGGGTTTCCGGCGCCAGGCGGGTGCCGAGCACGCATTCGCGGGTCAGGTTGAAGTCGCGCGAATGCTTGAGCACCGCGCCGGCGACCACCTCACCCAGGCGCTCGCCGTGCAGCTTGTAGCGCTCGATCAGGCCGTCCAGCGCACAGGTCAGCATCTCCTGGTTGCTCGCCGTGGAATACACGGTGTTGGAGCGGGCGAAGGGAATACGGTTGCCGCCGACGATGGCGACCCGGCGCAATTGGGTCATGCAGGGCTCCTGAAATGAGCGTTGAAGTGCGCTCAAGGCTAACCTTAGCCGCTTGTGCCGCATTGGCCGCCCCGCCGTCGCACAGGTCAGCGCGGTCAATTGCGCCGATCCGGCGGCTGCGTAAAGTGATCCCACTTCGAGAATCCGTGCAGGAGCCCGTTCCATGACCGATCGCTACATTGCCTTCGCCAACTCCAACGTCGGCCGCCGCCTGGTCGGCGCCCTCGGCCTGCCCGCGCCGGTCCGTCTGGAGCGCTGGAGCGCCGGGCGCACGCGGCCGGTGGACGGAGCGCTGCTGCTGGGCGGCGTGGGCAACCTGAACGAGGCGCTGCTGCCGTTCGCCGAACGCCTGACCGACGCGCTGTTCGCCTTCGCCGAAGGCCAGTACGGCCTGTCGCGCTGGACCGCCGAGCATGGCCCCAAGCTCAAGGCCATCGTCTTCGACGCCAGCGGCCTGACCCGCTTCGAGCAGACGATCGAGCTGCGCACCTTCTTCCAGGGCGCGCTCAAGGGCCTGGACAAGTGCCCTCACGTGGTGATCCTCGGCCGCGCGCCGGAATCGCTGAAAGACCCCATCGCCGCCAGCGTGCAGCGCAGCCTGGAAGGCTTCAGCCGCTCCCTGGGCAAGGAAATCCGCCGCGGTGGCAACGTGCAACTGGTGTACGTCGGCAAGAGCGCCGAGGACCAGCTCGAAGGTGCGCTGCGCTTCTTCCTCTCGCCCAAGAGCGCCTATGTGTCCGGGCAGGTGGTGCGCCTGTCCGCCTACGGCCAGCAGGTGCAGGACTGGAGCCGCCCGCTGGTGGGCAAGCGCGCGCTGGTGACCGGCGCCGCCCGTGGCATCGGCGCGGCGATTGCCGAAACCCTCGCCCGCGACGGCGCCGACGTGGTGCTGCTGGACGTACCGCCGGCCAAGGATGCCCTCGATGCGCTGGCCGCGCGCCTGGGCGGCCGAGGCGTGGCGCTGGACATCTGCGCCGCCGACGCCGGCGCGCAACTGGTGGAGACGCTGCCCGACGGCGTGGACATCGTGGTGCACAACGCCGGCATCACCCGCGACAAGACCGTCGCCAAGATGAGCGAGGCGTTCTGGAACTCGGTGATCGACGTGAACCTCAAGGCCCCGCAGGTGCTGACCCAGGCCCTGCTGGATGCCGGCAAGCTGCACGACGACGGCCGCGTGGTGCTGCTCGCCTCCATTAGCGGCATCGCCGGC
Organism: Pseudomonas sp. MT3; assembly: GCF_054720805.1. NCBI lineage: Bacteria > Pseudomonadati > Pseudomonadota > Gammaproteobacteria > Pseudomonadales > Pseudomonadaceae > Pseudomonas > Pseudomonas sp. MT3. Next base: position 123,587 of record NZ_JBTVPY010000014.1, read on the forward strand.
AACATGGGCCAGACCAACTATGCGGTGAGCAAGGCCGGCCTGATCGGCCTGGCGCAGGCCTGGGCGCCGGCGCTGGGCAAGAAGGGCATCAGCATCAACGCGGTGGCGCCGGGGTTCATCGAGACCCAGATGACCGCTGCCATTCCGCTGACCATCCGCGAAGCCGGCCGGCGCATGAATTCGATGGGCCAGGGCGGCCTGCCGCAGGATGTCGCCGAAGCCGTGGCCTGGTTCGCCCAGCCGGGCTCGGGCGCGGTGAGCGGGCAGGTGCTGCGGGTGTGCGGGCAGAGCCTGCTGGGCGCCTGACCGCGTAGGGCGTACAACCGTTCGCGGTTGTACGCCGATTCACCTCTCAAACCGTCTCGGGGTGAATCGGCTGTTGCAGGAGCGGAGTTATCCGCGATCCCGCCGCAAGGCCGGCCACAACGACTGCCCCGGCTTCGCCGGGATTTCGCGGAGAAGCTCCGCTCCTACGCAAGCATCGCCTTCCGCAGTCGAACTCAGCCCGGGACTATTCCGCCACCGCACTCACCGTCCATGCGCCGCAATCAACTGCTGGAACTCCTGCGCGCTCAACCGGTGATCGCCATCGCGATCGCCGCGCAGGATCAGCGCCGGTTCCTGGGCCAGGAACTCCGTGATGCTGACCTTGCCGTCGCCATCCTTGTCCGGCCAGACCACGGCATTCGGCGCCGGGTGGCTGCTCTGGCTCGGCGGGGTCAGTTCCTCGCGGCTGAGGAAACCGCTCTGGTCACGGTCCAGCCGATGGAACATGCGTTCGCGCATCGCCGCCATGTCACTGGCCTCGATATAGCCATTGGCATCGCGGTCCAGGCGGGAAAAGGCCGTTTCGCCCATTTCACCGGCCAGCGCCTGTTGGCTGCCCAACAGAACGACACTGCACAGCAGGGCGTGACGGATTCGGCTTCGCATCGAGAACTCCTTGGACTGGGAAAGGCGCGCAAAGCCTACTCAGCAGTCCACTCGAAGGTATTCGATCACTCCGCCGGCGTCTGCGGACGGCCACGGCGGCGAAACTCCACCGGGGTCTCGCCGACCCAGCGCTTGAAGGCGCGGTAGAAGGTGCTCGGCTCGGAGAAACCGGTGCGTTCGACGATCACCTCGATGCGCTCGTCGGTCTTGAGCAGCAGCTCCTTGGCCAGGCGGCAGCGATAGTCGGTGACCAGATCGTTGAAGCGCACCCCGGCCATCGCCAGGCGCTCGCGCAGGCGGCGGGCCGGCATGTCCAGGCGGGCGGCGACCTGCTCCAGCGTCGCACCGCCGTCCACCAGCAGCACGCCGATCAGTTCGCGCACCTTGCGCACCAGGTCCAGGCGCTCGACCTCCGCCAGTTGCCGGCGCGCCAGCGACTCGTGCATGCGCAGCAGCTCGGGCGCGGCGTGGCGCGAAGGCTTGTCCAGCACCGCGGCGTCGAACACCAGGGCGTAGCGCTCGGCGCCCAGCACGGCCGGGCAACCGTAGACCTCACGGTAGCGCTCGGCGGGCGCGCCTTCTTCGTGCATCAGTTGCACTTCATGGGGATTGAAATCGCCCTCGGTGAGGGCGTGGAACAGACGGACCACCGCGCCTGCGAGCATTTCCGGGAAGTGCCGGTTGGTCCCGGCCGTATGGCCGAGCAGCAGCACGGCGCGCTCGCCCTCGATTTCCAGGCGGGCATTGAGGGTGTCGGAGAGCAGGCGCACATAGCGCAGGGCATGGCGCAGGCCCTCGCCGAAGGTGGCGCTGGAGAGGAACAGGTACTCCAGCAGCAAACCGTGGAACGCCGGCAGGTGGCCGGCCAGGTAGAGGCCGACGTGCTCCTGGCCGCACTCTTCGGCGGCGGCTTTCCAGAACAGGTTCTGGGCGCTGTGGGGGAAACGTCCGGCGGGCAGGCTGCCAGCGGGCAGGCCGACGCGCGCCAGGACGCGGTCGGGGTCGGTGCCGCTGGCGCGCAGGGCGTCGATCACCGGGCGCATCAGCGCCACATCGTCGGTCAGATCACGCATGGTGTTTTTTCTAGTTATCCATGAGGCGGGCCCATCTTAGGCAGCTTTCCTGTCGCCCCTCAAGAGAATCAGAACGGCACTTGAACGAAATCTCCGAGCAATCGGACGGTCAGATTGACTTGCCTGCCGCACGCCGCGAAACCACGGCCAATGCCCGCCGGTGAGCGGCGGCTAAGCTGATTGAATACTCGTCAGGAGATACCCGATGTCCCGCGATTGGCTCGACCTGTCCGCCCCCCCCGCCCTCACCGGCCTGTTCGTCCGCGCTGCCGTGCGCCGCGGCGTGCGTGGCCGCAGCCTGCCGACCCGCGGCCTGCGTTGCCCGGTCACGGTCGATCCGAAGCACCTGGAGCGCTATCGCAAGGTCTGCGGCTTCGCCGACAACCACCTGCTGCCGCCCACCTACCCGCACATCCTGGCCTTCGGCCTGCAGATGGGGCTGCTCACCGACGCGCGCTTCCCCTTCCCGCTGCTGGGCCTGGTGCACCTGGAAAACCGTATCAGCGTATTGCGCCCACTGGGCGGGCTCGGTCCGTTCAACGTCAGCGTGCGGGTGGACAACCTGCAGCCCCACGAAAAAGGCGTGACCTTCAGCATCATCACCCAGCTGCACGACCAGCTCGGCCTGCTCTGGGAAGGCGACAGCCGCATCCTGTTCCGTGGCATGCGCCTGGACGGCACGCCGCCGGCCCGTACCGAGAACGCCGAACTGCCGCTGGAGCAGATCGACGCCTGGAGTTGCCCGGCGGACATCGGCCGCCGCTATGCCCGCGTCGCCGGCGACTACAACCCGATCCACCTGTCCGCCGCCAGCGCCAGGCTGTTCGGCTTCCCCCGCGCCATCGCCCACGGCCTGTGGAACAAGGCGCGCAGCCTGGCGGCGCTGGGCGAGCAGTTGCCGATGGCCGGCTATCGGGTCGAGGTGCGCTTCCAGAAGCCGGTGCTGCTGCCCTCCTCGGTCAGCCTGCTGGCCAGCGAACCGGCGCCGGCCGGGCAGTTCAGCCTGCGCGGCAAGGACGACCTGCCGCACATGGCCGGCAGTTGGAGCCCGCTCGACGCTTGAAGGCGTCCGCCCGAAGCCTGAAGCTATGGGGCTCACGTTGGAGCCCCATCTGCATGAACCTCGAAGAACTCACCGCGCGCCTGCACGCCATCCGCGACCACAACGACTGGAGCCGCTTCCACAGCCCGAAGAACCTGGCGATGGCCGCCAGCGTGGAGATGGCCGAGCTGGTGGAAATCTTCCAGTGGCTGCGCGAGGACGAATCCCGTCAGTTGCCGCCGGAAAAGCTCGCCCACGCCGGACAGGAAGTCGGCGACATCGTGCTCTACCTCCTGCTGCTGTGCGCCGAGCTGGGTATCGACATGGATCAGGCGGTGCGCGCCAAGCTGGCCGACAGCGAGCGGCGCTTCATCGAAGGAGGCGCCAAGTGAGCCAGCCTCCCAAGACCGGCGACCGCCACTTCGACGAACTGGCCACGCGTTTCGCCGAGAAGATCTACGGCGGCGCAAAGGGCGCGATCCGCCTCGCGGTGCTGCAGGCCGACCTTGCCGAAGCCCTGCCGGACCGCCCCTTGCGCGTGCTGGATATCGGCGCGGGCCTAGGCCACATGTCGCTGTGGCTGGCCGGACGCGGCCATGACGTCACCCTCGCCGAACCCGCCGCGCCGATGCTCGAAGGCGCACGCCAGCGCTTCGCCGAGGCTGGCCTTCCCGCCACCTTCATCGAGGCGCCCTGGCAGGACCTGCTCGGCCAGCTCAACGAACCCTACGACCTGGTGATCTGCCACGCCGTGCTGGAATGGCTGGCCGAACCACTGGCGATCCTACCCGTGCTGCACCAGTTGACCCGCGCCGACGGCTGGCTGTCCCTGGCCTTCTACAACCGCGATGCGCTGATCTACCGCAACCTGCTCAAGGGGCATTTCCGCAAGCTGCGCAAGAACCGCTTCGCCGGCGAAGGCCAGAGCCTCACCCCGCAGGAACCGCTCGACCCGCGCGTGCTGGAAGACGCCATGAATGGGCACTGGCGCATCGAGGCGCGTAGCGGCGTGCGGGTGTTCCACGACTACATGCCAGTGGAGTTCCAGCACAAGGCCGAGCCGCTGGACCTGGTGGAGATGGAGGTGCAATACCGTCGACATCCCGCCTTCGCCGGCCTGGGCCGCTACCTGCACTGGCTGTGCCGACCGCAGGATTGAGTGCATAGTTGTCGTTGCGCACGCCAACCGGTCCGGGCGTGCGGGAGTCCGTCATGCCGCGTTACCTGCCGATCCTGCCACTGTTCGCCGCCCTGGCCGCCTGCCAGAGCCAGAACCCGTACACCGCCACCTCGCTGCCAATGCCACCGGCGCCCGCGTCGGCGGCCAATCCCGGCCTCGACCCCGGCAGCTACCCGGCGCCGCCGCTGGACTACGGACACTATCGCTCGTGGAGCTGGGCCGGCGGCGCCGGCCTCGGCGGCCCGCTGCAGGACGCCGTCAGCGAAGCCCTCGACCAGCGCGGCCTGCGCCCGGCACGGAGCGATGCGCCGGCGGACCTGGTCGTCAGCGCGCAACTGTCCAGCGAGCAGCGCACCCGGCAGACCACCGACTACTACGGTGGCGGCTACTACGGCGGCTGGGGCGACCCCTGGTACGGCGGCGGCTACTATCCGGTCACCCGCACCTATGTGGTCACCGTCAGCGTGGTGCGCATCGCCCTGTTCGACGCCCGCAGCCACCAGCAGGTGTGGAGCGGCAGCGCCGAATACGAGAACGGCGACGGCCAGCATGAGCAGGCGAACGCCCTGCGCGAGGCCGCGCGCAAGGCCCTGGACGGCTACCCGCCGGGCTGATCGTTCGCGGCAGGAGAACAGCCGCCTCCCGCCCCGGCATCCCGGCGCGACCGCTCTGCCGCTTGCCTTTGCGCGGACTCTGCGCTTGGATGAGAGCTCTGTCAGGAGTAATTCCATCATGATCCGCCGATTACTGCTTCTGGGCCTGATGCTGGGCCTGGCCGCCTGCGAAACCACCAGCCTCAGCCGCGATTACGACACCACCCGCGACTTCTCCCGCTACCAGAGCTGGAGCTGGGCGCAGCCGTCGTTCGAGTACCGCCCGGACGACCCGCGCATCAAGAGCGATCTCACCGAACAACGCATCAGCCAGGCGGTCGCCGACCAGCTCGACCAGCGCGGCCTGCGCCAGGCCCAGGGCGGCAATATCGGCGACGTGAGAGTGCGCGCCTACCTGATCGTCGACCAACGCCAGGACCAGGTCACCTCCTACAGCGGTGGCTACTGGAACGGCTACTGGGGAGGTTACTGGGGCCCGCCGCCAATGGCCGAGACCCGCACCGTCACCTACAAGGTCGCCACCATCCAGGTCGACCTGTTCGACGGCAAGGACGGCAAGCTGGTCTGGCGCGGCAGCGGCGAGCAGATCATGCGCAGCAGCCCGCCCACGCCCGCCGAGCGTGAAGCGGCGATCCGCGAGACGGTGCAGAAAGTCATCGCCCAGTATCCGCCGCACTGAGCCGGGAGCCCACGTGGAACATCCAGTCCTCACCCACCGCCCCGCCGCCGCGGGCGACCTCGACGAGGTGGTGCGCTTTCCACAGGATCGCGACGAGCTCTTCTACTGCTATCCCAAGGCGAGCTGGCCGCTGACCGTCGGCCAGCTCGCCGCCGCAATGGCCGAACGCCGCGGCAGCACCCTCGCCCTGCTGGACGGGCGCGCGGCGGGCTTCGCCAACTTCTACCAGTGGCAACCGCGCGAATACTGCGCGCTGGGCAACATGATGGTCGCGCCCTCGGCGCGCCGGCACGGCGTGGCGCAGTACCTGATCGAAGTCATGGAGAACCTCGCCCGCGACCAGTACAAGGCACGGGTGATGAAAGTGTCCTGCTTCAACGCCAACGCTGCCGGGCTGCTGCTCTACACTCGGCTGGGTTACCGGCCGCAGGCCATCGTCGAGCGCGACGACCCACAGGGCCGGCGTATCGCCCTGGTACAACTGGAGAAAACCCTTGAGCCCATCTGACCGCCAGCGGGTGCTGATCATCGTCGGCAGCGGCCCGAGCACCCCGGCGCGCTGCGCGGCGCCCTTCTACACCGCCACCCTGCTGGCCTGCATGGACGCCCAGGTCACCCTGTTCCTCAGCGGCGAAGGCACCCGCCTGGCCTTCCAGGACATCGCCGACCACCTCTACGCCGCCGAGGGGGGAGAGCCCATCAGCCATTTCATCCAGCAGGCCAAGGAAGCCGGCGCGCGCCTGCTGATGTGCCGCGCACCGGGCGTGGCCATCGACGAAAGCCGGCTGATCGAGGAAGTCGACGAAATCGCCAGCGGCGGCGAGCTGGCGCGGATGATCCTCGAATACGACCGGGTGCTGACCCTTTAAGCCACTTCGGAGGCGTCGAGCGAAGTTGAGACAAGGAAGACGCCGCTGAGAAAGCGGAGTTCACAATCCACGGAAATGAGCATTTCGAAGCGGCGTCTGACGCAGCATCGACAAAGCGCAGACCCTACGAGAGGCTTAAATGAAGCTGCATGGCCTGGAGTTTCCTGACGACCTCCTCTACGCCCCCGAGTACAACCTCTGGCTGCGCGAGGAACCCGGCGGCGCCGTCACCCTCGGCCTCACCGCCTATGGCTGCGCACTCTACGGACAGATCTTCGCCTTCACCCCCAAGCGCGACGGCTGGCACATCGAACGTGACCGCAGCTTCGGCGTGGTCGAGTTCGCCAAGGCCGCCTCGTCCGCCCGCTGCCCGCTGGACGGCCACATCCTCGCCAGCAACGAGGCCGTAGTGCGGCGACCGGGGCTGATCAACCAGGATTGCTACGGCGAAGGCTGGATGGTGCGCCTGAAGCCCGACGACTGGGCCACCGCCCGTGCCCGCCTCCTGCAAGGCCAGGTCGCGCGGGACGCCTTCGCCCAGCGCATGTACCTGGACAACTACGACCCCGATGACGACGGGGTCCAGGCCCTGCGCCCATGAGCCAGGCAGGCGCGGCACGACGCTGGCGCCTGCCGCTCCTGACGTGCCTGTTCGCCAGCCTGCCGCTGCAGGCCGACCAACCGGCCCAGCCCGGCTTCGTCTACCTCGACCAGATCCTGAAATCCGCGCGCTACGACGTGCGCTACGCCGGCAACGACAACTTCGTCGGCGCACCGATCGATGGCTACCTTGTCGCGCGCATCATCCTCACCGAGCCTGCGGCCAGGGCCCTGGAAAACGTCGAACACGACCTGGCGCTCAGCGGCCTGTCCCTGAAGATCTTCGACGGCTATCGTCCGCAGCGCGCGGTGGAAGCCTTCAGGCGCTGGGCCGCCACCTCGCAGGACACTCAGCAGAAAGCCCGCTACTACCCGGACCAGGACAAGCGCACCCTGTTTCGCGACGGCTACATCGCCCAGCATTCAGCGCACTCGCGCGGCAGCACCGTCGACCTGACGCTGGTGGACACCAGGACCGGGGAAGAATTGGACATGGGCAGCCGCTTCGACTTCTTCGGCCCCATCTCCCGACACGGCACCGCACTGATTACACCGACGCAGACCCGCAACCGCGAAACCCTGCGCCAGGCCATGCTGCGCCACGGCTTCGAACCCTACGCCGCGGAATGGTGGCATTACCGGCTGAAGGCCGAGCCTTATCCGTCGAGGTATTTCGATTTTCCGGTGCGCTGAAGGAGGGATAGCGGCCGTCCCTGGCCGCAGGACGACTCAATCGTCGTCGTGGTCATTCTTCGTGGAGTTATCGGAAGCGTTGTCCAGGCCCTTGGTATTGTGAGTACCCGGCGTGGTGTCGGAGATCGCCGTTGCCTTGGACAGGCCACGGGTATCCTTCGAATGGGCCACGGACGAAGTCGTCGAACCATGCCCGTTGCTGTCGTTCTTGCTGCTGCCGTAGTGGTTACCGCTCAGGCCGTGGTCGCGAGTGGACTTGCCGGCGTGCTCTACGCCATCGGTCCTGCCGTTGCTCTTCGCACCGTGGACACCCGAGTTACCGTCGGACTTGCCGCCCGCATGACCGGCCCCCCCCCTGGCCACCGCCGTGACCGCCGCCATTGCCGCCGCCGTTGCCACCACCATTACCGCCACCACCGCCATTCCCTTTGGCGTAGACGGAGCCGATTGGAGACAGGTCTGCAGGCAGCAAGGCTGTCGCCCCGAGCGCAAACGCACAGGCTATTGCTACAACCAGGGATTTCTTCATGACCAAGACGCCTCCAGGGCGGGGGTTGAGATAACCATCAGACTCGCTGCGGCCCGCGCGGTTCGCGCCGTCCGACGAAATACCCAGGAGTTCTCAGACAGGAGCTCGCAGACGCGCGTAACAGCGTCCCTGTCGGCCGCGCGTTCGACTCGCCGTAGAGCCTCCTGGGGCGGCCAGTGGCAAGCGCCCCCCTTAATCCGCCGTTAATCCTCCCAGCCGACTCTCGAGGCTCCCCCCAGGAGGACTCCCCCATGCTCAAGCTCTCCGTGGTCACCTTCGCCTGCATCACCCTCGTCGGCTGCGCCGACGCCCCGCGCTACAACCACTTCAGCGCCATCGAATCGCCTGTGCGCGAATCCTTCGGCGAAGACAACCTCGAACGCCAGCCCACCCGCATCCAACTGCAGAACGACGACTACTCGGCACAGCAGCAGCGGATGATGTGGGGGCAATGACGCCGCATGACCTCGACAGACCGTGGCCGCCACGGCTGTCGGGAAGCGCCGGAACCCCATGAGGTGAAGCGACAGGAAGCCAATCGAGCGGCCCGCTAGAATGTCACGCAACACAACTCCGGTGACCGCCCATGAAGAAATGGATCGTCCTTGCCGCCCTGGCCGTGCTCGCCTGGCAATACATGGACAACCCCGATTGGCAGTCCCGGTTCTTCCGCTCGTCCCCCACCCCGCTCACGAGCTCCCAGCCCGCCGACACCTCGCCAGAGCCAGCGCCCCAGGCCGAGTCAACGCCCAACGTACGCTGCGACGGTCGCCAGTACTGCTCGCAGATGACCTCCTGCGCGGAGGCCAAGGCTTTCCTGAGAAGTTGTCCGGGCATGAAGATGGATGGCGATGGCGACGGCATTCCCTGCGAGGAGCAGTGGTGCCAGATGTAGCGGAGGAAGGAAAGTGGCGGAAGGCAGTGGGAGTCGCCCCTTAAAATGCCTTGTTTATCAATACTCTATGCAGACCAATATCAGTGGCAGGCAGGATTTTCGCCTTCCTGTTCCGGTCATTGATTTCGACGGTTTCTGGCGTGCTTCCGCTGGTCTGCTGAGGGCTTCCGGCTGGTATGGGATATGGCACAGAGTGAACGAGGTATATACGTCTTCATCACCCAGAGAGGCAGCCCATGTCCAAAGAAGCCGTATTCACCATGAAGTCTGAGCCCGAGTTGCGCGCTGATTTCATGGCGGCTGCCGAGGTTGCCCAGCGTCCCGGATGATGCGCGAATTCATCCACCAACAGCGGCAGGCCCAGGACTATGACGAATACCTGCGCCAGAAGGTCGAGGCGGGACGTGCCTCGATGGAAGCGGGGCGTGGCCGTTCCAACGATGATGTCGAAGCCGCCTTCGCCGCCCGACGGGCCCAGGCATCGGGTCACGAATGAAAATCTACTGGACACCTGAGGCCGAGCAGGACCGTTTCGATATCTGGGACTTCATCGCCATCGACACCCCCTCCGCAACCGTGCGCGTGGACTCGCTGTTCAGTGCCACAGCAGCCAAGCTGGCCGACTTCCTCGAAATGGGAAAGCCGGGAAAGACTCCCGGCACCCGTGAGCTGATCCCACACGAAAGCTACAGGCCGGCCTACCAGATCGGCAGGGACAGCGCGTGGATTCTGGCTTTGGTGCATACCGCCAGAATGTGGCCACCATTGCAGCAGTGAGGGGATTTGAACCCGTTTTTGGTCATCTCTGGCTAACACCACTGAGATCGGGGCGTTCAGCAGGGCCATTCAGGGCATTGGCGAGTGACGGCAAGTGATTTCGACATCCTTCGCTCTACTTCGAATATTTACCCTTACGCGGTAAAAATATCAGGCGTGAACCTGCCGTCGGGCCAGAAGACACACATGCTGCGCCATACCTTCGCGAGTCCCTACATGATGAACGGCGGGAACATCCTGACGCTGCAACGGGTGCTCGGCCACGCCTCGCTCAACATGACCATGCGCTACGCACACCTCGCGCCGGATCACCTGCTGTACGTGTTGACGTTGGGTCCGATCAGGGGCTTTCGTCACCTGCTCGATACCGGGGAGGATCACGAGTGCTAGTATGTTTTGGCAAATTTTGCCATTCCCGAGAGACCGGCCCCATGAGCACAATGAACATTTCCCTGCCGGATACACTCAAGAGCTTCGTCGATGAGCAGGTCAGCCAGCGTGGTTACGGCACCAGTAGCGAGTACGTGCGCGAGCTGATTCGCAAGGATCAGGACCGTCAGCGTCTGCGGGGCTTGCTGATCGCCGGCGCAGAGTCGATGCCAGCGGCACCTGCCGACAGTGACTACTTCGAATCGCTCCGCACCCGGGTACGGAAGGCCCGTGGATGAAGGCAAAGCCCGTCATTCCGCGAGTACTCGCCAATCAGGACGTTGAAGCGGCTGTCGATTACTACCTGAGCGAAGACGCCGAACAGGCTGCCCTGGGGTTTGTCGATGCCCTGGAAAAGGCATACGCCCATATCGCCCGGCCCCCTGCCGGTGGCTCATCCCGCTATGTCCATGAGCTGGATTTGCCGGGGCTGCATTGCTGGCCCCTCAAGCGCTACCCCTACCTGGTGTTCTACGTCGAGCGAGACGATCACATCGATGTGTGGCGCGTACTCCACGGCATGAACGACATCCCTTCCTGGATGCAGGCTGGCGAGGGTACACCTCACTGAAAGTCTTTCGACACTTACGCCAAAACGTCTTCCCAGGCAGAGCCGGAAGCCCAGAGCCACGCGGGCTGTAGAGGGGAGAGTTGGCGGAAGGCAGTGGGAGTCGAACCCACCCAGGAACGGCTGCCGTCCCCCACCGGGTTTGAAGCCCGGCCACGCCACCGGGCGTGATTGCCTTCCCTGGACTGGAGCCGGCGCTGGAGCGCGTCGGCGGATCGGGAGCCTGGATGTTGCCATCATTGCCCCGACAGATGCCAGCGTGGCGATGCCGCAGCGGGCTCAGGATCGTCAGTCGGCGCGCTCGGCCTGAGCCAGCGCCGAATCCTCGCGGATACGCCGTTCGTTACCGAAGCGACGGGTGAAGCCGATGCGGTCGAAGTATTCCAGCAACTGGATGCAGCGCTTGCGGCCGATACCGATGCGGTCGCGGAAGGCGGCGGCGCGGATGATGCCGGCTTCGCCGCGCAGGTGCAGGGCGTGGCCGGCGAGCTGGCGGATAGTGGCCTCCGGGTAGAACAGGTCTTTCACCACCTGGTGCAGTTGCCCCAGGCGGGCGAGCTTGCGCAGCAGCAGGCGCACATCGCCTTCCTCGGCCCCGACCTCGCGGGCCAGGTCACGTACCCAGGGCGGGTCGAAGGCGCCGGCGAGCAGCAACGGCCAGAGGCGTTCGCGCAGGCGCTCGTCGGCCTCGCCCAGTTGTACGCGGTGATCGGGCAGGTGAATCCAGGGGCCGCTGCTGTCGATGCGCGGGGTCGCCAGCAGGCTTTCCAGCAGGGCGATGAAGACGGGGCGTTCCAGTTGCGAAAAAGCGTAGCGGCGCAGGCGGTCGCGGTCGGGGCCGAGTTCGTCGGGAGCTTCTTCGTGGAAGCGCTGCAGGGCGTCGAGCAGGTGCCGTTGCAGCGCGGACCAGCGCTCGGCGGCAAACAACCGCGCGCCGAGACGCGTGTTGATTTCGACCAGTTCGGAAGGCAGTGCCCAGCCCTCTCGCGGGCGGTTGAACTGGCGCGCCAGCAGCGCCGGATCGAGGCCATTGCCGGCGTGCGCCAGCAGGGTCGGCAACGCGCTTTCCAGGCTGTCATCCTGCAGCGCGCGCAGTTGTTCCAGGCGTTCCGCGCTGCGCCGGTTGCGTGCTGGAGCGAAGGGATCGAGCACGCGGCCGCCCCCCAATGTGCGCTGGGCGGACTGGTCGCGCAGCACCAGGCGATCGCCGTGCACAGCGTGACAGGGCGCGTTCAGCACCAATTGTGCGAAGGTCCGCTCGCCCGGTTGCAGGCGTTCATCTTCGAGCAGGGCAACGCGGCCGGTGACGTCCTGGGCGCCAAGGTGTACGTGCACCGGCGTCCAGTGGGCGACGGCCCGCGTTTCACTGGGCAGCACGTGCAGTTCGATGTCGATGCGCGTGGTGGGTGCGTGCAGGTCCGGCGCGATCAACCAGTCGCCGCGATGGATCTGCTCGAGACTCAGGCGTTCGCCGGCGATGTTCAGCGCCACGCGCTGCCCCGCATGCGCCTGCTGCGCCTCGCGGTTCTGCGCATGCAGGCCGCGCACTCGCACGCGACGACCGGCACTGCCGAGCAGCAGTTCATCGCCCACCGTCACGGTGCCGGCGAAGGCCGTGCCGGTGACGACGACACCGGCGCCGCTGACACTGAAGGCACGGTCCACGGCCAGGCGGAAGCCACCGGTTGCGGTGCGCTCGCGGATGTCTCGCGCCGCGTCGGTGAGCGCCTCGCGCAGGGCTTCGATGCCCTCGCCGCTGAGGCTGGAAACCGCATGGACCGGTGAGCCTGCCAGCGGCCCCTCGGCGAGCAGCGCCTGCACTTCGCGCGCGGCTTGCTCCAGGCATTCGGCGGGCACGCGGTCCGCCTTGGTCAGCGCGACGATGGCACGACGGATACCCAGCAGCTCGACGATGGCGAGGTGTTCACGGGTCTGCGGCATCACGCCGTCGTCGGCGGCCACCACCAGCAGTACCAGGTCGATGCCGCTGGCGCCGGCAAGCATGTTGTGGACGAAACGCTCGTGCCCCGGCACGTCGATGAAGCCGGTGAGCGCCCCATCGCCCAGGTCGGAATAGAGATAGCCGAGGTCGATGGTGATGCCACGCTCGCGCTCGGCTGGGCGGCGGTCGCCTTCGATACCGGTAAGGGCGCGCAGCAGTGAGGTCTTGCCGTGGTCGATATGCCCGGCGGTGCCGACGATCACGAATCGCCCTCGGCCAGCAGCGCCAGCTGCGCGACGAAGCCGGGCTCGTCGTCGAGCTGGCGCAGGTCGAGCCAGAGGGCGTCGTCGTCGATGCGGCCGAGCACCGGGATCGGCAGGCAGCGCAGGCGCTCTTCCAGATCCAGCAACGCGCGGCCGCGCTGGCGTTTGGGCTGGTTCGGGCGCAGGCACAGGGCGGCGCTGGGCAGCCGGGCGACCGGCTGGGCGCCGCTGCCGATCATGCCCAGGGCATCCACGGCGCTGACGTTCCAGCTTTGACCCAGCAACGTCGCCAACGCCGGGGCGAGGCGCTGGGCCTGGGCACGGATGTCGGTCCGCGGCCGGCTGAGCAGGCGCAGGCTGGTGAGGCGTTCGGCCAGGCGATCTGGGTCGCGGTAGAGGTTGAGCACGGCCTCCAGGGCGGCGAGGGTCAGCTTGTCCACCCGCAGGGCGCGCTTGAGCGGGTTATTCTTGATCTTGCCGATCAGTTCCTTGCTGCCGAGGATCAGCCCGGCCTGCGGGCCGCCGAGCAACTTGTCGCCGCTGAAGGTGACGATGTCGGCGCCGTCGCGCAGGGCTTCCTGCACGGTGGGCTCCTTGGGCAGGCCCCAGCGGGTGAGATCGACCAGGGTGCCGCTGCCCAGGTCTTCCAGCAGCGGCAGGCCGTGGGCGTGGGCGATCTGCGCCAGTTGCGGGGTGGCGACGCTGGCGGTGAAGCCCTGCACGCTGTAGTTGCTGGTATGCACGCGCATCAAGAGGCCCGAGCGCGGGCCGATGGCGGCTTCGTAGTCCTTGGCGTGGGTGCGGTTGGTGGTGCCGACCTCGACCAGTTTCACGCCGGCGCGGGCCATGATGTCGGGGATGCGGAAGGCGCCACCGATTTCGATCAGTTCGCCACGGGAGATGATGCCTTCCTTGCGCGCGCCCAGGCTGTTGAGCGCCAGCAGCACGGCGGCGGCATTGTTGTTGACCACGGTGACGGCCTCGGCACCGGTCAGCTCGCGGATCAGCCCGGCGATGAGGTCGTCGCGGTCGCCGCGCTTGCCGGTGGCCAGGTCAAACTCCAGGTTGAGCGGGTAGCGCGCGGCCAGCGTAATGGCTTCGATGGCTTCTTCCGGCAGCAAGGCGCGGCCGAGATTGGTGTGCAGCACGGTGCCGGTGAGGTTGAACACCCGGCGCACGCGGCTGGTATGGTGCGCGGCCAGGCGCTCGCCGGCGCGGCCGGCGAGCACCGCATCTTGCAGTTCGGCGGCGGCCAGTTGGCCGTGGCGCGCGGGTTCACGCAGTTCATCGAGCAGGTCGCGCAGGGTCTTGAGCAGGGCCTCGCGGCCATAGCGCTGTTGCAGCGGCTGGCAGGCCGGGCTGCGCAGCAGGCGGTCGATGGAAGGCAGGCGTACCGAGGTCATGGACGGGCCTTGTGCTGGGGGCGTTGGCTGGAGTCAGTGTAGGGCGAATAACCGCTCGCGGTTATCCGCCGGCTACCTCGACGTGAAGACGGCGGCGCATAACACGTTCCGCGTTATCCGCCCTACGAAGAACCGCCTGGCGCCAGCAGCAGGTTCGGCGCGGTGCGCAGGTAGCCATCCTCGGCGAGGCGAATGTCCAGCGCGAGGCTCGCCAGGTCGTCCGCCTGGGCCTCGGCGTGCTCATCGTGTTGCAGGTAGAACTGCTTGAGGTAGGACTGGCAGCCGGGGCAGGTCTCGGCCTTGAGCGATGCCTGGTCGCTGGCCACGCCGTCGCGTTGCAGCGAGTAGTAGGCCAAGCCCTTGCTTTCGGCGCAGTGACTGCATTTCACCCGCACGTAGTGCCACTCGCAGGAACACAGCGAGCAGGACAGATAGCGCAGCCCGGCGAACTTGCCGCGATGGCGGATCATCCCCGCCACCGGCGGCGCGCCGCAGGCCGGGCAGAGGGTCTGGCTGTCGGTTTCGCCCAGGCTGTCGTCGGGCAGCGCCAGCAGCCACTGGCTGAAGGCAACCTGCAGTACTGCGCCGAGGAAAGGCACCAGCGCCGGCGGCAACAGGTCGAACTGGCCGTTGAGCAGGCCCAGCGCCCAGGCTTTGCGCTGGCCTTCATCGGCACCGCGCAGGGCCTGCAGCGCCTGGACGATGGCCGGGTTGGCAGTGGGCTCGTAGGCGTCGAGGAAAGCGTCCAGCAGTGGCAGCCAGGCTCCTTCACGCACTAGCACTTCGTAAGCCAGCGGCGGCATGCGGTGTTCTCGGCTGCGAGCCAGCGCGGCAGCATCCGGGCCCGGCAGCGGCAGCTTGCGGTCGAGCAACGCCTGCTGGGCGGCGCAGACACCGGCGATCAGTTCGAGATAGCCCTGCAGCGGATTGCCCGGCGCCAACTGGCGCAGGCGCACGGCGCGCCGGCTGAAGAGATCGGGGGACGGCAGATTGAACAGCGGGGGAATGTTGGCGGCAGCTTCGATCTGCCCGGGTTCGAGGATTCGGCCTGACACGCAGGACTCCTTGTTGATAGCGGATCGGAGCGTCAAAAGCCCCTCACCCTAGCCCTCTCCCGGAGGGAAAGGGGACTGTTCGTGCCGGCCGACGCTCTCGCGCCAGCCGGCGGTTACGTCAAAGGTCAGTGGCCCTTGCCCTTCTCCACGTCCTTGAGCCAGCCGTTGTGGTGCTTGCGCGCCCAGCCGCGGCTGACCCAGCCATAGAGCATGGCGCCCATAGAGCCCTTCACCCAGATCCCGGCGTAGATGTGCACCAGGATGCTGCAGATGAGCACGAAGGCGGCAAAGGCATGCAGCAGCGAGGCAAGGCGGATGAGGTCGATGCCGAAGAGGTGGCTGAAGTACGCCCGCCACATCACGAAACCGGTCGCCAGCAGCACCAGCATGCACAGCAGCAGGGTCCAGAACAGCAGCTTCTGTCCGGCGTTGTAGCGGCCGACTTCCGGGAGGTTTTCCTCGCGGTTGGCGACCACGTCGCGCCATTGCTTGAGCCATTGGGTGTCGCGCTTCTCGATCAGGTTGTGATGGGCGAAGCGGATCACCAGGCCGAGGAAGAACAGGAACATCGCCACCCCGAGGAAGGGGTGGAGGATCCGCGTCCACGGCCCGCCGCCGAACAGGTGGGTCAGCCAGAACATGGCTGGGTGGAACAGCGCCAGCCCCGAGAGGCCGGCGAGGAAGAACAGAATGGCCACCATCCAGTGGTTGCTCCGTTCGTTGGCGTTGTAGCGCTGGATATCTTTTTTCATTTCTCGATCCTCGTAGCCCTCACCCCAGCCCTCTCCCAGGGGGAGAGGGGGCAAAAGCGACTGCCAGGGAGGTCACGGGCGCTTACGCGGGTCATAGTCATGCACCGAAGGGTCGACCTTGTTCACCGGAGCCTCCGGATCGGAGCCACCCGGCTCATCCTCCTCCACCCGGTTGGGACCGGTGCGGGTGTAGTGGAAGAAGCCGGCCAGCACCACCGCGCCCATCGCCAGCAGGCCGAGGGGTTTGGTGATGCCTTTCCACAGGCTGACCAGCGGGCTGATCGCAGGCTTGTCGGGCAGTCCGGCGTACAGCGACGGCTGGTCGTTGTGGTGCAGCACGTACATCACGTGAGTGCCGCCCACCCCTTCCGGGTCGTACAGGCCGGCATGCTCGAAGCCGCGCGATTTCAAGTCCTCGATGCGCTCGGCGGCATGCTCCTTCATGTCCTCCTTGGTGCCGAAGACGATGGCGCCGGTCGGGCAGGTCTTCACGCAGGCCGGCTCCATGCCCACGGCCACGCGGTCGGAACACAGGGTGCACTTGTACGCCTTGTTGTCCTTCTGCGAGATGCGCGGGATGTTGAACGGACAGCCGGTGATGCAGTAACCGCAGCCGATGCAGTGGTCCTGGTTGAAGTCGACGATGCCGTTGGCGTACTTCACGATCGCCCCCGGACTCGGGCAGGCCTTGAGGCAGCCCGGCTCGGCGCAGTGCATGCAGCCGTCCTTGCGGATCAGCCACTCCAGGTTGCCGGCCGGCGCTTCGTATTCGGTGAAGCGCATGACCGTCCAGGATTCCGCCGTCAGGTCCAGCGGGTTGTCGTAGGTGCCGTGGTTGTGGCCCACCTCGTCGCGCAGCTCGTTCCATTCCGAGCAGGCGACCTGGCAGGCCTTGCAGCCGATGCACTTGGACACGTCGATCAGCTTGGCCACTTCCTCCTCGCGCCGCACCGAGGGCATCGGCGTGGTGGTGGCGGAGCGGGCGTAGATGTCTTGGCTACTCATGCTTCACCTCACGCCTTTTCCACGTTGACGAGGAAGGACTTGAACTCCGGCGTCTGCGTGTTCCCGTCGCCCACGAAGGGGGTCAGGGTGTTGGTCAGGTAGCCGTTGCGCGCAACCCCGGAGAAGCCCCAGTGCAGGGGGATGCCCACGTGGTGCACGGTCTTGCCGTTGACCTGCAGTGGCCGGATGCGCTTGGTCACCACCGCCACCGCCTTGATGAAGCCGCGGTTGGAGGAGACCTTCACGCGGTCGCCGGCCTTGATGCCGAGCTCCTTGGCCAGCGCCTCGCCGATCTCGACGAACTGTTCCGGCTGGATGATCGCATTCAGACGGCAATGCTTGGTCCAGAAGTGGAAATGTTCGGTGAGCCGGTAGGTGGTCGCGGCGTAGGGGAACTCGTCGGCCTTGCCGAACAGCTCCATGTCGTTCTTGAACACCCGCGCCGCCGGGTTGTTGATCGCCTGCGGGTTCTTGTGCAGCGGGTTGATGCCGATCGGCGTCTCGAACGGCTCGTAGTGCTCGGGGAACGGGCCTTCGGCCATCTTGTCGACGGCGAAGAAACGCGCCACGCCTTCGGGGTTCATGATGAATGGGTTCATCCCCGCTTCCGGCGGTACGTCGACCTTGTAGTCCGGCACGTCGGTGCCGCCCCAGGCCTTGCCGTTCCACCACACCAGGCGCTTCTTCACCGGATCCCAGGGCTTGCCGCTGGGGTCAGCGGAGGCGCGGTTGTAAAGGATGCGCCGGTTGGCCGGCCACGCCCAGGCCCAACCCAGGGTCTGGCCCATCGCGTAGGGGTCGCTGTTGTCGCGGCGGGCCATCTGGTTGCCCTGTTGCGTCCAGGAACCGGCGAAGATCCAGCAGCCGCTGGCGGTACTGCCGTCCTCGCGCAGCAGCGCGAAGCCCGGCAGCTGTTCGCCGGCTTTCGCCAGGAGCATGCCGTTGGCCGGGTCGACCAGGTCGGCCAGGGCCTTGCCGTTGTACTCCTTGGCCAGCTCGTCCGGGCCCGGCTCGTCGGGTTTGAGGTAGTTCCAGTCCAGGCCGAGGATCGGGTCGGGGAACTTGCCGCCGTCCTTGGCGTAGGCATTGCGCAGGCGGTGATACAGGCCGGCCATGATCGCGATGTCGGTACGCGCCTCGCCCGGCGGCTCGGCGCCCTTCCAGTGCCATTGCAGCCAGCGCCCGGAGTTGACGATGGAGCCGTCTTCCTCGGCGAAGCAACTGGTGGGCAGGCGGAACACCGTGGTCTGGATGGCCTTGGTATCGACGTCGTTGTGCTCGCCGGCATTGCGCCAGAACTCGGAGGTCTCGGTGGCCAGCGGGTCCATCACCACCATCCACTTCAGCTTGGCCAGCGCGGCGCTGACCTTGGCCTTGTTGGGGAAGGAGGCGATGGGGTTGAAGCCCTGGCAGAAGTAACCGTTGACCTTGCCCTGGTACATCATGTCGAAGTAGCGCAGCACGTCGTAGCCGGCGCCCGGCATGTCGAGCTTGGGCAGCCAGTCGTAGCACCAGTTGTTGTCCTTGGTGGCGGCCTTGCCGAACCAGGACTTCATCAGGCTGACGTGGAACTTGCCGTAGTTCTGCCAGTAGGACAGTTGCCCCGGGCGCAGCGGCTTGGCCGTGCGCTTGGCGATGTAGGCATCGTAGTCCTGCTCCGCGTCCATCCCCAGGGTCAGGTAGCCCGGCAGCAAGTTGGACAGCAGCCCAAGGTCGGTCAGGCCCTGGATGTTGGAGTGGCCGCGCAGGGCGTTTATGCCGCCGCCGGGCATGCCGATGTTGCCCAGCAGCAGCTGGACCATCGCGCCGGTGCGGATCATCTGCGCGCCCACCGAGTGCTGGGTCCAGCCCAGGGCGTACATGACGGTCATCACCTTGTCGGGCGCGGCGGTGGTGGCGATCTCCTCCCACACCTTGAGCATCATGTCCTTGGGCGTGCCGCAGATGTTGCTCACCACGTCCTGCGTATAGCGGCTGTAGTGCTGCTTCATCAGGTTGAACACGCAGCGCGGGTGTTGCAGGGTCGGGTCGACCTTGGCGAAGCCGTCCTCACCGAGTTCGTACTGCCAGGACGACTTGTCCGGGTAGGTGCGCTTCTCGGCGTCGTAGCCGTTGAACAGGCCGTCCTCGAAGCCGAAGCCCTCCTTCACGATGAAGGAGACGTCGGTGTAGTTGCGCACGTACTCCTTCTGGTACTTGCCGTTTTCCAGCAGGTAGTTGATCAGACCGCCGAGGAAGGCGATGTCGGTCCCGGTACGGATCGGCGCGTAATAGTCGGCCACCGCGGCGGAACGGGTGAAACGCGGGTCGACCACCAGCAGGCGCGCCTTGTTGTGCGCCTTGGCCTCGGTCACCCACTTGAAGCCGCACGGGTGCGCTTCAGCAGCGTTGCCGCCCATGATCAGGACCAGATCGGCATTCTTGATGTCGGTCCAATGGTTGGTCATGGCTCCACGGCCAAACGTCGGGGCAAGACTTGCCACCGTCGGGCCGTGTCAGACACGTGCTTGGTTGTCGAACGCCAGTATGCCGAGAGAACGCACCACCTTGTGGGTGATGTAGCCCGCTTCGTTGGAAGACGCCGACGCGGCCAGGAAACCGGTGGTCAGCCAGCGGTTCACCGTCTGGCCCTGGGCGTTCTTCTCGATGAAGTTGGCGTCGCGGTCTTCCTTGATCAGCTTGGCGATGCGGTCGAGCGCCTCGTTCCAGCCGATGCGTTTCCACTCGCTGGAACCGGCCTCACGGATCTCCGGATACTTCAGGCGGTTGGGGCTGTGGACGAAGTCCAGCAGGCCCGCACCCTTGGGGCAGAGCGTGCCGCGGTTCACCGGGTGATCGGAATCACCCTCGATGTGGATGATGTTCTGCGCAACGTTCTTCGCCGCATCCCCCTGGCTGTACAGCAGGATGCCGCAACCCACCGAGCAGTACGGACAGGTATTGCGGGTTTCGACGGTGCGCGCAAGTTTGAAATGGCGGACCTGGTCGGCAAAGGCATCCGGGGGTGCAACCCCCAGTGCCGCCAGGCTCGATCCTCCAAGGCCTACAGCGCAAACCTTGAAGAATTGCCGACGGTTCATATCCATCGTGCGTCTCCTGATCAGGCAGCGTACGTCCGGTACATCGCCGGACCCTTGCTGCTTAAAAGATAGCCAAGCCGGGGCAATGCGCCAGCTTTGAGCGGGGCAGACCATGCACGCGGGTTTTTTGCGGCGCATTGACGCGCGTCAGGACGTCACTCAGAACGGACTGGTCAATACGCCTAAATGGGCAGTCGGCGGGTAGGAACAGGAGATACCGTTGCCGTCCGGGCGGCAGGCGGACTGCAGGCGGTCACGCTGGAGGGACTCGTGCAAGCCCAGCAGTGCCAGCCCGACGAGGATGGCGAGCAGGTAATGGCGCGCATGTCTTCTTCTTATCGCTTTCATGACGACCTCCGTCACTTCAGCCTGCGATCGGGGCACAGGACCCTGCCATAAGGGAAAGTCTGGAACCTATCCGCCAGCTGTCAACCGCCGGCTTGACCGAAATGCCTGAATGAGCCGGCAGCCGGGCCGTTCACCGACGCACGGCAAGCCAATAGGGTGATGGGACCTCACCTGCCCACGGTTCCGTCCATGCCCAGCGCCGCCACCCCGCCCTACCCCCACCTGCTCGCCCCGCTCGACCTGGGCTTCACCCAACTGCGCAACCGCGTGGTGATGGGCTCGATGCACACCGGGCTGGAGGACCGCCTGTGGGATTTCGGCAAGCTCGCCGCCTACTACCGCGAACGGGCACGCGGCGGCGTCGGGCTGATCATCACCGGAGGTTTCGCCCCCAACCGCGAAGGCTGGCTGCTGCCGCTGGGCAGCAGCCTCACCAGCGGCCTGCAGGTTCCGGCGCACCGGCGCCTGACCCAGGCGGTGCAGCGCGAAGGCGGCAAGATCCTCCTGCAGATACTCCACGCCGGGCGCTACGGCTATCACCCGCTGGTGGTATCCGCCTCGCCGGTCAAATCGCCGATCAGCTGGTTCAGCCCGCGCGAACTCTCCGAGCGCGGCATCCTGCGCACCATCGCCGCCTTCGTCCGCTGCGCGAAGCTGGCCCAGGCCGCCGGCTATGACGGCGTGGAGATCATGGGCAGCGAGGGCTACCTGCTGAACCAGTTCCTCAGCCCGCGCACCAACCAGCGCGAGGACCGCTGGGGCGGCGACCTGGGCAACCGCATGCGCCTGCCGCTGGAGATCGTCCGGCGTATCCGCCGCGCGCTGGGCGAGCGCTTCATCATCAGTTATCGGCTGTCGCTGCTCGACCTGGTGGACGGCGGCAACCGCTGGGACGAGGTGCGCACCGTTGCGCGAGCCCTCGAAGGCGCCGGCATCGACCTGCTCAACACCGGCATCGGCTGGCACGAATCGCGGGTGCCAACCATCGTCACCTCGGTGCCGCGTACCGCCTTCGCCGAGATCACCGCGCGCCTGCGCCGCGAGCTGCGCGTGCCGGTGATCGCCAGCAACCGCATCAATACGCCGGAAGTCGCCGAACGACTGCTCGCCGACGGTCATGCCGACCTGGTCTCCCTGGCGCGCCCGCTGCTGGCCGACCCGCAGTTCGTGGCCAAGGCCGCCGCCGGGCGTGCCGACGCGATCAACACCTGCATCGCCTGCAACCAGGCCTGCCTCGACCACGCCTTCGCCAACCGCCGCGCCAGTTGCCTGGTGAACCCGCGCGCGACCTTCGAGACGGAGCTGCGCTACCGCAAGGCGCGAATACCCAAGCGCATCGCCGTGATCGGCGCCGGGCCAGCCGGGCTTTCCGCCGCCTGCGTGGCGGCCGAGCGCGGGCACCGGGTGACGCTGTTCGAGGCCAGCGGCGAGATCGGCGGGCAGTTCAACCTGGCCAGGCGCGTGCCGGGCAAGGAGGAATTCCACGAGACACTGCGCTACTTCGCCGTGCGCCTGCGCGAACTGGGCGTCGACGTGCGACTGGGCCGGCGCATCATCCGGGGCGAGCTGCGGGGGGAGTACGACGAGGTCATCGTCGCCACCGGCATACGCCCGCGCACGCCGCAGATTCCGGGCATCGCCCACGGCAAGGTGCTGGGCTACCTCGACGTGCTGCGCGGCGCGCCGGTGGGCGAGAAGGTCGCGCTGATCGGTGCCGGCGGCATCGGCTTCGACGTCGCCAGTTTCCTCCTGGCCGAGCGTGACGGACCGCAGCCATTGGGCGACTGGCTCGGCCAGTGGGGCATCGACCTGGACAACGCCACGCCGGGCGGGCTGATCCCGCCGGTCGCCGCCGCGCCGCGCCGGCAACTCTGGCTGCTGCAGCGCAAGGCCGGCCAGCCCGGCGCCGGGCTGGGCAAGACCAGCGGCTGGGTGCACCGCGCGCACCTCCGGCACCACGGCGTGCGGATGCACGGTGGCGTGGAGTACCTGCGCATCGACGACGACGGGCTGCACGTGCGCATCGACGGCAGGGAGCAGTGTCTTGCGGTGGACAACGTGGTGATCTGCGCCGGACAGGAGCCGCTGCTGGAACTGCAGCCGACGCTGCCGGCGGAGAACCTGCGTTACCACGTCATCGGCGGTGCCAACGTGGCGCGGGAGCTGGACGCCAAGCGGGCGATCCGCGAAGGCGCGGAGTTGGCCGCACGCCTTTGACGGCTCTTCGTAGGAGCGAGCTTGCTCGCGAACAGTTTTCCCTGCTGCTGCGGTGCCGGGCGGTTCGCGAGCTCGCTCCTACAGGGGACGCACCGGCATCACGCTGACTCCAGCAGCCCCTTGATCGCCTGCAACAGATCCTTCTCCACCCACTGCGCATCCCGCTCGAAGGTGGCGTCATCCATCTGCGGCTGACGCAGCAGGGTCAATTGCAATTCGCAGCCGTCGCCATTGGCGATCAAGCGCAGCGGGATGTGGATCGCCGGGCTGTCCTCGGGCAGCACCGCATGGTCCAGCACGCCGAAGGCATTGCGCGGCGAGAAGCGCACCCGTAGCGGGCCCTGGGCTGTCTGCGCCAGCCACAGCTCGCCCTCCAGCGGCTCGATGGCAGTGCACAGGCCGGAGGCCCAGCGGGGGAAGTTTGCCGGTTCGGCGAGAAAGTCATAGGTCTCGCCCCAGCGCCGCTCGATACGGACACTCAGGGTGCGGGAAGGCAACGTGGTCATGGCGGCTCCAGGGATCGGGCGCAGAGATGCTCCAGTCTGGTGCATACTAGCCGGCTGCCCTTTCCGCTTCGATTGCCCAGGAGTCCCTCCATGCCCACGCCGCCCTGGTGGATGTTCGTACTACCCCTGATCGCCGGCGCCTGCCTGCCGCTGCAAGCCGGCATCAACGGCCAGTTGGCCAAGCAGGTGTCCAGCGTGCTGGCCGCCGCGCTGATTTCCTTCTTCGTCGGCACCATGGGCCTGCTGGTGCTGACCCTGGCCAACCGCGACTTCCCCAGCCTCGCCGCCCTGCGCGAGCTGCCCTGGTGGCAATGGTGCGGCGGCTTCCTCGGCATGTTCTTCATCTTCATTGCCGCCTTCGCCGCCCCGCGTGTCGGCGCGCTGATGTTCATGGTACTGGTGCTCGCCGGCCAGTTGGGCATGGCCATGACCCTCGACCACTTCGGCTGGGCCGGATTCCGCGAAGCGCCGGTCAGCGGGCTGAAGATCGCCGGCATGGCCGCCATTGCCGTCGGCATCT
The DNA here is from genome assembly GCF_054720805.1 of Pseudomonas sp. MT3. Lineage (NCBI taxonomy): Bacteria > Pseudomonadati > Pseudomonadota > Gammaproteobacteria > Pseudomonadales > Pseudomonadaceae > Pseudomonas > Pseudomonas sp. MT3. Next base: position 147,559 of record NZ_JBTVPY010000014.1, read on the forward strand.
GGATGATCCGCAAGGGCTGATAAGCTGGAGGGCGGCGCACGGCACGCTCGCAGGAGAATCCCATGACCGATATCCAGGTGATCCTGGTCGACGAACACGACAACCCGACGGGTACGATGGAGAAGCACCAGGCGCACCACCTGGGGCTGCGCCACCGGGCCATCTCGGTGTACCTGTTCAACCGCGCCGGCGAGTTGCTGCTGCAACGCCGCGCGCTGGGCAAGTACCACTGTGGCCGGCTGTGGAGCAATAGCTGCTGCGGCCATCCGTACCCGGACGAATCAGCCCGGCACGCCGCCGAACGCCGGCTGCGCGAGGAAATGGGCGTACAGGTCGCATTGCGCAAGCTGTTCGAGTTCAGCTACCGCCTGGAGCTGCCCAACGGCATGACCGAGCACGAGTACGGCCACCTGTTCGGCGCCATCGACGACCAGCCGCCGCGGCCTGATCCCGAGGAAGCCGACGACTTCCGCTACGTCGCCCTGGCCGATCTGGACGCCGAGATGGCGGCGCAGCCCGAGCGCTTCACCCCCTGGTTCCGCCTCTGCTACCCGACGTTCCGCCAGTACCTGCGCGACCACGGCGGACTCACGGTCCTGTCGACGGACTGAAGCCCGCGGTTCGCGCCCGCGCTGTTCGTCGCCCCTTCTCTTCGTCGAAAGACCGCGCAATTCTTCGCGCCGGCCACTATGATGCGCGCCTTCGCAACACCCCGCCGAATGCCGCCATGAGAAAACCGCCGCTGATCGCCAACGCCGAACTGGACCGCCTGGAAACCTGGGCCAAGTACACCTCGGGCCTGTGCAAGGACTGCAACGCCACCTGCTGCACCATGCCGGCGGAAGTGAACGTCAACGACCTGATCCGTATCGGCATCGTCGACGAATTCGAGCGCGATGAACCGGCGAAGAACATCGCCAAGCGCCTGCTGAAGGAAGGCGTCGTCGAGCGCTTCAACCAGAAGAGCGGCATATTTACCCTGACCCGCTCCAGCAACGGCGATTGCTACTTCCTCGACCGCAAGACCCGCCTGTGCACCATCTACGCCAAGCGCCCGGACACCTGCCGCAACCACCCGCAGGTCGGCCCGCGCCCCGGCTACTGCGCCTACCGCAAGAAGACTGCCTGAGCGCCGGGCAGCTAAGCCGTTTCGTGTCTTCTCGTAGGAGCGAGCTTGCTCGCGAACCTGCAAGGCACGGTGCCATGCGGTTCGCGAACAATAACGATGGCGTCCCCCTCGCTCCTACCGGTGGCGCCCGCGCCTGAACCGGCTCGCTATACTGCGGGCCTGCTCAGGAGCCCCGCATGACCCCCCTGCTCGAAGCCTGGCGTCATTCGCCGACCCACCGTCGCGTCTGGGCGCTCGCCGCGCCGATGATCCTCTCCAACATTTCCGTCCCCCTGGTCACGCTGGTGGACAGCGCGGTGATCGGCCATCTGCCGCATGCCCACCAGTTGGGCGCGGTGGCCGTCGGCGGCGGGCTCTACACCCTGCTGGTGGGCGTGCTCGGCTTCCTGCGCATGGGCACCACCGGCTTCGCCGCCCAGGCCGCCGGCCGCAGCGACGGCGGCGCGCTGCGGCGGATTCTCGGCCAGGGACTGTTGCTCGCGCTCGGGCTGGCCCTGCTGCTCGGCGTGCTGGCGCTGCCGCTGAGCGATCCCGCCCTGGCACTGATGCGCCCGTCCGCCGAACTCGACACACTGGCCCGCCAGTTCTTCCACATCCGCCTGCTCGGCCTGCCGGCGGCGCTGGCCACCTACGCGCTGGTCGGCTGGTTCCTCGGCACGCAGAACGCCCGCGCGCCGCTGGCGATCCTGCTGACCACCAACCTGATCAACATCGCCCTCGACCTGTGGTTCGTGCTCGGCCTGGAATGGGGCGTGGCCGGCGCCGCGCGCGCCTCGGTGATCGCCGAGTGGAGCGGCGCGCTACTCGGCCTGGCGCTGACCCGTGGCGCGCTCAGGCGTTATCCCGGCCAGCCGGACTGGTCGCGCCTGCGCGCGTGGATGAGCTGGCGGCCGCTGTTGATGGTCAACCGCGACATCTTCATCCGCAGCCTGGCGCTGCAGGGCGTGTTCTTCCTGCTCACCGTGCAGGGCACGCGCCTGGGCGATGCCACGGTGGCCGCCAACGCGCTGCTGCTCAACGGCCTGATGGTCACCTCCTACGCGCTGGACGGCCTGGCCCACGCCGTGGAAGCCTTGTGCGGCCACGCCATCGGCAGTCGCGACCGCACCGCGCTGCGCCGCTCACTGGTGGTGGCCTGCGGCTGGTCGCTGATCGCCAGCCTGCTGTTCGTGGCGTTCTTCACCTTCGCCGGACATCTGTTCATCGCCTTGCAGAGCGACATTCCCGAGGTGCGCGCCACCGCCGACCAGTACCTGCCCTACCTCGCCTGCCTGCCGCTGATCGGCCTGTGGAGCTACCTGCTGGACGGCCTGTTCATCGGCGCCACCCGCGCCCGCGAGATGCGCAACGCCATGCTCCTGGCCTGCGCCGCCAGCCTGCCGCTGGGCCTGCTGCTGCAACCCTTCGGCAATCACGGATTGTGGCTGACCTTCCTCAGTTTCATGTTGCTGCGCGGGCTGATTCTCGGCGCCTACGCCTGGAGACTGACGCGCCACGACGCCTGGCAGGCGCCCGCCGAGACGTAAGGCACGGGACGAAGGAGCGTCACGTCGAGCGGCGGCGCGTGGGGAAAAAGTGGGGGCTGCGCTGGAACGCGCGGATTCCGCCCTCTACAGTGCCAGGCACGCCGGACGTGGCCGCGCGACGCTCGGGCGCCGCCCGCAGGATCCATCGCGCGCCCCATCGAAGGCCCCACCAGAAGGACACGCCTCATGGCCCAAGCCATTGCCGCCTACCTGCACTACCTGTCGATCTTCGTCCTGTTCGCCCTGCTGGTGCTGGAACACCGCCTGTTCCGCCTGCCGCTGGACCTGGAACGCGCGCGCAGCCTGATCGTCGTCGACATCGCCTACGGCGCCTGTGCCGGCGCGGTGCTGCTGACTGGCGCGGCGCGGGTGGTGTGGTTCGCCAAAGGCACCGAGTATTACCTGCACAACAGCCTGTTCCACGCCAAGATCGGACTGTTCGTACTGGTCGCGCTGCTGTCGATCCTGCCGACCATGACCTTCCTCAATTGGCGCAACGACCTCAAGGCCGGCCGCGTCCCGCAGGTCGGCGCGCGCCAGGCCAGGCTGGTGACCATGACCATCCGCCTGGAACTGCTGGTCCTGCTGATCCTGCCGCTGCTGGCCAGCCTGATGGCGCGTGGTTACGGAATGATCGGCTGACCCCGACGCTCATTCCCGGGGCGCGAGCAGCCCCGCCAGGCGCTGGCGCAAGGCCGTTACCTCTCGCTCCGCCGGCCACAGGCGGAAACGCTCGCGCAATACCGTCAGCAGTTCGTCCGCATCCTCGATGCTGCGCTGCTCGACGTTGCCGTCGACGGTACGCCGGGTGAACTGGCCGTTGTTCAACGACAGCCGCGCACCGCCCTCGCTGACGGCCACGCGCAGGAAGCGGCGAAACACGCTCTGCGGATAGGTCGAGGTGTACCAGTTGCGCATGACGTAATCGACCCATTGCTGCGCTTGCAGGGTGAAGCGGTACAGCGTCTGCCAGCCGGATGGGGAACGCGCCGCCATTTCCAGTTCGCCGTCCGGCTCGCCGGTCAGCCGCCAGCCGCCGGGCAGCTCCTCGTTCACCCGCAGCGGCAGCGCGCGGGACGATGCGGGCCCGCCGAAGCCGATGTCCACCAGATACGCACCGTCGGCGAGGTCGATACGCAGCAGCAGGTGCGTCTGCGGGGTCTGCGGCGCATCGGCCGGCAGCCCCCAGCGCACCCGCCCGACCAGCAGCGTCACCCGGTAGCCGAGGCTGGTCAGCAGGCGTGCGAACAGGCTGTTGAGCTCGAAGCAGTAGCCGCCGCGACGCTGTTCCACCAACTTGGCGAAGACCGCCTGCGGATCGATGTCCACGGTTTTCTCCAGCAGCACGTCGAGGTTCTCGAACGGTAGCCGGTGCAGCGCCGCGTCGATCAGCCGATCGAGGTTCGCCAGCGTCGGCGCCGGGCGCGCAGCCGGCAGGCCGAGGCGGGCCAGCGTGGCGTCGAGCTGGGCGGCGCTGAAGGGGGTGAGCGGGGTCATGCGAATCTCCTTTCGCGAAGCATTCAATGAGTGGGTTCCGGGATCACCAGCGGGCCGCAGTGCTCGTCGCTGATGATCACCGCGAGCAGCCGGGCCGCCGTGCTGGCGCTGGGGTTCTCGGCGAACAGGTGCAGCTCGCCGCGGGGCTCGAACCAGGTTTCCCCGGGACCGTAGGTCCGCGCCGGCAGGCCCTGCATCCGCGAGCGCACCTGGCCGTACAGGACGATGGCGGTCAACGCCCCCGGATGCCGGTGCGCCGGCGTGTGGGCGCCGGGCGGAAAGTCCACCTGCAAGGTGGTGACGACCTTGCCGGGAACCTCCGCCAGCGGCTCGCAGGACAGGCGGCTGACCTGGGTACTCGGCCTGGCATCGGCCCGAGGCTGCGCGGGACCGTCGGCGAGCTGCACCAGCGGGCGCGACCACGGCTGCCAGAGCAGCGCACCCGCCGCCACGGCGGCGGCCAGCAGCCATCCGACGCGGGCTTCGTGGCTCGGCACGGACCTCATGGGAGGGCTCCTTCCAGGCGGAAGCCCGGCTGCCACCCCAGGCGATGGCGGGCCTTGGCCGAACTGACCTCGATGTCCCGCTCGGCCACGTTGTAACAACCACGGACGCCCCACTCCAGCGCCAGCAGCGCGGCGCGGGCGGCGTCATCCACATGCACGGCCAGGCGTGGGTCGGGGGCATCGCTGCCGGTACCCGGCCCATACAGGCGACCGTAGCGCAGTACGATGCCTTCCATCGGCGTGGCGCCGAGTACAGCGGATTCCAGCGCGGCCACGCCGCCGACACTCACGGCACGGTTGCCGGCGGCCGCCAGGTCCAGCGGCTGCTCCTCGTGCAACGGCGCCTCGCCCGGTGCATAGGCCCAGGCGATGCTCTGCGCCACCATGCGCTCGGCGCCAGCGGCCAGGGCAGCGGCCACCAGGTTGGCGGTACCTTCGCGGCGCAGCCGGGCATTGCGCGGGTGGGCGGCGGGCATCTGCGCCGGGTCCAGGCCCGCCGGCAGGTCGGTGAGCTGATGGATCACCCAGCGTGGCTGGAACGCTCGCAGGGCGTCCTGCAATGCGGCGGCGTCATAGACGTCCAGCACCCTCGCCTGGGCGCCCACCGCCTCCAGCGCGGCGGCGCGCTGCGGCGAACGGCTGACCGCGAGCACCTGGTAGCCGCGCTCCAGCAGCAGCGGCAGCAGGCGTTTGCCGATGGCGCCGCTGGCGCCGGCGAAGAACACTTTCATGCACATGGTCGACCTCGAAACGGGCGGATGGCTAGGGGGAGTGAAGAATGGGTTCACTCTAGGACCGACATGCCCCAGCCCACAGAGCCAAGATCACGCAAACCCACTGGGACATGACGCCAGCACATTTGATCCAGATCCGGGCAGAGCCGCCGCCATCGTCTATAACAAACGGCTCAATACCCGTTCTTGAAGGAGTCGTCATGAGCCAAGTCTTCGATGTCGCCGTAGTCGTCGGCAGCCTGCGCAAGGAATCCCTCAACCGCAAGATCGCCAAGGCCTTCGCCGAACTGGCGCCGGCCAACCTGAAGCTGGAAATCGTCGAGATCGGCGATCTGCCGCTGTACAACGAGGAGCACGACACGGGCACCCCGCCGGCCAGCTACGCTGCCTTCCGCGAGCGCATCGCCCGCGCCGACGCAGTGCTGTTCGTCACCCCGGAATACAACCGCTCGGTGCCCGGCGTGCTGAAGAACGCCATCGACGTCGGCTCGCGCCCGTACGGCAAGAGCGCCTGGGGCGGCAAACCCTGCGCCGTGGTCAGCGCATCACCGGGCGCCATCGGCGGCTTCGGCGCCAACCATCACCTGCGCCAGTCGCTGGTGTTCCTCAACATGCCGGTACTGCAGCAACCCGAGGCCTACCTGGGCGGCGCCGGCAGCTTCTTCGACGAGGCCGGCAAGCTGTCCGAGAAGACCCAGCCCTTCCTGCAGAGCATCATCGATGCGTTCTCGCGCTGGATCGAACAGAACCAGCCGCGCTGATCCCCAGGAGCCGGCCCCAGGGGCCGGCTCTCGTGATCACTCCTCCAGCAGGCGCGCCAGGCGCTGGCGCAGGTAACGGTTCTCCGCGCGCAACTCGTCCACCTCGTCCAGCAGGCGCAACGCCAGGGCGATGCCCGGCCAGTCCAGCTCGAACTCGCGGCGCAGCCGGACCGCGCGGCGCACCACGCTGACCGCCTGGTAATCGAAGAGCCAATGCCCTGCGCGTCGTTCGCGGGGCTCCACGATACCCACCTCGACGATCTCGACGAGCACGTCGCGGGGGAGGTTCACCGACTGGCAGAGCTCGTCGAGGTCCACCACCATCACTGTCGTCGTCATGCGCGTTTACCCCAATCGGCACGGGGGTCGAAGGCCGCCTTGGCAGCCAGTTCTTCCCAGAGTTTGCGGGTCGCTTCGTCCGCCGTCTTCGGCATCACCACCTTGAGCACCGCATAGAGATCGCCGGCAGCGGCCTCGCCCTTGTTCGGCAGGCCCTTGCCCTTGATGCGCAGGCGCTGGCCGGCCTGGCTGTTGGCCGGGATGCCGAGGTTGATCCGCCCGTCCAGCGTGGGCACTTCCACCTTGGCACCGAGCGCCGCTTCCCACGGTGCCACCGGCACGGTGACGACGAGGTCGCGGCCATCGACGTCGAACACCGGGTGCGGCACCAGGCGGATCGCCAGGTACAGGTCGCCCGCCGGCCCGCCGTTGATACCCGGCGCGCCCTGCCCCTTGAGGCGGATGCGTTCGCCGTCGGCGGTGCCCACGGGGATCTTCACGTTCAGCGTCTTGTTCTGCGGCGGCAGCTTGCGGCCGTACTCATCGAAGCTGGGCAGGCTGAAGCTGATCGGCCGGCTGTCCCCGGAAAGGGTTTCCTCGAGGAACAGCGGGACTTCCATCTCCACATCCTGGCCACGGTGGGCCTGCGGCTGGCGCGCACCGCCGAAGCCACCGTGGGAGCCGCCGGCGCGGGCACCGAAGATCTGCTCGAAGAAGTCACTGAAGTCCTGCTCGTGCCCCGGCGACGGGCCGTCGAAACCACCGCGCGGCTGCCAGCCGGGCGGTGCCTCGAACTGCGGCCCCTGCGCGCCGTACTTGCGCAGTTCGTCGTACTCGGCGCGCTTCTCCGGGCTCTTCAGCACTTCGTAGGCCTCGGAGACTTCCTTGAAGTGCGTCTCGGCGTCCGGCTCCTTGCTGACGTCCGGGTGGTACTTGCGCGCGAGCTTGCGGTAGGCGGTCTTGATCGCCTTCTCGTCCGCCTCGGGTTCGACCCCGAGCGCGGCGTAATAGTCCTTGAATTCCATCGGTAGCGGTCACTCCTCACATGCGTTGGACCTGTCGGCGCCTGGGACACGGGGGATTCACGCGGGCAGCCGGAGCCGCTGCGCGCACTGCGAGGCGAACAGGTGGAAAAAACGGGCTTCTGCGACAACAGATGGAGTCGCGGCGCCAGCTTTTCAACACTGCCTGCAAGCCTAGACGCTGATCCTGCATCGCGGCCGCCGGGACGCCTTGATACCGGTCATGGCATAGTCGTCTTCCGGATTAATCGCCGCCCTGGATAGGCCATGACCGCGCCCTTCGATTCGTTGCGCCAACCGCTGGACCCGAGCCATGAACTGCCGATCTACCGCCAGCTCTACGAGCGAATCCGCGATGCCATCACCCGTGGTGCGTTGCGCCCCGGCGAACGCGTACCGCCGGTGCGCGGGCTGGCCGGCGAACTGGGGGTGGCGCGCGGTACGGTGGGGCTGGCCTACCAGTTGCTGACCAGCGAGGGCTACCTGCTGGCGCGCGGACCGGCGGGCACCGTGGTTTCACCGCAACTGGCGGGGCGTACCAGTGCCCCGCCGCCCATCCGGGTCGATCCGGCGACGGTAGAACGCAGCCTACCCGGCCTGATCGCCCACGGCCCGACCCTGCGACCGTTCCAGCTCGGCGTGCCGGCGCTGGATGCCTTCCCCCGCGCGCTCTGGGCGCGCCTGTGCGCACGCCGTCTGCGCCAGCAGAGCGCGTCCATGCTGGCCTACCCGGAGCCTTGCGGCTACGGGCCGCTGCGCGAGGCGGTCGCCGGTTACCTGGGCGTCTCTCGCGGCATCGTCTGCGCCCCGGAGCAGGTATTCATCTGCGCCGGCTATCAGGGCGCGCTGGACCTGATCAGCCGCACCCTGCTCGAACCCGGCCAGCGCTTCTGGCACGAAGACCCCGGCTACCCGCGCGGCCGCGAACTGCTGCGCCGGGCCGGCGGCGTGCCAGTGCCCATCGCGGTGGACGCCGATGGCCTGCGCGTGGAAGACGGCATCACTCGCGCGCCGGAGGCGCGCTTTGCGCTGGTCACGCCATCGCAACAAAGCCCCACCGGCGTTGCTCTCAGCCTGCCGCGCCGCCTGGCCCTGCTGGACTGGGCGACGAGCAGCGGCGCCTGGATAGTCGAGGACGACTACGACAGCGAGTACCGCTACGCCGGCTTCCCGCTGCCGGCGCTGAAAAGCCTCGACCGTGCTGGCCGCGTTCTCTACACCGGCACCTTCAGCAAGGTGCTCTACCCGGCCCTGCGCCTGGGCTATCTCGTGGTGCCGGCGGAGTTGGTGGAGGACTTCGTGCGCGCCCAGCAGGTGTTCTCTTCCGGCTGCGCGGAACTGCTGCAGGCGACCCTGTGCGACTTCATGCAGGAAGGCCATTTCGCCCGCCATCTCAAGCGCACCCGCACGCTCTATGCCCGGCGCCGCCAATGGCTGCGCAACGCATTGGAAGAACGCCTCGGCGCGCGTCTGCGCTTCGCCGACACCCCCGGCGGCCTGCACCTGATCGGCGCGCTGGACCAGGACGACCTCGCCGTCGCCCGCCGCACCCATGCCGAGGGCCTCGGCCTGCAGGCGCTGAACGCCTGGTGCGTGGAGGCCAGGCGCGAGCCGGCGCTGCTCATGAGCTTCACCAACGTCACCGACGAACAGCTCGCCGGGCGCCTGGCAGAGCGGCTGGCGCCCTTGCTCGGCTGAAGCTCTCTGGCGACGCAATAGCGTCCGGCACGTCCCGTTCGCGAGCAAGCTCGCTCCTACGAAGGGCATGCCGGTGTTCCCCTGTAGGAGCGAGCTTGCTCGCGAACCGACTCGGCCAAATCACCGATGGGTCCCTTGCTAGCCGCCAGAAAAAGCCTTTGGCGCCCCTGTTCGGCTGATTCCGGGGGCGTGTGCCGGTCAATACCTCCGATGGCAAAAATTGACTGACGCTCGACGTTGACCGAGGTCAATTTTCCTACGGGCAATGCCGTTAGATTCCCACAACATCTTGTTGTCTTGAATAACTCGAGACACAGCATGTTGTGGAATCCAGCCAATGCCCCTGACACGGACCGCCCCTCTTCCCGCCAGCCTGCGCAAGCGCAACGGCAGCTCAGCCGCCTTCGACCCGAGCAAGATCGAACGCGCCATCGCCGCCGCCGGCGAGGCCAGCGGCGAGTTCACCGCGCCCCACGCCGGGGAGCTGACCCGTCGCGTGCTGGCCCGCCTGCCGGCCCGGAACGACCTGGACGTGGAGCAGGTGCAGGACGTCGTCGAGCGCGCCCTGATGGAAGCCGGCCACTACCCCACCGCACGCGTCTACATCGTCTACCGCGAACGCCACGGCCGCCTGCGCCGCGAGCGCAAGACGCTGGTGGACGTCGCCACGTCGATGAACGAATACCTGTCGCGGGAGGACTGGCGGGTGCGCGCCAACGCCAACCAGGGCTATTCCCTGGGCGGGCTGATCCTCAACGTGTCCGGCAAGGTCACCGCCAACTACTGGCTGGACGAGGTCTACAGCGAAGGCATCGGCGTCGCCCACCGCGAGGCCGACCTGCATATCCACGACCTCGACATGCTCGCCGGCTACTGCGCCGGCTGGTCGCTGCGAACCCTGCTCAGCGAAGGCCTGAACGGCGTGCCGGGGCGGGTCGAGGCCGGGCCGCCGAAGCACCTGTCCAGCGCGCTGGGGCAGATGGTCAACTTCCTCGGCACCCTGCAGAACGAGTGGGCCGGCGCCCAGGCCTTCAGCTCCTTCGACACCTACCTGGCGCCCTACGTGCGCAACGACAGCCTGAGTTATCAACAGGTGCGCCAGGCGCTGCAGGAGTTCATCTACAACCTCAACGTGCCCTCGCGCTGGGGCACCCAGACGCCCTTCACCAACCTGACCTTCGACTGGGTCTGCCCGGAAGACCTGCGCGAGCAGATTCCCTATGTCGGCGGCGTGGAAATGCCCTTCGCCTATGGCGAGCTGCAGGCCGAGATGGACCTGATCAACCGCGCCTACATCGAGGTGATGCAGGCCGGCGACGCCCACGGCCGGGTGTTCACCTTCCCGATCCCGACCTACAACATCACCCACGACTTCCCCTGGGACAGCGACAACGCCACGCGCCTCTTCGAGATGACCGCGCGCTACGGCCTGCCGTACTTCCAGAACTTCCTCAACTCGGACATGCAGCCCAACCAGGTGCGCTCCATGTGCTGCCGCCTGCAGCTGGACGTGCGCGAGCTGCTCAAGCGCGGCAACGGGCTGTTCGGCTCGGCGGAGCAGACCGGCTCGCTGGGCGTGGTGACCATCAACTGCGCGCGCCTGGGCTATCGCCATCGCGGCGATCTGGTCGGCCTCTACCGGCAGCTCGACTACCTGCTGGAGCTGGCCTTCGACAGCCTGGAGGTCAAGCGCAAGGTCATCCAGCAGCACATGGACGCCGGGCTCTACCCCTACACCAAGCGCTACCTGGGCACCCTGCGCAACCACTTCTCCACCATCGGCGTGAACGGCCTGCACGAGATGCTGCGCAACTTCACCGACGACCGCGAAGGCCTGCATACCGAGACTGGCCGGCAGATGGCGCTGGAGCTGCTGGACCATGTGCGGGCACGGCTGGTGCGCTTCCAGGAGGACAGCGGGCACCTCTACAACCTGGAAGCCACGCCGGCCGAAGGCACCACCTACCGTTTCGCCCGCGAGGACCGGAAGCGTCACCCGGACATCCTCCAGGCCGGCACCCCGGAAGCGCCCTACTACACCAATTCCTCGCAGTTGCCGGTGGGCCTCACCGACGACCCGTTCGAGGCACTGGAACTGCAGGACGCCCTGCAGTGCAAATACACCGGCGGCACCGTGCTGCACCTGTACATGGCCGAGCGCATCTCCAGCGCCGAGGCCTGCAAGACCCTGGTGCGCACCGCTCTCGGCCGCTTCCGCCTGCCCTACCTGACGGTGACGCCGACCTTCTCCATCTGCCCGGTGCACGGCTACCTCGCCGGCGAACACGAGTTCTGCCCCAGGTGCGACGAAGCCGCGTTGCAGAAAGCCGCGACCAAGAGCTGCGGCGGCTGTGGCGGCTGATTCCCCTTTCACTTTCATCCACGCAAAAGGAGCACTACCGATGACCGCGAACCAACTGCCCGAAAGCCAGCGCCAACGCTGCGAGGTATGGACCCGCGTGATGGGCTATCACCGCCCGGTGACGGCATTCAACGCCGGCAAGCAATCCGAGCACCGCGAACGCCGTCACTTCCGCGAGACGCGATGAGCAGTGTGCTCAGGGTCGGGGGCCTCGTGCCCCTGACCACCCTCGACTATCCCGGCCTGCTCGCCTGCGTGCTGTTCTGCCAGGGCTGCGCCTGGCGCTGCCGCTACTGTCACAACCCGGAGCTGATTCCGCCGCGCGGCGAAGCGGAGATCCACTGGGACGACATCCTGGCCTTCCTGCGACGACGCCAGGGCCTGTTGCAGGCAGTGGTGTTCAGCGGCGGTGAGGCGACGCTGCAAGCCGCGCTGCCGAGTGCGATGGCCAGCGTGCACGAGCTGGGTTTCCGCACGGGCCTGCACAGCGCCGGCATCCGCCCGGACGCCTTCTCGCGGGCGCTGCCCCATGCCGACTGGGTCGGCTTCGACGTGAAGGGACTGGCCGAGGACATGGATGCGATCACCGGCGTCAAACGCAGCGGGCCCGCCAACTGGCGCAGCCTGGAGCTGTTGCTGGAGAGTGGCGTTGGCTACGAGTGCCGCACGACTGTGCACTGGCAATTGTTCGACTTGGAGCGCCTGCGCCAACTGGCGACGCAGTTACGCCGCAGGGGTGTGGAAAACTTCGTCGTGCAGTTGGCTCGCAGCGGTCGGCAGCTCGATCCCGACCTGATCGCCACGCCGGCGCCCCAAGGCGCCATCGATCTCTGGCGGGAGCTTTATGCGCTGTTTCCATCCTTCGAACTGCGTGATGCCTGAACGCCAGTGTTCCCTTGCAGGAGCGGGCCATGCCCGCGATCGCGCGCATGGCGCGCTCCTACAATTCAACTCCACCTCAAGCGCTTTTGTAGGAGATTCTATGTCTACCCCGCCGTATCGGCCGCAGGCCGATACGGCTGCTGGGTAGTCATCAGCGCGAAGGATATCCGAGCC
>NZ_JBTVPY010000015.1:0-150911 GCF_054720805.1 Pseudomonas sp. MT3
GGCTCGGCACAGAGGCTAACCTGTAGGAGCGAGCTTGCTCGCGAAGCGACTCTTTACTGAGCCCCGCGCCCCGGGAAGTAATACGGCTTGACGATGCCGTTCAGGCGGGGATAGGGAAGCTTCAGCTCCGGATGCCCGACCGAGTGCGGCGCGATGCGGTCGATGTCGTACTTGAGCGTCAAGGCGCCGAAGGTCAGGGCGAAGTGCGGGGTGGTCTGGAACGGCCAGTCCCTGGAAAAATTCGGATCCTGCTCATCCAGCTTGTTCTGCAGGACCCACGCCTGGTGCGCCAGTCGGGCGGTCTTCCAGAACGCCTCCTCCTGGCCGGGCAGAAGAATGTCCTGCAACGTCAGCACCTTGTGCAGACGCCGGTCATAATTGATGAAAGCGCGACCCGGCTGGCCGTACTCGCCGCCGGTGAAGCGATAGCTGGACAGCTCGATGATCACCAGACCGTCATGCTGTTCGCGGATCTTGGCTTGCAGGTAGCTGCTCCAGCCAGGCTGGGCGCTGTCCAGGAAGCGCTTCTCGTAGACCTCCAGGCTGGCCGGCACGGCGCCCTCAGGGCTGCGCGCGAGCGCCAGCAACTGGCTATCGATCGCGGCGTTGAGCGCCGGCTCGTCGTCGAAGCTGAGGGTATCGAGGTTGAACAGCGGGCACTGCTCGCCCTGGCAGCCGGCCTGGAGGTGCTCGAAGGCGGTGTGACGACCGGGCAGCGGCTCGTCGAGGCCGGGCTTGAACAGGCTCTGACAAGCCCCCAGTAACAGACAGAGGCTGCCGAGGGCAGCGAGTTTCAGAAGACGCATGGGATTCCTTGTCGTCGCGGACTTGGGCGGGTTGGACCGTCATCGCAGCCGCCGGTTCGGCGGGCAGTATGAACCAGTCGGCCGTCTGGCGGCAGGGTTCGGGCGCACGCCCGGTCAGCCCGCCGGGCGGTCCGAGAAAGAGGCTGCGCCGCCTCAAGCGGCGCGATAGGATGGCGCGAAGTTCAATCGATCAGTGAGTGGAACGGGATGTCGGACACGTTCAAACCAGGCCCCCAGGATGTCGAGATCCAGAAGCGCGAGCAGTGCTTCAAGGGCTTCTACAAGCTCGACCGGCTGCACCTGCGGCATCGCCAGTTCGCCGGTGGCATGGGGCCGGTGCTGACCCGCGAGTTGTTCGTGCGTCACAACGCCGTCTGCGTGCTGCCCTACGACCCGCAGCGCGATGAAGTGGTGCTGATCGAGCAGTTCCGCGTCGGCGCGATGGACGCCGGGGTCAATCCCTGGCTGCTGGAACTGGTTGCCGGCCTGATCGACAAGGACGAGGAGCCCGAGGAGGTCGCCCGCCGCGAAGCGGTGGAAGAGGCCGACCTGGCCCTCGGCGCGCTCTGGCCGATCAGCCAGTACCTGCCGTCGCCCGGCGGCAGCAACGAACTGGTGCACCTGTTCGTCGGCCGCTGCGACAGCAGCACGGCGGCGGGCATTCACGGCCTGGCGGAAGAGGGTGAGGATATCCGTGTGCACGTGCTGGCCTTCGAGGAGGCGCTGCAGGCCGTGCGCGACGGACGCATCAACAACGCGGCGAGCATGCTCGCCCTGCAATGGCTGGCGCTGAACCGCGCCGAGGTGCGGGGGTTATGGGTGTGAATCTGTTGCGCGAGCGCTATCGCGTCGACCTGGCGGGATTGCAGGCGACCTGCGAGGCGAATTACTTGCGCCTGATGCGCTTGTTGCCCGAGATGCGCGAGACCCGGGTCTCGCGCCGCGTGGCGCTCAGCGAAGGCGAGCGCCTGCTCGGCGTGCTGGCGCTGGACGTGGTGGAAGCCTGCCCCTATACCACCGTGCTGCAGGTGCGCCAGGAGCTGGGCCTGCCCTGGCTGCCGGCGCCCAGGCTGGAAGTGCGGGTGTACCACGACGCGCGCATGGCCGAAGTGGTCGGCGCCGAGCAAGCGCGCCGCCTGCTGGCGATATACCCTTATCCGAACCAGGCGATGCACCAGCCGGACGAGAAGAACCAGTTGAACCTGTTCCTCGGCGAGTGGCTGAGCCATTGCCTGTCCTGCGGCCACGAGCTGGAGCCGGTGCTGCAGCGCTGATATCGTGGTGATGGCTTCGTGCCATGTATACTGCCCACTCGTCGTCCGCCGCGTATCCCTGAATGTGATCTGTGACGCTTTCCCGGTTTGCTCGGGAGCGTGGCTGTCACCATACTCATCACTCATTCGTGGACGCCCGCCTCACAGGAGAAGGCGCATTGCCTCCAGTGCCTGCATACCCCTCCGATAGCGCATCGGTCCTGTTGGTCCAGCTGTCCGACAGCCATCTGTTCGCCGAGTCCGATGGCCGTTTGCTGGGCATGGATACGGCCGACAGCCTGAATCAGGTGGTCCGCCTCGTACGTGACGAGCAGCCGGCCATCGACCTGGTGCTGGCCACCGGCGATCTGTCGCAGGATGGCAGCCTGGAGTCCTACCAGCGCTTCCGTGAGCTCACCGCGCCCATCGCTGCGCCGATCCGCTGGTTCCCCGGCAACCACGACGAACTCGACCTGATGCGCGAAGCGACGGCGGGCACCGACCTGCTGGAGCCGGTGATCGACCTGGGCGCCTGGCGTGTCATCCTGCTCGACTCCACCATTCCGGGCGCCGTGCCGGGGCAGATGAACGATGCGCAGCTCGACCTGCTCGAACGGGCCATCCAGGCCGCGCCGGACAAGCACCTGCTGATCAGTTTCCACCACCATCCGGTGCCCATCGGCAGCCAGTGGATGGACCGTATCGGGATCCACAATCCGCAGCGACTGTTCGCCGTGCTCGACCGCTACCCGAACGTTCGCTGCCTGCTCTGGGGCCATGTGCATCAGGAGATCGACCGCCTGCGCGGCGATGTGCGCCTGCTGGCTTCGCCGTCCACCTGCGTGCAGTTCACGCCGGGCAGCGAGGATTTCTGCGTCGACAGCCCCGCACCGGGTTACCGCTGGTTGCGCCTGCATCCCGATGGCTTGCTGGAAACCGGCGTCTCGCGGGTGACCGGCATCGACTTCGAGGTCGATTACAGCGTCAAGGGTTATTGAGGCCGGGCCTCGTACGAGTCGCCATCCTCGGCTCGATGCACTTGCGGCATGCCGCTTGCAGCTTGTAGCCTCCCGGCCCATGACTGCATTCCTCTATATCCACGGTTTCAACAGCTCGCCCGCTTCGCAGAAGGCGCGCCAGTTCGTGGCCGCCCTGCAGCGCCTGGGGCTGGACGCAGAGGTGCGTGTTCCGGCGTTGCACCATCATCCGCGTCAGGCTGTGGCGCAGTTGGAGTCGGTGCTGGCGGAGCTCGGCCAGCCGCTGCTGATCGGCAGCTCCCTGGGCGGCTACTACGCGACCTGCCTGGCCGAGCGTCATGGCCTGAAGGCGGTCCTGGTCAACCCGGCGGTGGCGCCGCACCGGCTGTTCGACGGCCAGCTCGGGCCGCAGACCAACTATTACAGCGGCGAGGCCTGGGAACTGACGCGCGATCACATCCAGGCCCTGGCTGAGCTGGAAGTTCCGGCGCCGACCGATGGCTCGCGCTACCAGGTGTGGCTGCAGACCGCCGACGAAACCCTCGATTACCGCGCTGCCGAGCGCTATTACCGTGCCTGTGCCCTGCGCATCGAGGCGGGTGGCGATCACAGTTTCCAGCGCTTCGTCAGCCACCTGCCGGCGCTGCTGGCCTTCGCCGGTATACCCTCCGGCCTGTGGCGCGACGTAGACTTCTCGACCTTTGAACGAATTTCCTCTGACTAAGTAGGGACCTATGGCCCAGCAGAACGCCTATACCGCAGAAGCCATCGAAGTCCTGTCCGGCCTCGATCCGGTGCGCAAGCGCCCGGGCATGTACACCGACACCACCCGTCCCAACCACCTGGCCCAGGAAGTCATCGACAACAGCGTCGACGAAGCCCTCGCCGGCCACGCCAAGAGCGTGCAGGTGATCCTCCACGCGGACAACTCGCTGGAAGTGATCGACGACGGTCGCGGCATGCCGGTGGATATCCACCCCGAAGAGGGCGTGCCGGGTGTCGAACTGATCCTCACCAAGCTGCACGCCGGCGGCAAGTTCTCCAACAAGAACTACCAGTTCTCCGGCGGCCTGCACGGCGTGGGCATCTCGGTGGTGAACGCGCTGTCGACCCTGGTGGAAGTGCGGGTCAAGCGCGATGGCAACGAATACCGCATGACCTTCGCCGACGGCTTCAAGTCCAGCGACCTGGAAGTGGTCGGCAGCGTCGGCAAGCGCAACACCGGCACCAGCGTGCACTTCTGGCCGGACGCCAAGTACTTCGATTCGCACAAGTTCTCCGTCAGCCGCCTCAAGCACGTGCTCAAGGCCAAGGCCGTGCTCTGCCCGGGGCTGGAAGTCAGCTTCGAGGACAAGAACACCGGCGAGCGTGTCGAGTGGCACTACGAGGACGGCCTGCGTTCCTACCTGGTCGATTCCGTCGCCGAGCACCTGCGCCTGCCCGACGAGCCGTTCTGCGGCGTGCTGGCCGGCAACAAGGAAGCGGTGGACTGGGCCCTGCTGTGGCTGCCCGAGGGTGGCGAGTCGCTGCAGGAAAGCTACGTCAACCTGATTCCCACTGCCCAGGGCGGCACCCACGTCAACGGCCTGCGCCAGGGCCTGCTGGATGCGATGCGCGAGTTCTGCGAATTCCGCAACCTGCTGCCGCGCGGCGTGAAGCTGGCCCCGGAAGACGTCTGGGAGCGCATCGCCTTCGTCCTCTCGATGAAGATGCAGGAGCCGCAGTTCTCCGGCCAGACCAAGGAGCGCCTGTCCTCCCGCGAGGCCGCCGCGTTCGTCTCCGGCGTGGTCAAGGATGCCTTCAGCCTGTGGCTCAACGCCCACCCCGAGCTGGGCCTGCAGCTGGCCGAACTGGCCATCAGCAACGCTGGCCGTCGCCTCAAGGCGGGCAAGAAGGTCGAGCGCAAGAAGATCACCCAGGGCCCGGCGCTGCCCGGCAAGCTGGCGGATTGCGCGGGGCAGGACCCGATGCGTTCCGAGCTGTTCCTGGTGGAGGGTGACTCCGCCGGCGGTTCGGCCAAGCAGGCGCGCGACAAGGAATTCCAGGCGATCATGCCGCTGCGCGGGAAGATCCTGAACACCTGGGAAGTGGACGGCGGCGAAGTGCTCGCCAGCCAGGAAGTCCACGACATCGCCGTGGCCATCGGTGTCGATCCGGGCGCGGCCGACCTGACCCAGCTGCGCTACGGCAAGATCTGCATCCTCGCCGACGCCGACTCCGACGGCCTGCACATCGCCACCCTGCTGTGCGCGCTGTTCGTCCGCCACTTCCGTCCGCTGGTGGAAGCCGGCCACGTCTACGTCGCCATGCCGCCGCTGTTCCGTATCGACCTGGGCAAGGAAGTCTTCTACGCCCTCGACGAGGCCGAGCGCGACGGCATCCTCGACCGCCTGGCCGCCGAAAAGCGCCGTGGCAAGCCGCAGGTTACCCGATTCAAGGGCTTGGGCGAGATGAACCCGCCGCAGTTGCGCGAAACCACCATGGATCCGAACACCCGCCGCCTGGTGCAACTGACCCTGGAAGACGCCGAAAGCACCGTGGAGATCATGGACATGCTGCTGGCCAAGAAACGCGCCGGCGACCGCAAGTCCTGGCTGGAAACCAAGGGCAACCTGGCGGACTTCGCCTGATGCGCTGGCTGCTGGCCGCCCTCGGCCTGTGCGCCGGCGTTGCCCTGGCCGATACCGTGCCCGTGGCGGTGCCGAACACGCTGCAGTTCGTCTCCGAGCACCCGGTGGACGGGATGCCCAGCGGCAATCTGTCGGGGCTGGCGAGTTGCGGCGGTGAGCTGTGGGCGGCGTCCGACCGTGACGACGACCGCATCTACCGTCTGCTGCCCGACGAGCAATCCGGCAAGACCTGGCAGGCCAGCGCCGAGCCGTTCGTGCCGCCCGGCGTGCCGGAGAGCGGGCTGTCCTGGGGCATGCGCGCGCGGGTCAGCGTGGGCAGCCTGATGCGCGGCGGTGCGATGGACTTCGAAGCCATCGGTTGCGATCAGTCGGGCAACCGTTACCTGGTCAGCGAAGGCTACGCGGCTGTCCTGCTGCTGCCGGTCGCCGGCGAGGCGTCCTGGCTGCCGTTGCCGCAGAGCCTGCTGCGCCAGGCGCGGGCCAGCGGCCTGCTGATGAGCTTCAACGCACTGTACGAAGGCCTGGCGATCAGCCCGGACGGCAAGCACCTGTGGTTGGCGGCGGAGCGTCAGCGCCGCGGCTTGCTGCGGATGCGCAACGACAACGGCACCTGGAAGTGCGACGGCAATTGCGTGCTGCTCAGCGAGGGCGGCGTGATACAGCCGCCGCCGGAGCTGGGTAGCGACCGCCCGCTGCCCATCGATTTCTCCGACCTGGCACTGTACAAGGACAAGCTGTTCACCCTCGAGCGCCTGGCCCATCAGATCTGCCGGCGCAACGCCGATACCGGTGCGCAGGAGCAATGCTGGTCGTTCGCCGCCGGTGCGCTGGCGCCGGAGCGGCGCTATGACCTGCCGTACGGCGTGGCCGAGGCGCTGCTGATCGACGACAAGGGCGCCTGGATCGGCCTGGACAACGGCGAGCACGCTCGCGCCGACGGTGATTCGCGGCCCTATGTACTGCGCTTCGCCGCGCCGACCGGCGGCTGGCTCGGTGGCAAATGAGCGACGCGGTGCCGGGGCGGCGGATCGGCAAGATCATGATGTTCCTCGCCTGGGGCGCGGGCATCCTGCTCGCCACCCGCTATTTCGGCGCCTGGGAAGATCGCCAGCACAACCCGAACCCGCAACCGCGGTCGGTCAAGGGCAACGGCTACGTGGAGGTGCGCCTGCTCGGCAATCGCGCCGGCCACTATGTGGTGGACGGGAGGATCAACGGTACGCCGGTGACCTTCATGCTCGACACCGGCGCCACCCAGGTCGCCATCCCGCAGCCACTGGCCCGACGCCTGGGGCTGCCACTGGGGGCGCCGATCACCCTGAATACCGCCAACGGTCGCAGCGAGGGCTGGCGTACGCGCCTGTCTTCGTTGCAGCTTGGCGACATCCGCTTGAACGACGTGTCCGCGCTGATCGCGCCGGGCATGGAAGGCGACGAGGTGCTGCTCGGCATGAGCGCCCTCAGACAACTGGATTTCACCCAGCAGGACGGCACCCTGGTGCTGCGCCAGCGATCTACACCGTGAGGCACGCATGAGCGAAACCCTCGATCTGAGTCTGGAGGGCGTGGAGCGCCGGTCACTGGCCGACTTCACCGAACAGGCTTACCTGAACTATTCCATGTACGTGATCATGGACCGCGCCCTGCCGCACATCGGCGACGGCCTGAAGCCCGTGCAGCGGCGCATCGTCTACGCCATGAGCGAACTGGGCCTGGACGCGGACGCCAAGCACAAGAAGTCGGCGCGGACCGTCGGCGACGTGCTGGGCAAGTACCATCCGCATGGCGATTCGGCCTGCTACGAAGCGATGGTGCTGATGGCCCAGCCGTTCTCCTACCGCTACCCGCTGGTGGATGGCCAGGGCAACTGGGGTGCGCCGGACGATCCCAAGTCCTTCGCCGCCATGCGTTACACCGAGGCCCGGCTGTCGCGCTACGCCGAGACCCTGCTGTCCGAACTGGGCCAGGGCACCGCGGACTGGGTGCCGAACTTCGACGGCACGATGAACGAACCGGCGGTGCTGCCGGCGCGGCTGCCGAACCTGCTGCTCAACGGCACCACCGGTATCGCCGTGGGCATGGCCACCGACATTCCGCCGCACAACCTGCGCGAAGTGGCGGCTGCCTGCATCCGCCTGCTGGATGAGCCGCAAGCGACCATCCCCGACCTGATGGAGCACGTCCAGGGCCCGGATTTCCCCACCGAAGCGGAAATCATCACCCCCCGTGCCGACCTGCAGAAGATCTACGAAACCGGCCGTGGCTCGGTGCGCATGCGCGCCGTGTACCGCGTCGAAGACGGCGACATCGTGGTCACCGCGCTGCCGCACCAGGTCTCCGGGGCCAAGGTGCTGGAGCAGATCGCAGGCCAGATGCAGGCCAAGAAGCTGCCGATGGTGGCCGACCTGCGCGACGAGTCGGACCACGAGAACCCGACCCGCATCGTCATCATTCCGCGCTCCAACCGCGTGGATGCCGAAGAGCTGATGACCCACCTGTTCGCCACCACCGACCTGGAAAGCTCATACCGGGTGAACATGAACGTCATCGGCCTGGACGGCAAACCCCAGGTCAAGGACCTGCGCCAGGTGCTCAGCGAGTGGCTGACCTACCGCACCGACACCGTGCGCCGCCGCCTGCAGTTCCGCCTGGACAAGGTCGAGAAGCGCCTGCACCTGTTGGAAGGCTTGCTGGTCGCCTTCCTCAACCTCGACGAAGTCATCCACATCATCCGCACCGAGGACCAACCCAAGCCGGTCCTGATGCAGCGCTTCGAGCTCTCCGAGCTGCAGGCCGACTACATCCTCGACACCCGCCTGCGTCAGCTGGCGCGCCTGGAAGAGATGAAGATCCGCGGCGAGCAGGACGAGC
Source organism: Pseudomonas sp. MT3 (assembly GCF_054720805.1). Classification (NCBI taxonomy): domain Bacteria; kingdom Pseudomonadati; phylum Pseudomonadota; class Gammaproteobacteria; order Pseudomonadales; family Pseudomonadaceae; genus Pseudomonas; species Pseudomonas sp. MT3. The sequence continues at coordinate 8,538 of NZ_JBTVPY010000015.1, forward strand.
TGGCCAAGGAGCGCGCCAAGCTGCTGGCGATCCTGGGTTCCAACGCCAAGCTGCGCAAACTGGTGCGCGACGAGCTGATCGCCGACGCCGAAACCTACGGTGACGACCGCCGTTCGCCCATCGTCGCCCGCGCCGAAGCCCGCGCCCTGTCGGAAACCGAGCTGATGCCCACCGAGCCGGTGACCGTGGTGCTGTCCGAGAAGGGCTGGGTGCGCTGCGCCAAGGGCCACGACATCGATGCCACCGGCCTGTCGTACAAGGCCGGCGACGGCTTCAAGGCGGCCGCGCCGGGCCGTTCCAACCAGTACGCGGTGTTCATCGACTCCACGGGCCGCAGCTACTCGCTGGCCGCCCACAGCCTGCCGTCGGCCCGTGGCCAGGGCGAGCCGTTGACGGGCCGTCTGACGCCGCCGCCGGGCGCTACCTTCGACCGCGTGCTGTTGCCCGAAGACAGTGCGCTGTACGTGCTGGCCTCCGACGCCGGCTACGGCTTCGTTGCCAAGGGCGAGGACATGCAGGCCAAGAACAAGGCCGGCAAGGCGCTGCTCAGCCTGCCCAACGGCGCGCAGGTCATGGCGCCCAGGCCGGTGAATGATCTGGAACAGGACTGGATCGCCGCCGTCACTACCGAAGGCAGGCTGCTGCTGTTCAAGGTGTCCGACCTGCCGCAACTGGCCAAGGGCAAGGGCAACAAGATCATCAGCGTGCCGGGCGACCGCGTGGCCAGTCGGGAAGAGTACCTGACGGACCTTGCCGTTCTTCCGACGGGCGCGACCCTGGTGCTGCAGGCGGGCAAGCGGACGCTCTCCCTCAAGGGTGACGACCTGGAGCACTACAAGGGCGAGAGGGGCCGTCGAGGCAATAAATTGCCACGCGGTTTCCAGCGAGTGGACAGTCTGCTGGTAGAATCGCTGTCTCAGGATTGAAACGCGGCTCGATACATTCTGCCTCTGGAGCTATGGCGTCGGTTGAGGGATGATAGATCCTTTTGGCAGCCGGCGCCGTGGCGCGTTGCCTGAAGTTACTTGAAATGTTGAAAGTAGCGCCGATATTCGGCGAATGACGGTGATTCACGATGAGCGCTCTGCGCGTCCTGGCATGTCTTTCTCTCGTCAGCCTCCTCGGGTTGGCGGGCTGCACAGTGAATCGACCGACCCAGCTGTATCAACTGGATGCAGGTGCCGCGTCGGTTCCGACCCGCGACAATGGTGTCGCTGTGCTCCTTGGCCCGGTTTCCCTGGCCGATTATCTGAAACGCGAGACGATGGTTCAGCGTCAGGCTGACGGTATTCTCAACCTGTCCACCGACGCCCGTTGGGCGGGCAGTCTGGAAACCAATGTCAGCCAGCAACTGCTGCGCCTGTTGTCGAGCCAGCTCGACAGTACGCGTCTGGCCCTGTTCCCGGAGAAGCCTGGCTTCACGCCGCAGGTGCAGGTCATGCTGACCATCAGCCGCCTGGATTCCGGCCCAAAGGAGCCGGCGGTGCTGGAGGCGCGCTGGCGCCTGCTCGACCAGAAGGGCGCGCTACGCGATAGCCGGGTGTTCCGCGAAGAAGAGGAGCATTCGGGCAGCATCCAGGACCAGGTCCGGGCCCAGGGTGATCTGCTGCGCAAGTTGTCGGTCCAACTGGCCAAGGACGTTCGCCCGGTTGCCGCCGCGCTGTCCGAGCAGCCGGCCACGCCGACACGCAAGCCGTCGGTCGCCAACAGCGAGCAGTCCAAGCCCAAGGACGAGGGGCCGAAAATCCCGCTGGTGGTGCCGATCCGCACCGATGTCGAGGTTTACCGCTTCTGACTCCGGCGCCCCGGAAACCTGGTTTCCGGGCGTGTTTCATGCGGCCGGCCGGGCTCCCGGCGAGCCTCGCCCGGCTTGACATCTTCTTGACGCCCTGCGTGATATCAAGGGCGCCGTTTGCAGGTCATGACCGCACGGAGCTCCTTCCGTAGCGCGCCTGCGAGGGGCCTGGCGTGTCGTCGTCACTTCCGCTTTCTCTTTCCGGTCAGGCAGGTGCTGCCTTGACCCGGCAGGCGCTGTGCGTCGCCCTGGCGGCGCTCGTGCTGTTTCTGCTGGGTGCGCAGGGCGCGTCGGTGGTGGGGTTCGACTCGCGTTTCGTGCTGTTCGCCAAGGAAATGCTGCGACATGGGCCGGGTTTCTTCCCGACCACCTATGGCGAGCCTTATCCGGACTATCCGGGGGCCTCGACCTTCCTGATCTACCTGGCATCGTTGCCGCTGGGCCGCGTCAATCTCTTCAGCGCCTGGCTGCCGACGGCCCTGGCCTCCGCCGCCAGCGTCGGGCTGACCTATCGCCTGGTCGCGCCGCTCTCTCGGCAGTGGGCCCTGCTCAGCGTGGCGATGCTGTTGCTCACGGCGACTTTCCTCAGCGAAACCCGGGCGGTGTCGGTCGATCTGCAGGTCGCGGCACTGGGGATGCTGGCGTTCTTCTTCGCGATGCGCGCCGAACGTTACCCCCTTTGTGGATTGCTGGCGCGCCTGCTGCCGTTGCTGCTCGCCGGTTTCGTACTGCGCGGCCCGCTGGGGCTGGTGGTGCCGGCCGGTATGGCCTGTAGCCCGTTGTTGCTGGATCGCCGCTGGCGTTGTCTGCTGGGTTTTTCCCTGGGGGCGCTGCTGCTCCTGGCGGGCTGCAGCGTCCTGTTGCTGGCGCTGGCGCGATTGACCGGAGGCGAGCCTTTTGCCCGGGAGGTACTGCGGATGCAGGTCACGGGCCGGCTGGATGGCAGTGCCGGCGCCAGCGATGCGCTGTATTACTTCCGCGGTTCGCTGGGCAACTATGCCCTGGCGTTTCCGCTGGCGGTGCCGGCCGTCGCGCTGCTGTGGCGACGCAAGAGCGATCCGGCGTCGCGGCTGGTCGTCGCCTGCGTCCTGGCGGCGCTGGTGGTGATGGTTGGCCTGTCGGTGCCGCAGGCGAAGAAGGCTCGCTACATCCTGGCGATGGCGCCGCTGGCGGCGATCGTCGCGACTTATCCGTTCTACGTTGGCAACCGGCGTTTGGCCGTGTTTCTGCGCCGTCTGATCCAGGCGCTCTGGCTGGTGCTTCCGCTGCTCGTGCTGCTGGGGGTATGGCTGGGCTGGCGGCGCTATCCGCAGGTATTGCAGGCACTCGGCTGGCGCGTCTGGCTGTGCGTGGGCGGTCTGGTCGTTCTGCAGTTGTTCTCGCTGTCCCGGTTGTTCCAGCGCGATCGGCGCGCGGAACTGATCGCGCTCGGCGCGGTGCTGGCGTTGTGGGGTGGCTACCTGCTGGTGGTCGAGCCGGCGGAGCGGCGCTTGTACGACAGCCGTGAGTTCTCCCTGGCGGTGGATGCCGCGGTGGCCGGGGCCCCGGCGCCGCTGGTGCTCTATGGCATGGGACGCGACGCACGGGCGATCAAGTTCATGGTCAATCTCGATCGCGACATGCAGCCGCTGTTCGCGGGCAGTCCCGAGCAGCTCGCCGCGTCGGCGGGGCCGTACTACCTGATGCTGGACGAGCAGCGCGCCGCCCAACTGAGGGCTGCCTATCCGGCCCTGGAGGCGCCATTGCTCTGCGGCCGCTTCGACAATGACCGCTATTGCCTGCTGCGTGTGAGCAACCCCAACATGTTCGGTTCCGTACGATGAGGTTTCTGTTGTCCGTCCTGGGGCTTGGTCTGCTGCTGTGCGGCTGCCAGGGGGCTGACCGCCATGAGCAGATCGCTCACGATCAGGCGTTGTTTCGCCAGCACCCGATGCCGCCGTTGCGGGTGACCGCAGTGCCGGGGAGCTTCGTCCTGCCGCTGCTGCCGGATACGCAGTTCTACGCCGAGAACAATCACCGCGAGTTGCGTCTGTTCCGTAGCGATGAGCGTTACGCGGGGTTGCCCTACGAGCCGGCGCTGGCCTTCTTCGCCCAGACGTCGTGGCTGACGAAGAATGCCGAGGCCCTGCAGGTGCCGATGGTGGTGCATCTGGGCGATGTGGTGCAGAACGCCGGCACCCTGAGCCAGTGGCAGGTCGCCAGCGGCGCGATGCGGGTGCTGGAGGAGGGTGGCGTGCCTTACAGCATCATGAGCGGCGACCGGGACATTCATGGCGCCACCACGCCCGATGACCAGCGTTCGTTCCGCGACCGTTTCAAGGACCATTTCGGCCCGCAACGCGCCGCCTGGCAAAGCACCTACGGTGGCAGCGACTCGCTCGGCCTGAGCCAGTACCACCTGTTCCGCCGGTACGGCCAGTCCTTCCTCCTGTTGGCGCTGGACTGGAGTCCGTCGACGGCCACGCTGGCCTGGGCGCAGCAGGTCATCGACGCGCATCCGCACGTCCCGGTGATCCTCGCGTCGCACAATATTCTGTACCGCAAGGCCGGCGAGCAGCCGCAGCTGTCCCGCGAGGGCAGCGACAGCGGGCCCCTGCTCTGGCAGCAGTTGATCCGCCGTAACGATCAGATATTCCTGACCCTCAGTGCGCACGTCGAAGGCTCGGCCCATGCGCGCATGCTCAACGACCGGGGGCATAGCGTGGACATGGTGATGGTGGACTACCAGGACGAGTACCTGGGCGGCAACGGGTTGCTGCAGTTGCTGGAGCTGGACTTGCGGCGCAATCGTATCGATGCCTTGTCGTTGTCACCCTGGGTACTGTGGAAGCGGCAGTTCTACCCGAAGGCGTTCAAGGGCTGCACCTCGGAGCAGGACCTGCGCGGTTGCGACCAATTGCTGCCGGCACCTTCGGCTGGCTGGGATAACCGCTTCCACATCGCCCTGGATTTCCGTGCGCGCTTCGCCGGCTTCCAGGGCTACACCGCGCAGTTGCCCGAGGGCGCGGCGGAGGGGGCGTCGCTGTTGCAGCAAGTTCGGACGCAGCTCGAGTCAGCCGCGCAGTCGCAGCAGGCGGCGCAGCGCGATGCCGCCAAGGGCAATGGCCACGCAGGGTATCCAGACCCAACGCGCCTCTGACAGCAGTACCTGCGCACCGCGCGGGCTCAGGAAGCGCGACAGGCCAATCGGCGAAACCTCGATGGGGTGCAGCGGCAGGAAGTAGCGCCGGTCGCTCCAGGGCCAGAACCAGGCCACTCCCAACCCGCCGTCGGTCATGGCATCGAGCAGGCTGTGGGAGGCGGTCGCCAGGGCGATCCACAGGCCGGCCTTCAGCGGGCCACAGCCGAGCCTGCGGCAACAGGCGGCGCCGAGCAGGCCGAGCAGGGCGGCAAACAGCAGTGAGTGACTGAAGCCGCGATGCCCCAGCGCGTCCTGATAGGCGATGCCGAGCTTGAAGGCGATGACGTCGAAGTCGGGCAGGCAGGCGGCGAACAGGCCGGCCAGCAGGAGGCGTGGCGGGATCACCCGCGAACCGAGCGCCAGTCCCGCGGCCAGCACGGGCAGGGGATGGGTGATCAGGGTGGTCATGGCGTCCGTTCCAAGGGGCCTGGCGGCCCCGACATCATGTGGTACGCAGAGCGCGCATACGCGAGAGCTGGCGTTCCAGCATCGAGGGGTAGGGTTCCTTCAGCCATTCCACGCAGCAGGCGTTTTCCGGGCTGGCGATGGGACGGATGCGTGCCCGTTCGCGGACTTTCTCGTCATCGCCGATGGTTTTTTCCACCAGCAGCAGGTTGCGGCTGTGCTGGCTGAGGGCGAGGGCGTCCTGTGCCGCCGACTCCTGCAGCAGTTCGGCCTGTTCGAGGTCGGCGACATCCTCGCCCAGGGTCATGCCCAGTTGCAGTTGCAGGGTGATGCCGCTGTCGGCCACCTCGATCTGCAGGGCGTGGCCCAGGGCGCGCATCAGCTCGCCGCAGCACAGGGCGTTGGTGAGGTACTCGTCGTCCTGGTCGCGGCTGTGGAAGAGGATCAGGCTGCCGCCATCGCTGAGCGTGTACAGCGTGCCCTTGTACAGGCGCGCAGCCTGTTCCAGGCAGTCGCGGTAGCGTTCCAGCAGGTCGACCAGGCGGGCGCGCGGCAGGCGACGCAGTTGTTCCTGGGCGCCGAGCTGAACGGCCAGGACGGCACTGGTGCCGCTGGACAGCGGTTCGGGCTCCGGCTCCGGTTCGAGCTCGGGCTCTTCGTCCGTGGCGGCAGGCTCTTCGGCGAGTGTCGCGGGTTCTTCTTCGGGGAAGTCGTCGCTGTCGTCCGTGCGGCGGGGCGCGGGTGCCGGCAGTTCGTCCTCGGAGAAGATGTTCTCGTCAAATTCGTGTTCGTCCGGGCCGGCCGCGGCGTCCAGGGTCGGTTTCGGGCGGGCGACAGGTGCGACGATCACCGGCTCGGGCGCCGGCGGCTTTTCCGGCACCAGGCGCGATTGCAGTTGGCGGGCCAGGTCGCCGATCTCGTTCTGCAGGCCGGCGCCGGGAGCGGGATCGTCCGGGTCGCGCAGCCAGACGCGCAGTTGCAGCAGCGGCGTGGATATCTGCCGGCCCAGGCGCAGGCTGAGGGTCAGGGTCAGTAGCAGCAGGATCAGGCTGATCAGCCCCATGCTCTGCAGGCTGACGGTCATCGGCTGCTCGAACTGGTGCATGTCCAGGCTGATGCGCAGGTGACCGGCGATCACTTCCTGGAAGGTGATGGGGGTGGAATACAGACCTTCGGTGTCGCCCAGCAGACCCTGCTTGGGGCGCGTGCCAGACTCGGCGAGGATGCGGTTGTCCACGCTGTAGATCGCCGCGTGGGCCACCAGCGGGTTCTTGGTCAGGTTGTTGAGCAGCACGTTGAGGCTGAGGATGTCGTTGGACACCAGCAACTCGGTGGCGGACGAGGCCGTCTGGGTGGTCAGGCTCTGACCCAGGGCGTCGGCCTGCTGCTGCATGGCTTGTTTGAACTGCATGCCCATGACCCAGGCGTAGATCACCAGGGCGGCGGCCACCAGCATCAGGCTATGGATGGCGATTCGCAACGCGATCGGCACCCGGCGCTGACGCAGCGCGTGGAAGAGCAGCAGGAAGAAATTGTCGGGCTTGACGGAGGTGGGCCGGGTCACAGCGGGCTCGGTCTTCAGTAGGGCAGATGCGGGGCAGTATAACGAGGCCCTCCGGAGGGGCAAAGCGCCGCAGGCCTTGCCAATACGACCGGAGCCGGGATGACCGGGGAAAGAACCGCTCAATCCGATCGGCGGCGGTGCCCACCAACCGGGCGTATGCGGCGTAAAGCAGGTAGAATGTCGGCCTTTTTTACATGGCGGAGACAGCGCCTTGCGCGAGATCGTCCTGATCAACATCACCGGGGAAGACCGCCCCGGCCTCACCGCGGCCATTACCGGCGTCCTGGCGCAGGGTGGCGTGAACATCCTCGATATCGGCCAGGCGGTGATCCACGACACCCTGTCCTTCGGCATCCTGGTGGAAATCCCGGATAACGAGCGAGCCTCGTCGGTGCTCAAGGAGGTGCTGTTCACGGCCTACAAGCTCGACCAGCAGGTGCGCTTCACGCCGGTGTCCGAAGACGATTACCGCCAGTGGGTCGGTGGCCAGGGCAAGCCCCGCCAGATCGTGACCCTGCTGACTCGTCGGGTGACCGCCGAGCAATTGCAGCGAGTCAGCTCGATCACTGCCAAGTACGGCCTGAACATCGACCAGATCGACCGCCTGTCCGGCCGGATGCCGCTGGACATGCCGGCGGACCAGGGCAAGGGCTGCATCGAGTTCTCGGTACGCGGCGAACCGGATGACCCGGTCGCGCTGCGCGCCGAGTTCCTCAGCGTGGCCCAGGAGCTGAACGTCGACATCGCCTTCCAGCAGGATTCGGTGTTCCGCCGCAACCGCCGCCTGGCGGTGTTCGACATGGATTCGACGCTGATCGAGGCCGAGGTCATCGACGAACTGGCCAAGGCCGCCGGCGTGGGCGACAAGGTGTCGGAGATCACCGAGCGCGCCATGCGCGGCGAACTGGACTTCCGCGCCAGCTTCAAGGAGCGCCTGGCGTTGCTCAAGGGGCTGTCCGAGGACGTGCTGGAAGAGATCGGCGCTTCGCTGCGCCTGACCGAAGGCGCCGAAACGCTGTTCGCCGAGCTCAAGCGTCTGGGCTACAAGACCGCGATCCTCTCCGGCGGCTTCAGCTACTTCGCCAGGCAGCTGCAGGCCAAGCTGGGCATCGACTACGTGTTCGCCAACGAACTGCAGATCGTTGACGGCAAGCTGACCGGCGTGGCCATCGAGCCGATCGTCGACGCCCAGCGCAAGGCCGACCTGCTGCGCGAGCTGGCGGCGAAGGAAGGTTTGCAGCTGGAGCAGACCATCGCCGTGGGCGACGGCGCCAACGACCTGCCGATGCTCGGCCTGGCCGGCCTGGGCGTGGCTTTCCGCGCCAAGCCGCTGGTCAAGCAGTCGGCCAAGCAGGCGATTTCCACTCTCGGGCTGGATGGCATTCTTTACCTGCTCGGTTTCCGTGATCGCGAAGGGGTAGACGGCCGCTGATCGATCCGGCTGTCTACGCAAGGCATGAAAAAGCCGCCCAATGGGCGGCTTTTTCATGCCTGAGCGAATGGCTACTCGTCCGAGGCGAAATCGTAGTCCATCGCCTGACTCGGTCCTTGCAGATAGTGCCCCTGGATATAGTTGGCGCCGGCCTGCCAGAGCGTCGCCAGGGCGCTGGCGGTTTCCACCATCGGCACGATGGTCAGCTTGGCCTGGGCGTGGAGGCTGGCCATCAGGGTCTTGAGGTTCTCCTGGTTCTCCGCCTTGCCCAGCTCCTGCACGTAGGAGCCATCGACCTTCACGAAATCGACGTTCATGTGCTTGAGCGTGTTGAACGGGTTCAGCGCGCAGCCGAACTGGCACAGCGCGATCTGGCAGTGCAGCTCGGCGAGCCCCTGGCTGAGCACCTTCGCCTGCTTGAGGTAGCTGATCGCGTCCGGTTCGCTGATCTGGATGATCAGGGCGTCGGCGGGCAGACGCGATGCCTTCAGCGCCACGTTCAGCCAGGGCAGCAGCTCGGCATCCTGCAGGCTGGAGCTGGAAAGGTGCACGAACAGCTTGGTGTCGTGGCCCTTGGCGCGGTGTTCGGAGAGCAGCTTGATCGAGTTGAGCAGGACCCAGCGGTCGATCTTCTCGGCCAGGCCACCCGCCTTGGCGGCGGCGAGGAAGTCCGCCGGCGGTACTTCCTCGCCCTGCGGATTGAGCAGGCGCAGCAGCACTTCGTAATGCTCGTGGGTGTCGCCGCGCAGGCTGATGATCGGCTGGAACAGCAGGCGGAAGCTGTTCTGCTCCAGGGCCTGGCGGATGATCGCCAGGGTGTCGCCGCGGTTGGCGGCGGCGGCCAGTTCATCGGCCGGATCGTAGAGCTTCAGGCCGTTGCCTTCGCTCTGGGCGATTTCGTCGGCGCTGCGATGCGCGCGTTCGATGACGTCCTGCGCGCGAGTGGTCTTTTCGTCCAGCCCGGCGACGCCGATGGACAAGGTGACCTGGGCGGTGCGACCGTGGATGTCGAACAGGTGGCCTTCGATCTTCTTCAGCAGGCTGGCGAACAGCGCCCGGGTCTGGTCGGGACTGTGCCCCGGCAGCAGCACGGCGAACACGTCGTCGCTGAAACGGGCCAGCTGGGCCTCCTGCGGGAAGTGGGCGCGCAGCAGGTTGCCGAGGTCGGCGAGCAGCAGGTCGATGCTGGCGACGCCGAGGTTGAGCTGCAGCGTCTGGGCGCGGTCGAGCAGCATGTAGGCGAAGCTGGCCGGCTGGCTGGCGGTCACCGCGCGCTCCACGGCGCTGTCCATCAGGTCGAGGAAGTGGCCACGGTTGTACAGGCCGGTGACCAGGTCCTGGCTGCTGACCTCGCGCAGTTTTTCTTCGAGCTGGGCGTTGCCGGTCTGGGCGCGGATCACCACCTGGATGCAGGGTTCGCCGTCGTAGGTGGCCGGGGAGAAGCTCATGCGTGCGCTGAAGGCCTGGCCGTCCACCTTGATTCCGCTGCAGGCCAGGTCGGCGTTGTCTTCCGTTCTCTCTTTGGTATTGGGGTAACCCTTGAGAAAGTCCTTGAAGGTCGCCTGGTCGCTGCCGGCGATCAGGTCGATCATCGGCAGGCCTTCCAGTTCCTCCGCGTCGTCGTAACCGAACAGGTCGACGTAGGCGCGGTTGGCGTAGATGTGCATGCCGTCATGCACGTAGGTGATGGCGTCCACCGAGCTGTCCAGCAGCAGTTGGCAGCGCTTTTCCGCCTCGCGCAGGGCGACTTCGGCGGCGCGGCGGGCGCGGCGCTCCTCGAGGTTGGCCAGCTCGCGGTTGGCGACCAGGATCAGGCGCTCGTCCTCGCCTTGCGGCAGGGCGTCCTGGGCGCCGAGGGCGAGGGCTTCGGTCACCGCGTCGGAGTCGTTACCGGCGATCAGCTGGATGAACGGGATGTCCTTGGCCTGGCGGCGAATGCCGCTCAGGGCATCGCTGGGCGCCATTGCGCTGCTGTCAGGGGCGGCGATCAGCAGATCCCAGCCCTGGGGAAGGATTTCCAGGAGGTCTTCACTGGACGTGATGCGGTGGACGCGGGTGGCGCGCCCGGCGTTGCGGAACAGGCTGACCAGGCGCTCGGCTTCGTTCTGTGAGTCTTCCAGGATCAGTAGTCGGACGGTCTTCTTTTCATTGGCCATGAGTAAGGCTGCTTATACCGCGCTGGACGGCAGCAAATGGGCGATGAATGGGGATTGGCCGGAATCTACAGCGACTTCCAGAGCGAGTCAAAGTCTTCCTCCCCGCGGGTGCCTGGTGCTGTGACCGGCTTATCGTTCGTTGCAGCGATGGCGTCGTGCGCCCGGTATTCGAACTGGGTGAAGCTGCCGGTCGCGGTGACCTTGCGGGTGAGCGTGGCGCGCCGCTCCTCGCCCGCCAGGTTGATCTGCACGCGGTTGCCTTCCTGGAAGGGCAGGCGCGGGGTGATCACGGTCGCCGGCCGCGAGATCGCGGAGATTTCCGGCAGCAGCAGCGCACGCAGGTAGTGGCTGCCCTGTTCGGTCTTGCGCAACAACTGCAGGCCGCAGGGCTGGGCGAGCGGCGCGATCAGCTCGATGCCCATCTGGGTGCCGCCGCCGCGTACCTGACGGATCCAGCGCACCACGGCGATGCTCCAGCTGTGATCCGGGGTGTCCTGGATGCCCAGCAGTTCGCCGGCCTGCAGTTGGCTGGGAATGTCCTTTGGCCAGGTCAGGCAGTAGCCGCCCGGGCTGTGGTTGACGATGGGCAGGGCGAAGACCGGGTAGTCCTCGCTGGGCAGGTCGGGAGCGGCGCGGGTGCTGTCGACAGGCCTGCTGGGGGTGTACTCGATTTCCTCCAGCGACATGCCGGGCTGCCAGTCCTTGACTTGCCGGGCGTCGAAGGCCGTGGACCAGGCGTCCTGGGCATCGGCCTTGAAGGCCGGGGCCAGGTGTTGCGGCTGGGTCCTGAGCACGTCGGTGAAGTTCCGCCGGCCGGCGAGGAAGTAGTGCAGGGCGCTCATGCCGATGCACAGGGTGAGCTGGCCGCGGCCGAGGGTGCGCTGGAAGGTCCGTTCGGCGATGTCGCCCCAGGCGGCGGCGAGGTGCTGCAGCAGGTCCACGGAGACGCCCTCGGGCACCTTCAGGCGCGCCTGGGCGCGGTTCTCCGGGAGGAGCAGCAGGTATTCCTTGATCAGGTCCACCAGGGGCTGCGGATCGATCCCCAAGCCGCCCGGCAGTTCGCCTTCCTTGAACAGGGTGCGGTAGCGCGGCGCCCCGTCCACCTGGGGGGCGACGACGAACAGGGTCGAGGGCGCATCGGCGGACTGGACGCGTATCTGCGGGCTCCAGTTTTCCAGCACTTCCGCCAGGCGGGCGATGTTGTGCTGGCGCATCTGGTTGCAGCGCGCCGAGCCGAGCATCACGGCCACCAGGTAGGACTGCTCGATGGTCAGGCCCTGGGCGTCACGGGCCAGGGCGTCGCGGATGCTCAGGTTCTGCAGGCCGTGCTGGCGCGCCAACTGGTACAGCTGATGGAGTTCCAGCCAGAGCCCTTCCGGTACCGGACAATACAGCTGCGAGGCGCGGACCAGCGGTCCGCACAGGGCGCGGATGGCGCGCTGGATGGAGGCCGCCAGCAACTGCGCGCGCTCGCGGGAAACGCGGCCCGCCTCGCGCACGACGATCAGCTTGTAGCCGATGGCCAGGTGGTTCTGCAGGGCCTGGCAGAGGTTGGCGACCTTGCGCGGGCGCTCGTCGAGGACGATGGACTGGTTGAGGAAGTGGCGTTCCAGGTGCTGGCAGACGAACTGGACTTCCGGGCGAAACAGCTCCAGCAACTGCAGGCGCGCTTCCACCGGCAGCTTCAGCTGGTTCAGCTCGATCAGCCCCTGATAGAGCTGGCGGGCGGTTTCGCCCAGATTGGCCTTGGGCAGGTGATCCAGCCAGTATTTCAGCTCGCGCGGGGTGGCGTTGCAGAAGCTCAGGCTTTCGTGCGTCGGAGTGGGGACGCGCAGAAACTGCTGGGGACTGTTGTCCATGCTGGGTTCGGATTCTCCACAATCTGGGCCGTTTGGTGGACCGGCCGGTCGTCACGCTCGGCTTTTTCCGAACTCTAGCAGCATCCGTCGCGCACCGCAGCCCATCGCTGGATGGGTGCGCCGACGGGTCACGGACGGGGAGTTTCGCCCCTGATCTGGCGCTGCAGGGCGTCGCTGGCGGAGGCTTGCGGAGTGACGCGCAACCAGCCGTCGCCCTGGGGAATCACCGCATGGGCGGCCCATTCGACCAGGTCCTGGCGACGGCAGGCGCCGGTGTTGCCCTTGCCGGCGCCGGCGACCACCTTGTAGACCAGCTGGTCCTGGCGCGTGCGCTTGCCGGGGTGGTCGTCGATCACCTGGCGCACCGCCCAGGCGTTGCCGCTCAGCGCGTTGCTGTAGCAGGCGCCCAGGAGGATGTCGTCGGGCGTCAGGCGCTGCGCCTGGGCGTGCTCCTGGGCTAGCTGGAGGATCTTCAGCAGGTCGTCGAACTGTACGTCGATGAACGAATCCATCTTGCGCAGCGCGTGGTAGAGGTCTTCCGGGGCGGGCCCCGCGGGCAGCTTCGGCGTGTCGGGCAGGCGCGCCAGAGGCGCGGGGTAGCGGCGCCAGGCGAACATGCCGTTGAAGGCCACGGCCACGGCGAGGATCAGCACCACGTTGAGCAGCACCGGGCTGAGCACGTAGTCGAAGCCCAGCGCGCTGATCGCCGGCCCGCCGGACACCGCCGCCAGCGCGGTGGCGCCGCCCGGGGGATGGATGCAGCGGGTGTAGTGCATGACCAGGATCGCCGCGCCGACCGCCAGGGCCGGGGTGAAGGGCTGCTCGGGGAAGAGTTTCTGGCAGATCACCCCGACGACGGCCGACAGCACCTGGCCGCCGAGCACCGCCCAGGGCTGGGACAGTGCGCCGTGGGGCACGGCGAACAGCAGCACGGCGCTGGCGCCCATCGAGGCGACGACCCAGATAGCCGCTTCGCTGGGCAATACCCAGTGAGTGACGGCGTAGATGGCGGCGAGGCCGCACAGCGCTCCGAGCGCGGAGAGCCACTTTTCCAGATGGCTGGTGGCGTTGGCGCGCCAGCCCATGAGGTGCAGGAAGCGTTTCATGGCAAGGGACAGCAAGGCAGTAAGGCAAGAAGCAGGGCGGGCGGCTCATTGGCCACCCGCCTTATAGGAAACGGGCGTCAGCCCTGGCGCGCGCCACCCAGGCGCTGTCCCATACGGACCGGGCTGGTGGCCGCCAGGTTTTCAGCCCAGCTGACCTGCTGCGGTCCGAACAGCACGATGGCGGTGGAACCCAGCTTGAAGCGGCCCAGCTCGGCGCCTTTCTCCAGGTGGATCGGCGCGCGGGCGGCTTCGTCATAGGCGAAGGACTTCAGCTCGCGCTTGGGCGGTGTGACCAAGCCGGCCCAGACGGTTTCGATGGAGGCGACGATCATCGCCCCGACCAGCACCACCGCCATCGGCCCGCGCTCGGTGTCGAAGATGCACACCACGCGCTCGTTGCGGGCGAACAGCTCCGGCACCTGCGCGGCGGTCAGCTGGTTCACCGAGAACAGCCGGCCCGGTACGTAGACCATCTCGCGCAGGGTGCCGGCCAGCGGCATGTGCACGCGGTGGTAGTCCTTGGGTGACAGGTAGACGGTGGCGAATTCGCCGCCCATGAAGGGCGCGGCGCGCTCGGCGTCGCCGCCCAGCAGTTCCATCAGGCTGTAGCTGTGGCCCTTGGCCTGGAACACGCGGCCGTGCTCGATCGGGCCGAGCTGGCTGATGGCACCGTCGGCGGGGCTCAGCACGCTGCCTTCGCTCTCGTCCAGCGGACGGGCGCCGTCTTTCAGGACGCGGGTGAAGAAGGCATTGAAGTGCTCATAGGCGCGCAGGTCCTCGACCTGGGCCTCGCGCATGTCCACCTGGTAGCGGCGGGCGAACCAGGGGATCAGGCGGTCCTTGAACCAGGGCGCGCGGCATTCGGCGGCGCAGCCGATCAGGCGCGACAGCAGGTGGTGCGGCAGCAGGTACTGGGCGAGGATGAACAGACGATCTTTGAACGACATTCCTTAAACCTCTACAGGGGTGTCGGGGTGGTTGCCCCATTCCGACCAGGAGCCGGCGTAGCCCTTGACCCGCGGATAGCCGAGGGCCTTGGCCACCAGGTAGGTGAAGCCGGAGCGGTGATGGGTCTGGCAGTGGGTGATCACTTCCTTGTCCTTGGTGATGCCCAGGTTCTGCAGAATCTGCGGCATATCGGTTCGGATGCGCAGGGCGCGGGCCGGGTCCATGCCGGCGGTCCATTCGAAGTTGACCGCGCCCGGAACGTGTCCGCCCTTGGCGGCGAGGACTTTCTGGCCGCTGTATTCGCTGGGGTTGCGCGCGTCCCAGATGGCCAGGTCGGCGGCGCCCAGGCGGCTCTGCAGGTATTCGCGGGTGGCGGTGGGCTCGTCGTGCAGGGTCAGCGGCAGCGGGTCGCCGGCCGGCGCCGGGACGTCCTGGCTCAGCGGCAGGCCATCGGCCAGCCAGGCATGCAGGCCGCCGTCGACGTAGTGGTAGTGGTGGTGGCCGATCACATCCAGTAGCCAGATGAAGCGGCCGGCCCAGCCGCCGCCCTCGTCGTCGTAGACCACGTAGACGGCGTCGGGGTTGTGGCCCAGTTCGCCGAACAGCGCTTCCAGGTCGGCCTTGGCCGGCAGCAGGCCCGGTGCCGGCCCGCCCAGCTGGGTGCGCGCCGGAGCGATGAAACGGGCGCCGGGAATGTGGCCTTCGGCGTAGCGCGCGGCACTGGTCAGGTCGACCAGGATCAGTTCGGCGGCGTCGAGGCGGCTGGCGAGGTCGGCCGGTTCGATCACCAGGGGCAGTGCGGAGAAGGCGGACATGTCGAAGTCTCCCGGTACGGCGGACGGCCCGCCGCGAGGGTGGACGCGGCGGCGTGAGCTGGCGGCCCTGGGCTGCCGTTGAGGGGCGATAGTCTAAAGGGGGACGCAGTGTACCGGAAATCCCGGCGATCGCCGCGCGGCTCAGGATGCGCTGCGGGACATTTGCCGCACGGCCTGCTCGATGCACTGCGCGGTGCGGCCGAAGGCCTGAGCGTGCAGGTCGCCCAGCGGCTGGCCGTTGCGGTCGGCGGCCAGCAGCATGATGACCCGGCTGCCGTTGCCGAGCGAGCGCAGCAGCAGGTGTTCGCTGGGCAGCAGCGCCTTCAGCGCGCCGGGCAGCACGGCGGAGAAGTCGGCCATGTTCGCCGGGCTCAGGCGCAGTTGCGCCGGCTGTTGCATCAGCTTGCGCAGCAGGGCGCTGGCCGCGACTTCCAGTTTCAACTCGCCGGCCTGCTCCGGCAGGCCGAAGTGGTGGCGGGTTTGCAGCCACGCCTGGCCGCGGTCGGCGAGCAGGATCAGGCCGCGTTGCAGGCCGCCGGCCTGGAGGGCGGCGCTGGCGGTGTCGAGCAACTGCATGGCGTTGCCGAACGGCGAGGGATTCTGCAGCAGGCGCGCGCAGTGCTGGCGCCACTCGCCGAGCGTATCCGGTGGCGTGGGCGCGCTCGCTGCAGGGGGGCCGAGCCAGCGTTGGCTGTCCCAGGGCCAGAGCAGCGCTTGCGCCGGATGCCAGAGCTGCGGTCGGGCGTGGCGTCGCGCGCTTTGCGCCGCGAGGCCGTGAACCTGCTGCTGCAGTTCGGCCAGCGGCATCTGCAGGTAGAGCGCGGTCAGGCGTTGCCAGCGCAGCATGTGCGGTCCGCCCCAGGACTGGTGCGCGGCCATCGCCAGGCTGTTGGCCAGCAGGATGGTGTTGGCCGGGCGGGTCAGCCAGCGGGCCAGTTCCGGATCGGCGTCCAGGCGTCGCTGCTGGCCCAGCGGCTCGGGCTCGGTGTGCGCCACATGCAGGGCGCGCACCAGCAGGCGGCGGTCATCGTTGAGCAGGATGAAGCCCTGGCCGATCCATTCGGGCAGCCGCCAGCGTTCGGCGAGCGCCCGGCACAGTGGCAACAGACGCATGCCCAGCAGCTCCTGTTCGACGTCGGAGCTGCTGCGTCCGAGTCCGCAGACCTGGCGCTGCCAGGTTTCCAGCAGGTCCGGCCGCGCGGTGGCCAGTGCCCACAGCGGCGCCAGGGCGAACAGGCTGCCCCAGTGGATTTCCTGCCAGAGTCGCGCCAGGCGGTTGGCGAACAGACCGCTGGCCTGCTGCATGGCATGGCGGCTGATCAGCAGGAGCTGGCTGAGGGCGCGGGGCATCTGCGCCTCGGGCTGGCTCGGCAGGTGTTCGAGCAACTGGGTGACCCGCGCCAGGCCCAGGCGGTTGAGGGCGACTTCCAGGCTTTCCGCCGGATTGTCGCGGGCGCTCTCGGCGCGGTTGGCCTCGCGCAGGATGGCCAGGGCCAGGGTCGGGCAGTCCTGCAACAGGTCGGCGATGTCGCGGATCGAGCGGTGGCTGTCATCCAGCGCCCGGCGAATGGCGTCGCGCTGCTCCTGGGGGACGGGCAAAGGCAGCTCTTCCAGCAGGGAGAGCCAGGCCGCGAGACGCTCTGGGTTGGGCACGGTGGTGGGCATGCGTGAGGCGCCGAACTGGTTTTTAGTGTTTTCGGCCTATAGTCTTGCCCGAATTCTCCGATAACAACAGGGAGGCAGGAAAAGTGCCTCCCTTTCTGTTCACAGTTTCAGTCCGGTCCCCATGTCAAAAATCATCGGCATCATCGTCATCCTGGGCAGTGTGCTCGGCGGATACATGCTCTCTGGCGGCAAGATCGCGGCCATCATCCAGCCGTTCGAACTGCTGATCATCGGTGGTGCGGCGCTGGGCGCCTTCCTGCAGGCGAACCCCGGCAACACCTTCATGACGGTGCTCAAGAAGGCGCCGAAGATGTTCAGCAACCGCTTCACCCACACCTTCTACCTGGAAGTGCTGGGCATGCTCTACGAGGTACTCAACAAGAGCCGCCGCGAGGGCATGATGGCGATCGAGGCGGACGTCGAGGATCCGGATGCCAGCCCGATCTTCAGCAAGTACCCGGCGGTGCTCAAGGATGAACGCATGACCGCGTACATCTGCGATTACCTGCGCATCATGTCCTCCGGCAACATGGCGCCCCACGAGCTGGAAGGCCTGTTCGACATGGAGCTGGGCAGCCTCAAGGAAGACCTCGACCACCCCGCCCACGCGGTGACCCGCGTGGCCGATGCCCTGCCGGGATTCGGTATC
Organism: Pseudomonas sp. MT3; assembly: GCF_054720805.1. NCBI lineage: Bacteria > Pseudomonadati > Pseudomonadota > Gammaproteobacteria > Pseudomonadales > Pseudomonadaceae > Pseudomonas > Pseudomonas sp. MT3. The sequence goes on from NZ_JBTVPY010000015.1 coordinate 26,113, forward strand.
GTCGCCGCGGTGCTCGGCATCGTGATCACGATGGCGCTGCTCGGGCAGGGCAGCCAGGCGGAGATCGGTCACCACGTGGCCGCCGCGCTGGTGGGCACCTTCCTCGGTATTCTCGCCGCCTACGGTTTCGTCGGCCCGCTGTCCAACGCCCTGGAGCACGACGCCAAGGAAGAGCTGAACCTCTACGAAGCCATCAAGGCCTGCCTGGTCGCCTCGGCCTCGGGCATGCCGCCGTCGCTGGCCGTGGAGTTCGGCCGCAAGGTCCTGCTGCCGGCGCACCGCCCGAGCTTCACCGAGCTTGAACAGGCCGTTCGCGGTCGCTGACAGGTCGCCTGACGCATGGATAACAACCAGCCGATCATCGTCAAGCGGGTCAAGCGCTACGCCGCGGGTCATCACGGGGGCTCGTGGAAGATCGCCTTCGCCGACTTCGCCACCGCCATGATGGCGTTCTTCCTGGTGCTCTGGCTGTTGTCGTCGGCCACGCCGGAGCAGAAGAAGGCCATCTCCGGCTACTTCCAGGACCCCATCGGTTTCACCGAAAGCGCCAGCCCCTACGTCATCGACCTGGGTGGCACGCCGACGCCCGCGCCGGACAAGACCCTGAACCCGCAGATCCAGGCGCAGCCCGAGGCGGACGAAACCCGCGTCAGCCCGCAGGACGGGACCACGGTCAACGCCGAGCAGGCGGAAAATCTTGCCGAGAAGATCGAGCGCGAGCGCCTGGAACTGTTGCTGCAGGAGCTGCAGAACAAGGTCGACGAGAACCCCACGCTCAAGCGCTTCAAGGACCAGATCCTGTTCGAGATCACCCAGGACGGCCTGCGCATCCAGATCGTCGATTCCGACAACCGACCGATGTTCGACCTGGGCAGCGCGCGGCTGCAGCCGTACTTCGAGGACATCCTGCTGGCGCTGGCGGAGACCATCAAGCAGGTACCGAACAAGATCAGCATCAGCGGCCATACCGATGCCAAGCCCTATGCGGGCAATGGCGAGTTCGGCAACTGGGAGCTCTCCGCCAACCGCGCCAACGCCGCGCGGCGCGCGCTGGAGGCCGGCGGTTATCCGGAGGACCAGATCGCCCGCGTGGTGGGCTATGCCTCCTCGGCGCTGTTCGATCGCGACCAGCCGCTCAACCCGGTGAATCGCCGCATCGACATCATCGTCCTGACCAAGAAGGCCCAGCGGGCCATCGAAGGCCAGGACGGCGGGGCCGAGAAGCCGGCCGATGGCGCGTCGCCGGTGGCTCCAGGCTCGGCTGCACCCAATGCCGCTCCGGCCCAGCCGGCGGCCGGGCAGGGCGACCCGCTACCGCCGGACCAGCTCGAGCAGAAGCTCAACCTTTTCGACGACGGTGGCACGCTGAAGCTCGATGAGCTGAACAAGCAGTAGTGAGAAACGCGAAGGCCAGCTGAAAAGCTGGCCTTCTTCTTTGTGACTGAATCATGGGACTCTTCGTAGGAGCGAGCTTGCTCGCGAACCGCATCGCAAGGGACTGTTCGCGAGCGAGCTCGCTCCTACAGGTACGGGCAGCGTCGGCGCTTTGGGCAAGGCCCGCCGATCAATATTCGTCTTCCGGCAGGCTGGCGAGGATGTGTCGGTAGCTGGACATCCGTTGCGGCGAGACACGCCCCTCTTCCAGCGCCTTGAGCAGCGCGCAGCCCGGCTCGCGGTCGTGCTTGCAGTCGCGGAAGCGGCAGTGGCCGAGCAGGTCGTGGAACTCGATGAAGCCGGCTTCCACGTCGTCACGGCTCACATGGCCCAGGCCGAACTCGCGGATGCCGGGCGAATCGATCAGGTCGCCGCCGGCGGGGAAGTGGAACAGCCGTGCGGTGGTGGTGGTGTGGGTGCCCTTGCCGGTGACTTCCGAGAGGTCGCCGACGCGGGTGTCGACGCCTGGCAGCAGCGCGTTCACCAGCGATGACTTGCCAACGCCCGACTGGCCGACGAACACGCTGACGTGCTCGTTCAGCGCGGCGCGCAGGGCGTCCAGGGCCAGGCCGTTGAAGGCCGAGACCTCCAGCAGCGGGTAGCCGAGTTCGCGGTAGGTGCCCAGCAGCGAGTCGAGGAACGGAGCGTTCTCCTCATCGATCAGGTCGGCCTTGTTCAGCAGCAGCAGCGGCTTGATGCCGGCGTGCTCGGCGGCCACCAGGTAGCGGTCGATCAGGTTGGCGTGGGGTTCCGGGCGTGGGGCGAAGACGATCACGATGCGGTCGACGTTGGCCGCCACCGGCTTGAGCACGCCGCGCATGTCCGGGCGGCGCAGCTCGGAGGTGCGCGGCAACTGCGCGACGATCACGCCGATGCCCTGGTTGCCGGGGCGCCAGACCACCTGGTCGCCGGTCACCAGTGGCGGCAGGTTGGCGCGCAGGTGGCAGCGGAACACTTCGCCGGCGTGGTCGCCTTCCTGCGCCTCGACTTCCACCTGCACCCCGAAGTGGGCGATTACCTGGCCGGTCTGCTCCGGGCCGAGGTCGCCGCCTTCCAGCTCTTCCAGGGCGCGCGATTCGCGCTTCGCCGCGCGGGCAGCACGCTCTTCCTGGACTTTTTCGATCCGCCAGCTCTGCCGGCGGGTGAGGTGACGCTTGGCCATAGGGTATCCACAGGGAAAATCGCCGCGGAGTTTAGCATGCGTATGCCCGCTTCCCGCTAAACTAGAGGGCTGAGCTGAGGAGCCCCATCATGCAGAACCCACAGAACCTGATCTGGATCGACCTGGAAATGACCGGTCTGGACCCGGACAAGGACGTCATCATCGAGATGGCGACCATCGTCACCGACAGCGACCTCAATATCCTCGAGGAAGGCCCGGTGATCGCGGTGCACCAGAGCGAAGAACTGCTCGCCGGCATGGATGAGTGGAACACCCGCCAGCACGGCCAGTCCGGCCTGACCCAGCGGGTGCGCGAAAGCACCACTTCCGCCGCCGAGGCCGAAGCCATGACCATCGCCTTCCTGGAAAAGTGGGTGCCCAAGCGCAGCTCGCCGATCTGCGGCAACAGCATCTGCCAGGACCGCCGCTTCCTCTACCGCCACATGCCGAAGCTGGAAGGCTACTTCCACTACCGCAACCTGGACGTCTCCACCCTCAAGGAACTGGCCGCGCGCTGGGCCCCGCAGTTGCGTGACGGCTTCAAGAAAGGCAACACCCACCTGGCGCTGGACGACATCCGCGAGTCCATCGCCGAGCTGCGCTACTACCGTGAGCATTTCATCAAGGTGTAAGCCGGCAGCTCTTCGTAGGAGCGAGCTTGCTCGCGAACAAACCCCTGCTGCGAAGCTGTTCGCGAGCAAGCTCGCTCCTACAAATACCTTTCAGGCCTGATGCCGGCCCAGTGCCCACTCCACATGCTCGCGCACCAGTTCCGACGGGAACGCCCGGCGCGCCTTCAGCGCCTCGATCACCGGGATGGTGGACGGCGCATTGCCCAGGCCCACGGCCAGGTTCCTCAGCCAGCGCTCATAACCGGCGCGCCGCAGCGGCGAGCCTTCGGTGCGGCTGAGAAATTCTTCCTCCGTCCACAGGAACAGTTCCGCCAGCGCCGCGTTGTCCAGGCTGTGCCGGGGCTGGAAGTCGCCCTGGTCGGTGGCGCGGGCGAAGCGGTTCCACGGGCAGACCATCTGGCAATCGTCGCAGCCGAACACGCGGTTGCCGATCAGCGGGCGCAGGTCCTCGGGAATCGGGCCTTTCAGCTCGATGGTCAGGTAGGAAATGCAACGCCGCGCGTCCAGCACGTAGGGGGCGACGAAGGCGGCGGTGGGACAGATGTCCAGGCAGGCCGAGCAGCGTCCGCAGTGCTCCGTGCCGTGGGGCGGGTCCACCGGCAGCGGCAGGTCGGTGAACAGCTCGCCGAGGAAGAAGTAGCTGCCGGCCTTGCGGTTGAGCACCAGGGTGTTCTTGCCGATCCAGCCGAGGCCCGACTGCTCGGCGATGGCCTTCTCCAGCACCGGCGCGCTGTCGACGAAGGCGCGGAAGCCGAACGGCCCGACCTGCTGCTGGATGCGCTCGGCCAGTTGCTGCAGGCGCTTGCGGATCAGCTTGTGATAGTCGCGGCCCAGGGCGTAGCGCGAGACGTAGGCTTTCTCCGGGTTGCCCAGCACCTGTGCCATGCGGGTGTCGCCGGGCAGGTAGTCCATGCGCAGCGAGACCACCCGCAGCGTGCCGGGCACCAGTTCGTCCGGCCGCCAGCGCTTGCTGCCGTGGGCGCCCATGTAGTCCATCTCGCCGTGGTAGCCCGCCTCCAGCCAGCGTTGCAGGTGCTCGCCGTGCTGCTCCAGGTCGAGCCCGGCGATGCCGACCTGCTGGAAGCCGAGTTCGCGCCCCCACTCCTTGATGGAACGGGCAAGGTCGGTGTAGTCGAGTGTCGAATCGTGCATGGAAGGCGAGAAACGGAAGTCCGGGTGGGTATAATTCTGCCAGACCTTGCCGGCGTCGGCCCGTCCGTACGCCAAGGCGACACAATCTGCCGCCCGGAACAGCGATGACTGCCCACGACGATCTGCCCCTTAACTTCTACAGCGTCCAGCAGGTACGCGATCTCGACGCGCGCCTGATCGCCGCCGGCACGCCCGGCTTCGAACTGATGCGTCGTGCGGCCCACGCTGCCTGGCGTGCCCTGCGCCGGCACTGGCCGGACGCGGGTGAGATCAGCGTGCTCGCCGGCCACGGTAACAACGCCGGCGACGGCTACCTGATCGCCGCCCTGGCCCTGCGTGCCGGCTGGCGCGCGCGGGTGCTGGCGGTGGGGGATGCCGCGCGGCTGTCCGGCGACGCGGCGTCCGCCCACGGCGAGGCGCGGGCGGCGGGTGTGGATATCGAAGCCTGGAGTGACCGCGCGGAGCTGCGTGGGGTGCTGGTCGATGCGTTGCTCGGCACCGGTCTGGGCGGCGCGGTGCGCGAGCCTTATGCCTCGGCCATCGCCGCGATCAACGCCAGCGGCCTGCCGGTGCTGGCCGTGGACATCCCCTCCGGCCTGAGCGCGGACACCGGCCAGGTGCTGGGTTGCGCCGTTCGTGCGGACCTGACCGTGACCTTCATCGGCCTCAAGCTGGGGCTGTTCACCGCGAACGGGCCGGACCAGTGCGGCGAGCGGGTGTTCGACGCTCTGGATGCCGATCCGGCGCTGATTCCCGACGACTGCGTTGCCCGTCGTCTCGCTCCCGCATCCTTGGCTCGCCTGGCCGCGCGCCCGAAGGCCGCGCACAAGGGCCTGTTCGGCCACGCTCTGGTGATCGGCGGCGATACCGGCATGGGTGGCGCGGTGCTGCTGGCCGCCGAAAGCGCGCTGCGTTGCGGCGCCGGACTGGTATCGCTGGCGACCCGCGCACCGCACGTCGTCGGTGCCCTGGCCCGTTGCCCGGAACTGATGGCGCGTGGCGTTTCCTCGTCCGCCGAACTGCTGCGCGTGGCCGAGCGGGCCAGCGTGCTGGTGGTGGGGCCGGGTGTGGGGCGTGAGGCCTGGGGGCGTGTACTGGTCAGCGCGGCGGCCAGCCTGGAGCGTACCCAGGTTTGGGACGCCGATGCGCTCAACCTGTTGGCGGAGGGCCTGGTTTCGCGCCCGTCCGGCGACTGGGTGATGACCCCGCATCCCGCCGAAGCGGCACGATTGCTGGGCGTCTCCACGGCCGACGTTCAGGCCGACCGGCCGAGCGCGGCCCACGCGCTGGCGCAACGGTACCAGGCGGTTGTGGTGCTCAAGGGTGTCGGCAGCCTGATCGCCGCTCCGGATGGACGGCTGGCGCTGTGCAGTCACGGCCATCCGATCATGGCCGGCGCCGGGCTGGGCGACGTGCTCTGCGGCATACTCGGCGCGTTGCTGGCGCAGGGGATGCCCTGTTTCGATGCGGCCTGCCTGGCCGTCTGGCTCCACGCCCGCGCCGGCGAGTCGCTCGGTCCGCAGGGCAGGGGGCTGGCCGCCACCGATCTGATCCCTGCCGTTCGTCAGTTGCTCGAGGAGCACAGTCCATGCCTGAACTGAATCTGTTCGCCGAGGGCGAAGAGGCCATGTACGACCTCGGACGGAAGATTGCCTCGGCGACCGGCGGACGCGGCATCATCTATCTGCACGGCGACCTGGGCGCCGGCAAGACCACGCTGTCGCGCGGCATCCTGCGAGGATTGGGGCATGGCGGGGCGGTGAAGAGTCCGACCTTCACCCTGGTCGAGCCCTACGAGATCGGACCGGTCCGCGCCTTCCACTTCGACCTCTACCGCCTGGCCGACCCGGAGGAGCTGGAGTTCCTCGGCATCCGCGACTACTTCGAGGGTGATGCCCTGTGCCTGATCGAATGGGCTGAACGGGGCACAGGCATTTTGCCAAAGGCCGACATGGACATTACCATTACCCCGCATGCGGGCGGTCGCATGCTGCGCCTGACGCCGCAGGGTGCGCGGGGCGAAGCCTGGTGTGCCGCCCTGGCCACGGGAGCATGAGAAAAAAGATGGGTTGGGGGTTGCGCCTGCGGGCGCTATTGACGGGGATGACTGTTTTGCTGGCAATGATTGCCGGCGAGGCTTTTGCCGCCACGCAAATCAAGAGTGTCCGTATCTGGCGGGCGCCGGACAACACCCGCCTGGTGTTCGATCTGTCCGGTCCTGTGCAGCACAGCCTGTTCACGCTCAGCGCGCCTAACCGCATCGTCGTCGATATCAACGGCGCGCAGATGTCCACCGCGCTGGACAAGCTCAAGCTCGGCAACACACCCATTATCGCGGTGCGCTCGGCCCAGCGTTCGCCCACCGACTTGCGCCTGGTGCTGGACCTGAAGAACCCGGTCACGCCCAAGAGTTTCGTGCTGGCGCCGAACCAGCAGTACGGCAACCGCCTGGTCGTCGACCTGTACGACCAGGGTGCCGACATCGCGCCGGACGTTCCGGCCACGCCGACTCCCGGCGTGCCCGCCGTACCTGTCAGTCCCGCACAGTCGGTGACCAGGATTCCCGCACCCAGCACGGGCGGCAAGCGTGACATCGTCGTCGCCATCGACGCCGGCCACGGCGGCGAAGACCCGGGCGCCCTCGGTCCGAACGGCCTGCATGAAAAGAACATCACCCTGGCCATCGCCCGCGAGCTGCAGCGCCAGATCAACCAGATGAAAGGCTTCCGCGCGGAACTGACCCGTACCGGCGACTACTTCATCCCGCTGCGCGGGCGTACCGCCATTGCCCGCAAGAAGGGCGCGGACCTGTTCGTCTCCATCCACGCCGATGCCGCGCCCAGCCGCAGCGCCTTCGGTGCCTCGGTGTTCGCCCTGTCCGACCGTGGCGCCACCTCCGAAACCGCGCGCTGGCTGGCCGACAGCGAAAACCGTTCTGACCTGATCGGCGGCGATGGCGGCGTGAACCTCGACGACAAGGACAAGATGCTCGCCGGCGTGCTGCTCGACCTGTCGATGACCGCCACCATGTCCTCCAGCCTGGATGTCGGCCACAAGGTGCTGACCAACGTCGGCCGGATCACGTCGCTGCACAAGCGGCGCGTGGAGCAGGCTGGCTTCATGGTGCTGAAGTCCCCGGACATTCCGTCGATCCTGGTGGAAACCGGCTTCATCTCCAACCCGAGCGAATCGCAGAAACTCGCCAGCCGCTCACACCAGCAAGCGCTGGCGCGCTCCATTGCCGGTGGCGTTCGCCAGTACTTCGTGCAGACGCCGCCGCCGGGCACCTATATTGCCTCGCTGCGCGACGGCGGCCAGCTCTCCAGCGGTCCGCGCGAGCACGTGGTGCGTCCCGGCGAGAGCCTGGGCATGATCGCCAGCCGCTATGACGTGAGCACCGCTTCCATCCGCAGCGCCAACAACCTCAAGAGCGACAGCCTGAAGGTTGGCCAGGTGCTGAAGATTCCGGGCACCGCCCTGGCGTCGCAGCAATGAGTGACGTTCGCCGTATCCAGCTGCTGACGCCGCGGCTGGCCAACCAGATCGCTGCCGGCGAAGTGGTCGAACGCCCTGCGTCGGTCATCAAGGAACTGCTGGAAAACTGCCTGGACGCCGGCGCCAAGCGCATCGATATCGAAGTCGAGCAGGGCGGTGTCAAGCTGCTGCGCGTGCGCGACGATGGCAGCGGCATTCCCGCCGAGGACCTGCCGCTGGCCCTGGCGCGCCACGCCACTAGCAAGATCCGCGAACTGGAAGACCTGGAACGGGTAATGAGCCTGGGCTTCCGTGGCGAAGCGCTGGCCTCGATCAGTTCCGTCTCGCGCCTGACCCTGACTTCGCGCACCGCCGACGCCGAGCAGGCTTGGCAGGTCGAGGTCGAGGGCCGCGACATGGAATCCACTGTGAAGCCGGCGGCCCACCCGGTGGGCACCAGCATCGAAGTGCGCGACCTGTTCTTCAATACCCCGGCGCGGCGCAAGTTCCTGCGTGCCGAGAAGACCGAGTTCGATCATCTGCAGGAAGTCATCAAGCGCCTCGCCTTGGCGCGCTTCGACGTGGCGTTCCACCTGCGTCACAACGGCAAGACCATCCTCTCGCTGCATGAAGCGAAGGACGAAGCCTCCCGCGCCCGCCGCGTCGGTGCCGTGTGCAGCTCCGGCTTCCTCGAGCAGGCCATGCCCATCGAGGTGGAGCGCAACGGTCTGCACCTGTGGGGCTGGGTCGGCCTGCCGACTTTCTCCCGCAGTCAGCCGGACCTGCAGTACTTCTATGTGAACGGCCGCATGGTGCGCGACAAACTGGTCGCCCACGCCGTGCGCCAGGCCTATCGCGACGTGCTGTACAACGGCCGCCATCCGACCTTCGTGTTGTTCTTCGAGGTCGATCCGGCGGTGGTGGATGTCAACGTCCACCCGACCAAGCACGAAGTGCGCTTCCGCGACAGTCGCATGGTCCACGACTTCCTCTACGGCACCCTGCACCGGGCGCTGGCGGAAGTGCGTCCGGACGACCAGTTGGCGCCGCCAGGGGCGACCACCCTGACCGTGCCGCGCCCGACCGGTGCGGAAGCCGGCGAGTTCGGCCCGCAGGGCGAAATGCGCCTGTCCGAGACCGTGCTGGAGGCTCCGGCCGCCGCGCGCGCCTGGCAGCCCGGCCCGGTTTCCGGCAGTTCTGGCTCCGGCGGTGGTGGCGGCTACGGTTATCAGCCGAACCGCCCGGAAATGCCGCCGATCCAGGAGGCGCAGGGCGCCTACAAGGCCTATTTCGCACCGCTGCCCGAGCAGGCGCCGCAAGCGCTGCCGGAAAGCAGCCAGGACGTGCCGCCGCTGGGCTACGCCCTGGCGCAGCTCAAGGGTATCTATATCCTCGCCGAGAACGCCCACGGCCTGGTGCTGGTGGACATGCACGCGGCGCACGAGCGCATCACCTACGAGCGCCTGAAGACGGCGATGGCCAGTGAGGGGCTGCGTGGCCAGCCGCTACTGGTGCCGGAGTCCGTCGCCGTCAGCGAGCGTGAGGCGGACTGCGCCGAGGAGCATGGGGAGTGGTTTTCCAGGCTCGGCTTCGAACTGCAACGGCTCGGCCCGGAAACCCTGGCGATCCGCCAGATTCCCGCGCTGCTCAAGCAGGCCGAGGCCACCCAACTGGTGCGTGATGTGCTCGCCGACCTGCTGGAGTACGGCACCAGCGACCGCATCCAGGCGCACCTCAACGAACTGCTCGGCACTATGGCCTGCCACGGCGCCGTGCGCGCCAACCGCCGGTTGACCGTGCCGGAAATGAACGGCCTGCTGCGCGACATGGAAGTGACCGAGCGCAGCGGCCAGTGCAACCACGGCCGACCGACCTGGACGCAACTGGGCCTCGACGAGCTGGACAAACTGTTCCTGCGCGGACGCTGATCATTCCCGTAAGGTGGCGTTCAGCTTTCTGCAGTACACTGCGCGCCAAACGATTCAGCAGCGCGCAATAACCAGCAGTACGTATTAACGAGCCCCCGATGTCCTCCCTGCCTCCCGCGATTTTCCTCATGGGCCCCACCGCCGCCGGCAAGACCGACCTGGCGCTGGAGCTGGCGCGCCTGTTGCCGGTGGAGCTGATCAGCGTGGATTCGGCGCTGATCTACCGGGGCATGGACATCGGCACCGCCAAGCCGCCCCGCGAGGTGCTGGCGGAGTTTCCGCATCGCCTGATCGACATCCGCGACCCCGGCGAAGCCTATTCGGCGGCGGAGTTTCGCGCCGACGCTCTGGCGGCGATGGACGAGATCACCGCCGCCGGCCGCATTCCGCTGCTGGTCGGCGGCACCATGTTGTATTTCAAGGCATTGCTGGAAGGCCTGGCCGACATGCCCGGCGCCGACCCCGCGGTGCGCGCCGAACTGGAGGCCTGGGCCGAGGCCGACGGCTGGGGCGCCCTGCACGCGGAGCTGGCGCGCGTGGACCCGGAGTCGGCCGCGCGTATCCATCCGAACGATCCGCAGCGGCTCGTCCGGGCGCTGGAGGTCTATCGCGTAAGCGGTATGTCCATGACTGCACACCGCCATCGCCAGGCGAGTGAAAGTGCGGGTTTCGGCGGGCAATTACCGTATACTGTCGCCCATCTGGCGATTGCGCCTCTGCAGCGCCAGGTGCTGCACGCGCGTATCGCGCAACGTTTTGACCAGATGCTGGAACAGGGCTTCATCGCCGAGGTCGAACGCCTTCGCGCAAGAGGTGATTTGCATGCGGGGCTGCCGTCCATACGAGCGGTGGGTTACCGTCAGGTATGGGATTACCTTGAAGGCAAACTGTCCTACGCTGAGATGGTGGAGCGCGGCGTCATCGCCACGCGACAGCTGGCCAAGCGCCAGTTTACCTGGCTGCGCAGCTGGAGCCATCTACACTGGTTGGACAGCCAGGCAAGCGACAATTTGCCGCGTGCCTTGAAATACCTTGAGGCGGTCTCCATATAGGCTCGAGACCTTAATTCCGGCCGTCTATCCTTGGGGTTCAGGACGGCGTTAAGCCAAATTCGACTACTTACTAAATCAGCTTTTTACCCTTACAAGGAGTGCGGCATATGTCAAAAGGGCATTCGCTACAAGACCCTTACCTCAATACCCTGCGCAAAGAGCGCGTCCCGGTTTCCATCTATCTGGTCAACGGCATCAAGTTGCAGGGGCAGATCGAATCCTTCGACCAGTTCGTGATTCTGCTGAAGAACACTGTCAGCCAGATGGTCTACAAGCACGCTATCTCCACCGTTGTTCCCAGCCGTCCGGTGCGTCTGCCCAGCGGTGATCAGCCGGCCGAGCCGGGCAACGTTTGACGGGAGTCCGCCTTGTTCTTTGAGCGCCCGGGTGGTGGGGAACGGGCCATTCTGGTCCATCTGGAAGGTCAGGACCCCGAGGCGCGCGAAGACCCGCAGGAGTTCCAGGAGCTGGCACGTTCGGCGGGCGCGGAATCCGTAGCGTTCATCAGCATTTCGCGCCACCAGCCTTCAGCCAAGTACCTGATCGGCAGCGGCAAGGTCGATGAGTTGCACGACCTCGTCCATGCCGAGAAGGTCGAGCTGATCATCTTCAATCACACCCTTACTCCGAGTCAGGAGCGCAACCTCGAGCGTGCGATCGAATGCCGTGTGCTCGACCGGACGGGGTTGATCCTCGATATCTTCGCTCAACGTGCGCGTACCCATGAGGGTAAGTTGCAGGTGGAGCTCGCCCAGTTGGAACACATGAGCACGCGCCTGGTGCGCGGCTGGACTCACCTCGAACGCCAGAAGGGCGGTATCGGCCTGCGTGGTCCGGGTGAAACCCAGCTGGAAACCGACCGTCGCCTGCTGCGCGGACGTATCCGCCAGATCAAGTCGCGCCTGGAGAAGGTCCGCAGCCAGCGTGAGCAGGCTCGTCGCGGCCGTCGTCGCGCGGAGATTCCTTCGGTATCCCTGGTCGGCTATACCAACGCCGGCAAGTCCACGCTGTTCAACGCGCTGACCACCTCCGAGGTCTATGCCGCCAACCAGCTGTTCGCCACCCTGGACCCGACCCTGCGCCGCCTGGAGCTGGATGACGTCGGACCGATCGTGCTGGCGGACACCGTAGGCTTCATTCGTCATCTGCCGCACAAGCTGGTCGAGGCGTTTCGAGCTACCTTGGAAGAGTCGAGCAATGCCGACCTGCTACTGCACGTTATCGACTCCCACGAGCCGGAACGTGATGCGCAGATCGAGCAGGTACTGGCGGTACTGCAGGAAATCGGTGCCAATGAGCTGCCGATACTCGAGGTGTACAACAAGATCGACCTGCTGCCGGACATGCGGCCGATGATTCAGCGCGACGAACTCGGCAAGCCCGTCCGAGTCTGGGTGTCGGCGCGCGAATCCCGTGGGCTGGAGTTGGTGGAGCAGGCGGTCGCCGAGTTGCTGGGGGAGGACATGTTCGTGGGAACGCTCTGCCTGCCGCAACGCCTGGGACGACTTCGTGCTCAGTTCTTCGAGCTGGGTGCGGTACAGTCCGAGGGGCATGACGAGCAAGGATGCGCCGTGTTGCAGGTTCGCCTGCCGCGTGTCGAGTTGAACCGGTTGGTCAGTCGTGAGGGCTGGCAGCCGGCGGAGTTCATTGCGCAACACACTTTGCAATAAAGCCCGGAACACTGCTTTTGGCAGTGGCGGGGGCATTCGGTAGCATGGGTGGGCGCGCCGTGGGCGCGTTTTCGCGTTATCAGATGGAGAGCGCTATGGCTTGGAATGAGCCGGGTGACAACTCGAACAAGAACGATCAGGACCCTTGGGGTGGACGCCGTGGTGGCGGTCGCCAGGGTCCGCCTGATCTGGATGAAGCCTTCCGCAAGCTGCAAGACAGCCTGAACGGAATTTTCGGCAAGCCCAAGCGTGGCAGCGGTACTGGTGGTGGCAGGGGCGGCAGCCTGGGGCTGTTCGGCATCGGCCTGGCGATCCTCGCCGTGCTGTGGCTGTACAACGCCGTCTACGTGGTGGATGAACAGGAGCAGGCGGTGATCCTGCGCTTCGGCAAGTACTACGAGACCGTAGGGCCCGGCCTGAACATCTACTTCCCGCCGATCGACAAGAAGTTCCAGGAGAACGTCACCCGCGAGCGTGCTTACAGCAAGCAGGGGCAGATGCTCACCGAGGACGAGAACATCGTCGAGGTTCCGCTGACCGTGCAGTACAAGGTCAGCAACCTGCAGGACTTCGTGCTCAACGTCGAGCAGCCCGAGGTGAGCCTGCAGCAGGCTACCGAGAGCGCGCTGCGCCACGTGGCGGGTTCGACGACTATGGATCAGATCCTCACCGAGGGCCGCGAGCAGATGGCCACCGAGGTGCGCGAGCGTCTTCAGCGTTTCATGGACACCTACAAGACCGGCATCGCCGTGACTCAGGTGAACATCCAGAGCGCCGCCGCGCCGCGTGAGGTGCAGGAAGCGTTCGACGACGTGATCCGTGCCCGCGAGGACGAGCAGCGCGAGAAGAACCAGGCCGAGGCCTACGCCAATGGCGTGGTGCCGGAAGCCCGTGGTCAGGCGCAGCGCGTCATCGAGGAGGCCAATGGTTACCGCGATGCAGTGGTGTCCCGCGCCCAGGGTGAGGCAGACCGCTTCACCAAGCTGGCCGCCGAATACCACAAGGCGCCGGAGGTCACTCGCCAGCGTCTGTACCTGGATACCATGCAGGATGTCCTGAGCCAGACCAGCAAGGTTCTGGTCACCGGCCAGCAGGGTCAGAACAACCTGATCTACCTGCCGCTGGACAAGATGATGGACGGCCGCGGTTCGGCAACCCCGAGCAGCACGCCGAGCACGACCAGCACTGCGCAAGACATCGGTTCGCGGGTGGCCAACGACCTGCAGCAGCGTGACATGCGTACCAGGGAGAGCCGCTGATGAGTAACAAGTCTCTGATTGCCCTGATCGCTGCTGTCGTTGCCGCGGTTGCGCTGTGGAGCACCGTCTATGTCGTCCAGCAGACCGAGCGCGCCGTGCTGCTGCGCTTCGGTCGCGTGGTCGACGCGGACGTGAAGCCGGGTCTGCACTTCAAGATTCCGTACGTCAACCAGGTACGCAAGTTCGACGGCCGCCTGCTGACCCTGGATTCGCCGACCCAGCGCTTCCTGACGCTGGAGAAGAAAGCGGTGATGGTCGACGCCTACGCCAAGTGGCGCGTCTCCGATGCCGAGCGCTTCTACACCGCGACCTCCGGCATGAAGCAGATCGCCGACGAACGTCTGTCCCGGCGCCTGGAAGCCGGTCTGCGTGACCAGTTCGGCAAGCGCACCCTGCACGAAGTGGTGTCCGGTGAGCGCGATGCGCTGATGGGTGACATCACCGCATCGCTGAACCGCATGGCGCAGAAGGAGCTGGGGATCGAAGTCATCGACGTTCGCGTCAAGGCCATCGACCTGCCCAAGGAAGTGAACCGCAGCGTGTTCGAGCGCATGAGCACCGAGCGTGAGCGGGAAGCCCGCGAGCACCGCGCCAAGGGTCGCGAACTGGCCGAAGGTATCCGTGCGGATGCCGACCGTCAGCGTCGTGTGCTGCTGGCCGAGGCCTATCGCGAGTCGGAAGAGACCCGCGGTGACGGCGATGCCAAGGCGGCGGCGATCTATGCCAAGGCCTACACCGCCGATCCGGAGTTCTACGCCTTCACCCGCAGCCTCAAGGCTTACCGCGAGAGCTTTGCCGACAAGAAGGACGTGCTGGTGCTCGATCCGAGCAACGAGTTCTTCCGCTATCTGGAAAAAGCTAAACCTTAAGGGTCCGTCGACGCTTCGTCGTGACCGCGCCGAACCCCGTGTTGCGAGTTGTCCCGATGCTGAATTGAGGTCCGGGCGCCGCGCAACACGGGGTTCGTCCCTTCGGGTTGCGCGTCAAATCACGCCATGCGTCGTTGCGGGACTAGGCAAGGGGCGGCCATTACCGTCGCCCCGCGTCTAGCCTGGCGTGATTTGCCGCGGCAACGCGATTCACGCCGAAACATCAACGGACCCTTGCAAGTCTCCGGCGGGCGGCAGCGCCCGTCGGAGAAATCGTGTTATCATGGGTCAGCCGGGAAATCCCGGCTTTTTTGCGTCCGCGAGAATGATGTACGAGAGCCATGTGGCAGGAATTCGGCAAGGCGTTCTGTCTGTTGCTGGTGCTGGAAGGCATCCTTCCATTCCTGTATCCGCGTGGTTGGCGCGACGCCGTGAGCGGGCTCGGGCGCCTTGGCGACCGCAGTCTGAGACTCATCGGGCTGGGCAGCATGCTGCTCGGCACCGTCCTTCTTTACTGCATTCATTGAAGTGCCGCCCGGCTGAAAGGGGAGAGGCGACATGGCAACGGTAGACCGCTGGCTACTGCCGGATGGGATCGAAGAAGTGCTGCCACCGGAGGCGGCGCGCGTTGAAGCAGCCCGCCGTCAGGTGCTGGACCTGTTCCAGCGCTGGGGTTACGAGTTCGTCGTCACCCCGCATATCGAATATCTGGAATCCCTGCTGACCGGTGCCGGCCAGGATCTGGACCTGCGCACCTTCAAGGTCACCGATCCGGCCTCTGGCCGCCTGATGGGCTTCCGCGCGGACATCACGCCGCAAGTGGCGCGCATGGACGCCCACAGCCTGCGTCGCGAAGGCCCGAACCGCCTGTGCTACGCCGGCAGCGTGCTGCACGCCCGTCCGCGTGCGCTGGCGACTTCGCGCAGCCCGATCCAGCTGGGTGCCGAGCTTTATGGCAATACCGGTTCGGCTGGCGACGTCGAAGTCATCAGCCTGATGCTCGACATGCTGGAAATGGCCCAGGTGCCGGACGTGCACATGGACCTCGGGCATGTCGGCATCTACCGTGGCCTGGCCCAGGCCGCCGGGTTGTCCGGCGAAGTCGAGCAACTGCTGTTCGACGCCCTGCAGCGCAAGGCGGTGGACGAGGTCGCGGCGCTGACCGAAGGCCTGCCCGCCGAGCTTGCCGGCATGCTCCGTGCGCTCGCCGAGCTGTGCGGCAGCCGCGAAGTGCTGGGCCAGGCGCGCGAAGTGCTCGCCGGCGCTCCGGCTGCGGTACAGGTCGCGCTGGCCGACATCACGGCCATCGCCGACTCGCTGGCCGCGCGCTTCCCGCAGTTGCCGTTGTACTTCGATCTCGGCGAACTGCGTGGCTATCACTATCACACGGGCGTGGTGTTCGCTGCGTTCGTGCCTGGGGTTGGCGAGTCCATTGCCCAGGGCGGCCGTTACGACGACATTGGCGCGGACTTCGGTCGCGCACGTCCGGCCACCGGTTTTTCTACCGACCTGAAGACCCTGGTCACTCTCGGCCGCGCCCAGCTCGACGAGCCGCGCACCGGAGTCTGGGCGCCGGCCGACGGGGCTGGCTTGTGGCGGGCGGTGCAGCAGTTGCGCCGTCAGGGTGTGCGCGTGGTGCAGGCGCTGCCCGGGCAGGATGCGGCTTCGGCTACCGAAGCGGGCTGCGACCAGCAATTGCTGGTTCGCGATGGCAATTGGCAGGTGGCTGCGCTCTGAGGCGTGCCACTTCGAGTTTCCGCCGGCCGCGGCCGGCACCGAACATCCACGATGGGGACAAGTGTTATGGGTAAGAATGTCGTAGTCCTGGGCACCCAGTGGGGTGATGAGGGCAAAGGCAAGATCGTCGACCTGCTGACCGACCAGGCTGCTGCCGTGGTGCGTTACCAGGGCGGCCACAACGCCGGTCACACCCTGGTAGTCGGCGGCGAGAAGACCGTTCTGCACCTGATTCCGTCGGGCATCCTGCGCGAAGGCGTGCAGTGCCTGATCGGCAACGGCGTGGTGCTGGCGCCCGATGCGCTGATGCGCGAGATCGCCAAGCTGGAAGAGAAGGGCGTACCGGTGCGCGAGCGCCTGCGCATCAGCCCGTCCTGCCCGCTGATCCTGTCCTTCCACGTGGCCCTGGACCAGGCCCGCGAGAAGGCTCGTGGCGACGCGAAGATCGGCACCACCGGCCGCGGCATCGGCCCGGCCTACGAAGACAAGGTGGCTCGTCGTGGCCTGCGCGTGGGCGACCTGTTCCACCGCGAGCGCTTCGCCGCCAAGCTGGGCGAGGTTCTGGACTACCACAACTTCGTCCTGCAGCACTACTACAAGGAGCCGGCCGTCGACTTCCAGAAGACCCTGGATGAGTGCATGGCCTACGCCGAAGAGCTGAAGCCGCTGATGGCCGACGTGACCTCGACCCTGCACGACCTGCGTCGCAGCGGCGGCAACATCATGTTCGAAGGCGCCCAGGGCTCGCTGCTGGACATCGACCACGGCACCTACCCGTTCGTCACCAGCTCCAACACCACCGCGGGCGGCACCGCCACGGGTTCGGGCTTCGGTCCGCTGTACCTGGACTACATCCTGGGCATCACCAAGGCCTACACCACCCGCGTGGGCTCCGGTCCGTTCCCGACCGAGCTGTTCGATGACATCGGCGCGCGCCTGGCCAAGGTAGGTCACGAGTTCGGCGCCACCACTGGTCGTGCCCGTCGTTGCGGCTGGTTCGACGCCGTCATCCTGCGTCGCGCCATCGAGATCAACAGCCTGTCCGGCCTGTGCCTGACCAAGCTGGACGTCCTCGACGGCCTGGAAACCGTACGCATCTGCACCGGTTACAAGAATGCCGCCGGCGAACTGCTGACCGATGCGCCGACCGACGCCGACAGCTACATCGGCCTGCAGCCGATCTACGAAGACCTGCCGGGCTGGAGCGAATCCACCGTCGGTGTCCAGTCGCTGGAAGGCCTGCCGGCCAATGCTCGCGCTTACATCAAGCGCATCGAGGAGCTGGTCGGTGCGCCCATCGACATCATCTCCACCGGCCCGGACCGCGCCGAGACCATCGTCCTGCGCCATCCGTTCGGCTGATTCGCGTTGTGGATCGCAGCGGGCCGCTTATGCGGCCCGTTGTCGTTTCTGGGGGTGCGAGCGAATCGGAGGGGCATGCTGCTGGTTGGGTTGAGGCTGATTCGCCGCGTGCCTGTCCGTACGCTGGGGTGGCGAGTGCGAGTGCGAGTGCGAGTGCGAGTGCGAGTGCGAGTGCGGAGAGGGGCTGAATTGCAGAAAGCCGAAAACGAAAAAGCCGAGCAGTGCTCGGCTTTTTCGTTTGAAGATGGTGCCCAGGAGAAGACTCGAACTTCCACGGTGTTGCCACCGCTAGGACCTGAACCTAGTGCGTCTACCAATTCCGCCACCTGGGCATGCTTTTCAGCATGGGGTGCGATGATCGCTCATCGTCTTGCGGTGATGCAACCCTTGGTTGCATCGGGCGGTCTATCGTTCGGTTATCAGGGTTCCGAACCCGCCGGGATGAAGTCTGTCATCGACTGACTTTATCCTTGAATAAGTGGTGCCCAGGAGAAGACTCGAACTTCCACGGTGTTGCCACCGCTAGGACCTGAACCTAGTGCGTCTACCAATTCCGCCACCTGGGCACTGGATGCGATGATCGCTCATCGTTTCCGTGTTACAACGTCTGTCTGACGCTGTGGGCGCGAACTATACGGAGCCAGGTTTCGCTTGTAAACCCCTGATGCGATAAAAAATTTATTCGTGCCCAAAGCTGACCGACGAGCGGATTTCGCGCTTCAATAAGCAGATGGCGAACCATCCCTATATAGATAAGGTGACCTCACTTTAATGGCCGATTGGCAAAACCTCGATCCCGAGGCCGCCCGTGAGGCGGAAAAATACGAAAACCCCATCCCCAGCCGCGAACTCATCCTGGCGCATCTCGCCGAACGCGGCGCGCCTGCCACGCGGGCCCAATTGCTCGATGAATTCGGTCTCTCCGGCGAAGAGTCGGAAGAGGCGCTGCGCCGGCGCTTGCGCGCGATGGAGCGCGACGGCCAGCTCATCTATACCCGCCGTGGCGCCTACGCGCCGGTGGACAAGCTCGACCTGATCCTCGGCCGCATCGCCGGCCACCGCGACGGCTTCGGCTTCCTGATCCCCGATGACGGCAGCGATGACCTGTTCCTCAGTCCGACGCAGATGCGCCTGGTGTTCGACGGCGACCGCGCCCTGGCGCGCGTCTCCGGCTTCGACCGCCGTGGTCGCCGCGAAGGTGCGGTGGTGGAAGTGGTCGAGCGCGCCCACGAGACCATCGTCGGCCGCTACTTCGACGAGAGCGGCATCGGCACGGTGGTGGCCGACAATCCGAAGATCCAGCAGGAAGTGCTGATCCCGCCGGGCAAGGCCGGCAAGGCCAGGCACAACCAGTTCGTCCAGGTGCGCATCGACGTCTGGCCGAGCGTGCATCGCCAGGCCCAGGGTGAGGTGCTGGAAGTGCTCGGCGACTACATGGCGCCGGGCATGGAGATCGAAGTCGCGCTGCGCAGCTACGACATTCCCCACACCTGGCCCGAGGCCGTGGAGAAGGAAGCGGCCAAGCTCAAGCCCGAAGTGGCGGAAAAGGACAAGGAGAAGCGCGTCGACCTGCGCGCCCTGCCTTTCGTGACCATCGATGGTGAGGACGCCCGCGACTTCGACGACGCGGTCTACGCCGAGAAGCGCAAGGGTGGCGGCTGGAAGCTGTTCGTCGCCATCGCCGACGTCTCTCATTATGTGAAGGTCGGCTCGGCCCTGGATGAGGAGGCGGCCAAGCGCGGCAACTCGGTGTACTTCCCCGAGCGCGTGATCCCGATGCTGCCGGAGATCCTCTCCAACGGCCTGTGCTCCCTGAATCCGCTGGTCGATCGCCTGGCCATGGTCTGCGAGATGAATCTCTCCAAGGCTGGCAAGATGACCGACTACCAGTTCTACGAGGCGGTCATCCATTCCCATGCGCGCCTGACCTACACCAAGGTCAGCCAGTACCTGGAAACCCCGGACAGCCCCGAAGGCCAGCGCCTGAAGGAGCAGTTGCCGGCGGTGGTGCCGCACCTGAACACGCTTTATGACCTGTACAAGGTGCTGGTCGGCGCGCGCCACGTGCGCGGGGCGATCGACTTCGAGACCCAGGAAACCCGCATCGTCTTCGGTGCGGATCGCAAGATCTCGGAGATCCGCCCGACCCAGCGCAACGACGCGCACAAGCTGATCGAGGAATGCATGCTGGCGGCCAACGTCGCCACCGCCAAGTTCCTCGAGAAGCACGCTATCCCGGCGCTGTACCGCGTCCACGACGGTCCGCCGCAGGAGAAGCTGAACAACCTGCGGCAGTTCCTCGGCGAACTGGGCCTGACCCTGTATCGCGGCAAGGGCGAGCCGACCCCGGCGGATTACCAGAAGCTGTTGGAGTCGATCCAGGGTCGCCCGGACCTGCAACTGATCCAGACCGTGATGCTGCGCTCCCTGAGCCAGGCGGTGTACAGCCCGGAGAACGCCGGCCACTTTGGCCTGAACTACGAGGCCTACACCCACTTCACCTCGCCGATCCGGCGCTACCCGGACCTGCTGACCCATCGCGCCATCCGCGGCCTGATCCGCTCCAAGGCGGCGTCGGAGCACGTACAGCGCGTCGGCGCCGCCAGCATGCCCAAGGCGCGCATCTATCCGTACGATGAGGCGCGCCTGGCGCAACTGGGCGAGCAGTGCTCGATGACCGAGCGCCGAGCCGACGAGGCGACCCGCGACGTCACCAACTGGCTGAAGTGCGAGTTCATGCGCGAGCGCGTGGGCGAGACCTTCCCCGGCGTGATCACCGCGGTGACCGGCTTCGGCATCTTCGTCGAATTGACGGACATCTATGTCGAGGGCCTGGTCCACGTTACCGCACTGCCGGGCGACTACTACCATTTCGATGCCGTCCACCATCGCCTCTCCGGCGAGCGTACCGGCCGTAGCTTCCGCCTTGGCGACACCGTGGAAGTGGTGGTGGCGCGCGTCGACCTGGACGAGCGCAAGATCGACTTCGAGCTCTCCGATAACGTGCTCAGCGCGCCCATCGGCCGCAAGAAGCGTGGCGAGAAGGCTGAGCCGGCCAAGGGCAAGGTTGCGAAGGGCAAGGCGCCCAAAGGTGCTGCAGCCAAAGAGAAGCCGGCCAAGGCCCGTCGTCAGGTAGCGGACGATCCGTTCTTCGCGCCCGACGTGGCCGTGGTGCCGTCGCACCAGCCGCGCAAGCGCAAGGTCGGCGTGGTCCAGGCGCTGCCTTCGGTGGCCCCGGAAATGCTGGCCAAGGCCGAGGAAATGCTTGGCAATACCGATGTGCGCAAGAGCCGCGAAGTGAAGAAAGCGCTGCTCGACGAAGCCAAGGTCGGCAGCAAGAAACCGGCCAACGGCAAAGGCAAGGGCGCGCCCGCTGCGGGCAAGTCGCGCAATCCTTCGAAACAGAAAGCCCGGTCCGCCAAGCCGACCAAGCATCGCAAGGGCTCGTCCGCGCCCAAGGCGGGTGCGGCGGGCGGCGCGCCGGCCAGCAAGCGTAAGGCGAAGAAATGAGTCAGTGGGAAAAGGTCTACGGGGTCCATGCCGTAGAGGCGTTGCTGCGCCATCATCCGAAACGGGTCAAGCAGCTGTGGTTGGCCGAGGGCCGGCATGATCCGCGCGTCCAGGCGCTGGTCGAGCTGGCCGGCCAGGTGCGCGTGCCGGTGGGCACGCGCGACCGCAAGGAGTTGGACGAGTGGGCCGAGGGCGTGCACCAGGGCGTGGTCGCCGAGGTCAGCCCGAGCCAGGTGTGGGGCGAGAACATGCTCGAGGAACTGTTGGAGCGCACGCCCGGTCCGGCGCTGCTGCTGGCCCTGGACGGCGTGACCGATCCGCACAATCTCGGTGCCTGCCTGCGCACCGCCGATGCGGCGGGCGCGCTGGCGGTCATCGTGCCGAAGGACAAGTCCGCCACCCTCAATGCCACCGTGCGCAAGGTTGCCTGCGGTGCCGCCGAAGTCATCCCGCTGGTGGCGGTGACCAACCTCGCGCGCACCCTGGAGAAACTCCAGCAGCGTGGTCTGTGGGTCGTCGGCACCGCCGGCGAGGCGACCCAGATGCTCTACGAACTCGACCTCACCGGGCCGACTGTGCTGGTGATGGGCGCCGAGGGCAAGGGCATGCGCCGCCTGACCCGCGAGCATTGCGATTACCTGGCCAAGCTGCCGATGCAGGGCAGCGTCAGCAGCCTGAACGTCTCGGTGGCCACCGGCGTCTGCCTGTTCGAGATTGTCCGGCAGCGCCAGCCCAAGGCCGGCGCCTGACGTTGCTTTTGTAGGAGCGAGCTTGCTCGCGAACCGGGCAAGCACGGAGCCGGCACCGTTCGCGAGCAAGCTCGCTCCTACGAAAAGCCCGTTGTACAAATAATCGTCAATTGCCTTGCGCCACCTTCCCCCCTTCTCTAGAATGTCGGCCCTTGTCGTCCGGGCAGGCGTTCGCACGTCCTTCCCAGTGGCAAGGTAAAAATCATTCACTCCTTGCCTGACCGCTTCGTCGGCAGGCTGCAATCCGTAAGGAGCATTTATGCGTCATTACGAAATCGTGTTCCTGGTTCACCCGGACCAGAGCGAACAAGTCGGTGGCATGGTCGAGCGTTACACCAAGGCCATCGAAGAAGACGGCGGCAAAGTCCACCGTCTGGAAGACTGGGGCCGTCGTCAGCTGGCTTACGCCATCAACAACGTGCACAAGGCCCACTACGTTCTGATGAACGTCGAGTGCACTGCCAAGGCCCTGGCAGAAATGGAAGACAACTTCCGTTACAACGACGCCGTGATCCGTAACATGGTCATCCGTCGCGACGAAGCCGTTACCGGCCAGTCCGAAATGCTGAAGGCCGAAGAGAGCCGCAACGAGCGCCGCGAGCGCCGTGAGCGTCCCGAATCGAACGAGGGCGAGTCCGCTGACGGCGAAGATAGCCGCGACAGCGCTGACGAGTAATCCCGGACCAGTATTGAGGAGCCACACACATGGCACGTTTCTTCCGTCGTCGTAAGTTCTGCCGTTTCACCGCTGAAGGCGTGAAAGAGATCGATTACAAGGATCTCAACACCCTGAAGGCCTATGTTTCCGAAACCGGCAAGATCGTTCCGAGCCGCATCACCGGCACCAAGGCCAAATACCAGCGTCAGCTGGCCACCGCTATCAAGCGCGCCCGCTACCTGGCCCTGCTTCCCTACACCGACAGCCACGGCCGTTGATCGGGCAGTCGACTGGAATTGATGGATAGATCGCATGCGCGCATTGGCTGAATTCGTCATGCGAGGCCGCATGCAGGCGACCCTGGTGGTCGTCGCAGCCGCGGTACTGCAGCCGTTGTTCTGGCTCGGTGCCGCAGCAGGCAGTCTGGTGCTGTTGCGTCGTGGTCCGCGTGATGCCTTTGGCATCCTGGCCTGGGCGCTGCTTCCGGCACTGGCCTGGTGGTACCTGGGTGACCCCAGCGTGAGTCTGGTTCTGGTGGGTAGTGCCGTGCTGGCGCAGGTTCTGCGCAGCAGGGTGTCCTGGAACCAGGTGATGCTGGCGAGCGTTGTGCTCGGTGCGGTGTTCGTGCTGCTGCTCAGCACGGTGTCGGCCGGGTTGGTCGCTGCTCTTGCCGATGCGTTCGGCAAGGCACTGCCGCAGGTTCTGGCCGAAGCCAAGCTTTCGCCGGAACAGATGGCCGCCCTGCAGGCGGAGATGGTTCCGACCATCACCGGCCTGATGGCAGCCTCGCTGCAGACGATCAGCCTGATGTGCCTGATGCTGGCGCGTTATTGGCAGGCAGTGCTGTTCAACCCGGAAGGGTTTGGCCGCGAGTTCCGCGCACTGCGCCTGTCGCCGGGCACGGCTATCGCGCTGCTGGTCGGCGTTGTGGCGCTGCCCTTCGCAGGTCCCGCGGCCACCATGCTGGCGCCGCTGTGCATGATTCCGCTGCTGTTCGCCGGGATCGCACTGGGCCACGGGCTGGTCGCGCTGAAGAAGTTTCCGGGCTTCTGGCTGGCACCGCTGTACCTGCTGGTATTCGTACTGGGCAATGTGATCTGTCTTGTCGCCGTAGTCGACAGTCTGTTTGATTTTCGCGGTCGTCTGGCGAAGCGCCAGGGTGCCGCGAACGGTGAAGGTTAAAAGTTAAGAGGTAAGACTCAAATGGAAGTCATCCTGCTGGAAAAGATCGCCAAACTGGGCAACCTGGGCGACAAGCTGAACGTAAAGGGCGGTTACGCTCGTAACTACCTGCTGCCGCAGGGCAAAGCCACCGCTGCCACCGCTGCCAACGTCGCTGCTTTCGAAGAGCGCCGCGCAGAGCTGGAAAAAGCCGCTGCCGAGAAGAAAGCCGCTGCTGAAGCCCGTGCTGCCCAACTGGCCGAACTGATCGTGACCATCGGCGCCCACGCTGGCGACGAAGGCAAGCTGTTCGGTTCGATCGGCACCCGCGACATCGCCGACGCCGTTTCGGCTGCCGGCTACCCGCTGGAAAAGAGCGAAGTTCGCCTGCCCGACGGCGCCCTGCGCGCTGTAGGCGAATACAACATCGAAGTGCAACTGCACATGGATGTTGATGCAACCCTGCACGTGGTTGTAGTCGCCGAGTAAGCGATCCGTCGCTAGGACGATTCACGCGGCTTGCCTGGGTGAATCAGTCCAATAACAATGGGCACGGTACCGATCCTCGGTCCGTGCCCTTTGTTTTTCCGCCGTTTCACACAACACGAAGAGCCCATGAACGACATCACCGTCCCCGAGCAATACGACCTGCAGACCGCTTCCCTCAAGGTGCCACCGCACTCGATCGAAGCCGAACAGGCGGTGCTGGGTGGCCTGATGCTCGACAACAATGCGTGGGAGCGGGTGTCGGACGCGGTGTCCGATGGCGACTTCTACCGTCATGACCATCGGCTGATCTACCGCGCGGTTTACAAGCTCGCCGAAAGCAACCAGCCGATCGACGTGGTGACCCTCTCCGAGATGCTCGAACGCGAGGGCCAACTGTCCCAGGTGGGCGGTCTTGCCTACCTTGCCGAGCTGGCGAAGAACACGCCCTCGGTAGCCAACATCAAGGCCTACGCGAACATCATTCGCGAGCGCGCCACGCTGCGGCAGCTGATCGGCATCAGCAGCGATATCGCCGACAGCGCCTTCAATCCGGAAGGGCGCAGCGCCAACGAAGTGCTCGACGAAGCCGAGCGCAAGATCTTCGAGATCGCCGAAGCGCGCCCGAAGACCGGCGGTCCGGTGGGGATCAGCGATATCCTGGTGAAGACCATCGACCGCATCGACCACCTGTTCAACACCACCGATGCGCTGACCGGGATTTCCACCGGCTTCACCGATCTCGATGAAAAGACCAGCGGCCTGCAGCAGGCGGACCTGGTCATCGTTGCCGGCCGTCCGTCGATGGGCAAGACCACCTTCGCCATGAACCTGGTGGAGAACGCCCTGATGCGCAGCGACAAGGCGATCCTGGTGTACTCCCTGGAAATGCCCTCCGACTCCATCGTCATGCGTATGCTTGCCTCGCTCGGCCGCATCGACCAGACCAAGGTGCGTTCGGGCAAGCTGGACGACGAGGATTGGCCGCGCCTGACCTCGGCGGTGAACCTGCTCAATGACCGCAAGCTGTTCATCGACGACACCGCCGGCATCTCGCCCTCGGAAATGCGTGCGCGTACCCGCCGCCTGGCCCGTGAGCACGGCGAGATCGGCCTGATCATGGTCGACTACCTGCAGCTGATGCAGATTCCCGGTTCCGCCGGCGACAACCGGACCAACGAGATTTCCGAGATCTCCCGCTCGCTCAAGGCGCTGGCGAAGGAGTTCAACTGTCCGGTGGTGGCGCTCTCCCAGCTCAACCGCTCGCTGGAACAGCGTCCCAACAAGCGCCCGGTGAACTCCGACCTGCGTGAATCCGGAGCAATCGAGCAGGACGCCGACGTGATCATGTTCGTCTATCGCGACGAGGTGTATCACCCGGAAACCGAGTTCAAGGGTGTCGCCGAAATCATCATCGGCAAGCAGCGTAACGGTCCCATCGGCACGGTGCGCGTGGCCTTCCTCGGCCGCTACAGCCGCTTCGAGAACCTCGCCCCCGGCATGTACAACTTCGAAGACGAGTGACGCGGCCACATATCGCGTGATCGACGGGCGCCTTAATATGGGCGCCCGTTTCGTTTCAGGACCCGCAGCCATGCGTCCGCTCGTCGCCACCGTCGATCTTTCCGCCATCCGCCACAACTATGCCGTGGCCAAGCGCTGCGCGCCGGGCCGCCAGGCGTTCGCGGTGGTCAAGGCGAATGCCTATGGGCATGGCGCGCGAGAGGTGGTCAGCAGCCTGCACGATGAGGCCGACGGCTTTGCCGTGGCCTGCCTGGAGGAGGCGGCGGAAGTACGCGCGCTGCACGCCGATGCACGCATCCTGCTGCTGGAAGGTTGCTTCGAGCCGGGCGAGTACCTGATCGCCGCGCAACTGCGCCTGGACGTGGCCGTGCAGGGGCCGGAGCAGGCCCAGGCGCTGCTCGCCACGCAACTGCCGAGCACGTTGAAGGCATGGATGAAGCTGGATTCGGGCATGCACCGCCTGGGCTTCTCGCCCGAGGCGCTGCGCGACTGGCATCCGCGCCTGCGCCAGGCCACGCAGGTGGCCGAACTGAACCTGATGAGCCACTTCGCCAATGCCGACCTGCGCGGCGATGAGCTGACCGAAGACCAGGTAGCCTGTTTCCTCAGCGTGCTCGACCTGGATTTCGACCAGCGCTCACTGGCCAACTCCGCTGCCGTGCTGACCATTCCTGCCGCCCACATGGACTGGACTCGCCCCGGCATCATGCTCTATGGCGCTACGCCCTTCGCCGATATCGGCGCGGCCGAGCTGGGCCTGCGCCCGGCGATGAGCCTGGAGGCGCAGTTGATCGCGGTGCGCGAGGTACCGGTCGGGGAGTGTGTCGGCTATGGCGCGACCTGGGTGGCGCAGCGTCCGTCGCGCATCGGCACGGTCAGTTGCGGCTACGCCGATGGTTATCCGCGCCATGCGCCGAGCGGCACGCCGGTGCTGGTGGGCGGACGGCGGGTGCCGTTGGCGGGCCGGGTATCGATGGACATGCTGGCCGTCGATCTCACTGATCTGCCCCATGCGGTCGTCGGCGAGCCGGTGGAACTGTGGGGTGCGAGTCTCCCGGTGGACGAGGTGGCAAGCCACGCCGGGACCATCGGTTACGAGCTGCTGACCAAGGTTACTGCCCGCGTGCCGCGCCGCTATCGCAGTTGATCAGGCGCGGCCTTCCGTGGTCTTGTTGCCGTCTTGCCAGAGGTCGCTGGCGTCGTTGCCGCCCTCGTTGGCGATGGCGAAGCTGGCCCGGCCGTTGCCCTTCACGTCGTACAGCGCCTGATCTGCGGCCTTGTAGAGCTTGCTGAACTGCATCGCATGGCTGGGGTAGATGGCGACGCCGATGCTGGGCGTGACGCGCAGTTCGAGGGCGTCGAACTGCACCGGGCGCGACAGCTCGTTGAGCAGGCGTCTGGCGATCTCGCGGGCATGGCCTTCGGCGTCCGGGCCGGCGATCAGCGCGGCGAACTCGTCGCCACCCAGTCGCGCTACGCAGTCGCTGGCGCGCACGCATTGGCGCAGGCGGTGGCCGACGTTCTGCAGCATGAAGTCGCCGGCGTCGTGTCCGTGGCTGTCGTTGATCGGTTTGAAGTGGTCGAGGTCGATCAGCATCAGGGCCAGGGTTTCGCCGTTCTGCTGGGCGCGTTCCAGTGCACGCTCGGCGTGTTCGACCAGGAAGCGGCGGTTGGGCAGGCCGGTCAGCGGATCGTAGTGTGCTGCGTGCTGCAACTGGGCTTCGCGCTCGCGCAGCAGTTGGTTGCTCTGGGTCAGCTCGGCGGTGCGTTCGGCCACCGCCTTGGCCAGGTCGTGCTGCGCGCTCTGCATCAGCGTCAGGCGTGCGTTCTTTTCCCGGTCGGCCTGCTCCACGGCCTGCGCGCGTTCCCGCTTGAGGCTGCGGATGCGCGAGGTGAGGGCGAAGGAGAAGAGTATCGATTCCATAGCGACAGCGATCGGGAAGGTGTAGGTGGTGATCGGCGTGGGTTGCACGACCGCCAGGGCGCGCATCACCGAGATGCTGACGCTGCCCAGTACCAGGCCGAAGCCGAGCAGGTAGAGGAAGGCGGGGAAGCAGCCCTGACGCCAGCGCGTCAGCGCCGCTCCCATCGCCGCCGGCACGCCGATGAAGGTGATCGCCACCAGCATCCAACTGGCAATGCCGCGCAGTTGCAGGGCGCCGAGGGCAATGGTGAGCAGGTACAGCGCGCAGTTCAGGTTCAGCAGGCGGTGTGCCCACGGCACGTACTTGCGGGTCTGCAGCAGGGTGATGGTGAAACGGTGCACGCACAGCCCCCACAGCGAGGGCAGGGTGATGCGGTCCAACCACCAGGGTACCGCGTGTTCCGGCCAGAGGTACTTGAAGCCGTGGCCGCTCATGCCGAGGCTGAACAGCAGCGCCGCGGCGGTGGTCAGCACGTACCAGAGATAGGCGCGGTCGCGCAGGGTCAGCAGGATGAACAGGTTGTACAGCAGCAGGGCGGCGATCAGGCCGTAGATCACGCCGAGGAAGAGGTTGGTGTCGGCGCGATGGTCCTGCAGGTCGTCCAGCGTCCAGATGCGCAGGGGGAAGGAGTTGCCGGCGGGGTCATAGGTACGCAGGTAGAGTCGCAACGGCCCGGTGCCGTCGGGCAGATGGAAAACCGGACGCCGGTAACCACGGTCGCGGCCGGCGGAGAAGGGCACCGATTCGCCTGAGAGCCGCTCGTCATAGCGGCCCTGCTCATCGGGCAGGTACAGGCGCAGGTCCTTGAGGTTGACCGCGTCCACCTCCAGCCACCAGCCGCCGGGCGGTACCTGCCGGCGCTCGAGGTCCAGGCGCAGCCACCAGGCGCTGGGGCTCTGGCCGACGCTGGTGCGACCGTTGGCCGGAATGAAATCACGACTACGCTGAACTTCGTCGAACGGCATCCCGCCGCTACGGTCCTCGAGGAGTTCCAGGCGACCATTGAGCCAGGTGCCGCTGGCGCCTGAATCCAGCTCGACTGCGGCGACCGGGCCGCTCAGCAGCGCGAGCAGTAGCACGAAAAGATGACGCACGACACGCACTCCCTGTGCCTTGTGGGTATCCCGGCACCTACTGCGGATAGTGGCTGAAGTATAGCTAGATGATGGCACTGGCAATCCGTCGCGCACCGGTTAAATCTGAGTTCATCGGTCGGATTTGTACACTTTTTGTGCTATATTCCGCGCCCGCGTTTTTTCGCGATACCTACTTCGAGATACCCCGGTGCCCGTGATGCAAGCCGCCAAACCGCTGTTCGACTATCCCAAGTTCTGGGCCGAGTGTTTCGGCCCGGCGCCGTTCCTGCCCATGAGCCGGGAAGAGATGGATCAGCTGGGCTGGGATTCCTGCGACATCATCATCGTCACCGGGGATGCCTACGTTGACCATCCGTCGTTCGGCATGGCCATCATCGGCCGCCTGCTGGAGGCCCAGGGCTTCCGCGTCGGCATCATTTCCCAGCCTGCCTGGCAGTCGAAAGACGACTTCATGAAGCTGGGCAAGCCGAACCTGTTCTTCGGCATCGCCGCCGGCAACATGGACTCGATGATCAACCGCTACACCGCCGACCGGAAGATCCGCTCCGACGACGCCTACACACCCGGCGGCGAAGCCGGCAAGCGCCCGGACCGCGCCAGCATGGTCTACAGCCAGCGCTGCCGAGAGGCGTACAAGGGCGTGCCGATCATTCTCGGCGGCATCGAGGCCTCGCTGCGCCGCATCGCGCACTACGACTACTGGCAGGACAAGGTCCGCCACTCGATCCTGATGGACGCCAAGGCCGACATCCTGCTGTTCGGCAACGCCGAGCGCGCCGTGGTGGAAGTGGCCCAGCGCCTGTCCGCCGGCGAATCCATCGACTCGATCACCGACGTGCGCGGCACCGCCTTCGTCCGTCGCGACACTCCCGAGGGCTGGTTCGAGCTGGACTCCACCCGCATCGACCGTCCGGGCAAGATCGACAAGATCATCAACCCGTACGTGAATACCCAGGACACCGCCGCCTGCGCCATCGAGCAGGAGAAGGGCGAGCAGGACGACCCGAACCAGGCCAAGGTCGTCGAGCTGCTGCCGCACCCGCGCCTGGAGCGCGAGCGCACGGTGATCCGCCTGCCGTCCTTCGAGAAGGTCAAGAGCGACCCGGTGCTCTATGCCCACGCCAACCGCGTGCTGCACCTGGAAACCAACCCCGGCAACGCCCGCGCGATGGTCCAGCGCCACGGCGAAACCGACGTGTGGTTCAACCCGCCGCCCATCCCGCTGACCACCGAGGAGATGGACTACGTCTTCGGCCTGCAGTACGCCCGCGTGCCGCACCCGACCTACGGCGGCGCGAAGATCCCGGCGTACGAGATGATCCGCTTCTCGGTGAACATCATGCGTGGCTGCTTCGGCGGCTGCACCTTCTGCTCGATCACCGAGCACGAAGGCCGCATCATCCAGAGCCGCTCGGAAGACTCGATCATCCGCGAGATCGAGGAAATCCGTGACAAGGTCCCCGGCTTCACTGGCGTCATCTCCGACCTCGGCGGGCCGACCGCGAACATGTACCGCATCGCCTGCAAGGACCCGGAGATCGAGAAGCACTGCCGCAAGCCGTCCTGCGTCTGGCCGGGCATCTGCGACAACCTCAATACCGACCATTCCTCGCTGATCCAGCTGTACCGCCGCGCCCGCGACCTGCCGGGGGTGAAGAAGATCCTCATCGCCTCGGGCCTGCGCTACGACCTGGCGGTCCAGTCCCCGGAATACGTCAAGGAGCTGGTGACGCACCACGTCGGCGGTTACTTGAAGATCGCCCCGGAACACACCGAGGAAGGCCCGCTGTCGAAGATGATGAAGCCGGGCATCGGCACCTATGACGTGTTCAAGCGGATGTTCGAGAAGTTCTCCAAGGAAGCGGGCAAGGAACAGTACCTGATCCCGTACTTCATCGCCGCGCACCCGGGCACCAGCGACGAGGACATGATGAACCTCGCCCTGTGGCTCAAGCGCAACGGCTTCCGCGCCGACCAGGTGCAGGCCTTCTACCCCTCGCCTATGGCCACCGCCACGGCCATGTACCACTCGGGCAAGAACCCGCTGCGCAAGGTCACCTACAAGAGCGATGGCGTGGAGATCGTCAAGGGCGAACGCCGTCGCCGGCTGCACAAGGCCTTCCTGCGCTACCACGATCCGAACAACTGGCCGATGCTGCGCGAAGCCCTGAAGGAAATGGGTCGCGCCGACCTGATCGGCAACGGCAAGCACCAGCTCATCCCGACGCACCAGCCGACCGCTGATGGCGGCTACCAGAGCGCGCGCCGCAAGAACTCCACCCCGGTGGGCAGCAAGAAGACCGGCAAGCCGCTGCTGACCCAGCATACCGGCCTGCCGCCGCGCGCCAGCGATGGCTCCAAGCCGTGGAACAAGGCCGCGGAAGACAAGGCCAGCGGCTACGCCAAGGGCAAGAAACGCAGCACCAAGCGCCAGCCGAACATTCCGCGCTGAGCCTTCGTCGCCCTCGCCGCAATACCCCAGGCCCCGCATATGCGGGGCCTGTCTATTTCGGGGGATGGCTGGCCGGCCGCATGGCTGAAGAGCCCGGGTGGCGCGGCTTTCATGCACATGGGGGCTATCCATAGGAGTTACTTGGTACTATAGTTCCATAATTATAAGAACAAGACCGGAGTGCCCTGCCATGCGTCTCGCTTGCTTGTCCCTGATTGCCGTCTCCGTTGCCCTGGCCGCTTGCGGCGAAGGGGAGAAAACCGCCGCTGTCAGCAGCGACTTCCAGAAGGATCTGCAGGCCCGCCTGATCAAGGCCAAGGCTGGCGATGTCATCGACATTCCCGCGGGCACCTACCACCTCGATCGCAGCCTGAGCCTGAAAGTGGACGGCGTGACCATTCGTGGCGCCGGCATGGACAAGACCATCCTGAGCTTCAAGAACCAGAAGGCCGGCGCCGAAGGGTTGTTCGTCGACGCCTCCGACTTCACCCTGGAAAACCTCGCCATCGAGGACACCAAGGGCGACGGCCTGAAGGTCATCGGCGGCAAGAACATCGTCATCCGCAACATCCGCACCGAGTGGACCAACGGCCCGTCCACCGAGAATGGCGGCTACGGTATCTACCCGGTGCAGACCGAGAACACCCTGCTCGAAGGCAACGTCGCCATCGGCGCCTCGGACTCGGGCATCTACGTCGGCCAGTCGCGCAACGTGGTGGTGCGCAACAACCGCGCCGAGCGCAACGTCGCCGGTATCGAGATCGAGAACACCATCGGCGCCGACGTCTACAACAACGTCGCCACCGACAACACCGGCGGCATCCTCGTCTTCAACATGCCCAACCTGCAGCAGCCAGGGCGTGGCACCCGGGTCTTCGACAACGACGTGGAGGGCAACAACCACGACAACTTCGGCCACAAGGGCACCCCGGTGGCCAGCGTGCCGGCGGGCTCGGGCGTGGTGGTGAACTCCAACGACGACGTGGAGATCTTCAACAACAAGATCGGCAACCACAAGACCGCCAACGTCATCATCAGCAGCTACTTCAGCACCAACTACTCGGACAAGGCGACCCAGCCGAACTTCGACCCCTATCCCGAAGGCATCTACATCCACGGCAACACCTTCGGCCCCGGCGGCGACAGCCCCGACCACCTGGAGCTGAAGGCGCTGAAGGTCGCCAAGTTCGGTCTCACCGGCCGCCTGCCGGACATCCTCTGGGACGGCTACTTCAACCAGAAGAAACTGGTCGACGGCAAGCTGCCCGAGGCGCTGTCGATCTGCATCGACAATGGCGACGCCGGTATCGTCAACGTCGACGGCCCCAACGGCTACAAGAACATCAGCACCGACATGAGCGTGCATCAGTGCAAGCTCAAGCCGTTGCCGAAGATCGAGCAGGCTGGCCTGGGCGAGAAGGGCGGCAAGGCATGATCAGACACGCTTCGTTCCTGTTGTCGCTCGCCCTGGCCGTGGGATTGGCCGGGTGCGGGCAGGAGAGCAAGCCGCGTTATCAGCCCGAGGGCGACGACTACCCGGAAAAGCTCAGCGGTTGGGGCATGCTGCACCTGGCGGACGGCCACTTGACGCCGGCGGCCGAGGTGCTGCCCTATGACCTGAACACCTCGCTGTTCACCGACTACGCGCACAAGCTGCGCACCGTATGGATGCCCGAAGGACAGTCGGCGCAATACGCCGAGGAGCGCTTCGACTACCCCGTCGGCAGCGTGCTGACCAAGACCTTCTATTACCCCAGGGACGCCCAGGGCAACCTGTTGCAGAACAGCCAGGACGACCGCGATCCCAAGGCCGGGTTGGACATGGCCAGGGTTCATCTGGTGGAAACCCGCGTGCTGGTGCGCCAGAAGGATGGCTGGGCGGCGCTGCCCTATGTCTGGGACAAGGACCAGCGCGAGGCGCACCTGGAATTGGCCGGCGACAGCCCGGTGCTGGAGCTGAGCGCCGAGGACGGCAGGAAGACCGCCTTCACCTACATGGTCCCCGACGCCAACCAGTGCTCCGAATGCCACGCCGAACAGAAGGGCGGCGGCATCGCCCCGCTGGGGCCCAAGGCGCGGCATCTGAACAAGGACTTCGCCTACGCCGAAGGCAACGAAAACCAGCTGCAGCACTGGCAGGCGCGCGGCTTCCTCAAGGGCCTGCCGGCGCTGGCGCAGGTGCCGCAGAATGCGCTGTGGGGCCATCCGCGAGCCGGAGAGGACCTGGAGAAACAGGCGCGCAGCTACCTCGACGCCAACTGCTCGCACTGCCACAACCCGAAGGGGGCCGCCCGCACCTCCGGCCTCTATCTTGACCCGCACACGCCGGTGTCCATCGCCTACGGCCTGTGCAAACCGCCGGTGGCGGCGGGTGGCGGCACCGGCGGGCGGCTGGAGGACATCCATCCCGGCCGCCCGGACAAGTCAGTACTCAGCTACCGCGTCGGCAGCGACAGGCCGGGCGACATGATGCCCGAGCTGGGGCGCACCCTGGTGCACCGCGAGGGGCTGGAACTGCTCAACCGCTGGATCAGCGGACTGCCCGGCGGCTGCTGACCAGGAATGGCCCGGAGCCCGCCAGGGCTCTGGGCTGCGCGCTGCGACGAGCAAATGGCTGGGGCCGTGCTAGTTTTCATCAAGTCCCTTTCTCTCGCAGGTGCGCTTCAATGGAAGATACGAACATCATCAATGTGGGTACGGAGAAGATCAACGCGCTATGGGCAACGGTTTCGCAGTACGCCTTCGCCTTCGGCATGAAGATTCTCGCGGCCATCGCCTTCTGGGTTATCGGTCGCTGGCTGATCGGCCTGGCCGTGAGGATGGTGGAGAAGGCGCTCTCCAGGCAGAGCGTTGACCCCACGGTACTGCGCTACGTCGGTTCCTTCATCACGGTCACCCTGAACATCCTTCTGGTGATCGGCATCCTCGGCTATTTCGGCGTGCAGACCACCAGCATCGCCGCGCTCATCGCCGCCGCGGGCGTCGCCATCGGCATGGCCTGGTCCGGGTTGCTGGCGAACCTCGCGGCAGGCGGCTTCATCATCGTGCTGCGGCCGTTCAAGGTGGGCGACTTCATCACCGCTGGCGGCGTCACCGGCACGGTCAAGGAGATCGGCCTGTTCGTCACCGCCATCAATACCCCGGACAACGTGCTGAGCCTGGTGGGCAACAACAAGATCTTCGGTGACACCATCCAGAACTACAGCCAGAACGATTTCCGCCGCGTGGACCTCAAGGCCCAGTTGTCCGGCGCGGCGGACTACCAGGCGGCAACCGCGGTGCTCAAGCAGCGCATCGCGGCCATCCCCAACGTGCTGAGCGACCCGCCGGTGGATGTGGAAATCCTCGAGTTCAACCTGGTCGGCCCGGTGCTGGCGGTGCGCCCGTACTGCCATAACGACAATTACTGGCAGGTCTACTTCGACACCAATCGCACCATCAAGGACGCCCTGGGCACCGA
Organism: Pseudomonas sp. MT3; assembly: GCF_054720805.1. Classification (NCBI taxonomy): domain Bacteria; kingdom Pseudomonadati; phylum Pseudomonadota; class Gammaproteobacteria; order Pseudomonadales; family Pseudomonadaceae; genus Pseudomonas; species Pseudomonas sp. MT3. The sequence continues at coordinate 60,866 of NZ_JBTVPY010000015.1, forward strand.
TTTCCCGGCGCCGATGCCGGCACAAACGGTGATCGTGCAGCAGACGCAGTAAGCGTTCGACCCAATCCCTTGCGCCGCCCTCATGGGGCGGTTTTTTATGTCCGGTTCTTTCCCCTCCGTCTTGCTCAACGACATGGCTAATACGGACGCGGTATTCCCATACCGATCCTTCCGTTCGCTGAGATTTGCTTTTCACACCGGGCGGACAAATCACCCTCGAACACCATCCCTGTCTGACTGACCCGGGCAGCTTCGCGGTCGCAGGCTATGCACACCCGGTGATTGGCAATTTCGCCGATTCACCTCTCCCGTGTGAGGCACAGCCATGTTCCTTCCCTGGCATCGCGCAGCTTCCAGCGCTGGTTCGCATGTCGCGCGAGCGGGAGCCGGGAAGCACTCCTTCGGCTTCAGCCTGATCGAGGTGCTGGTGGCGGTGCTGCTGACCTGCGTCGGGCTGTTGGGGATGGTGGCCTTGCAGGGCCGGACGCTGCAGTACGTCCAGGACTCGGCGCAGCGCAACACGGCGGCGGCGCTGGCGAACGACCTGGTGGAGATGATCCGCCTGCGCAGCGGCAGCAAGCCGGTTCCGGCGGGTTACCTCAAGGCGCCCGGTGCGGGTTTCCCGAGTGCGCCCGCCAACTGTGCGGATACGCCCGGCGCTGCCGATCGGCAACTGGCGTGCTGGTCCAGGCGGGCGAGCGCGTTGCTGCCGGGTGCCAGGGAGTTGCTGGTCGACGAGTTTCATATCTGCCGGTCGAGTGGGGAAAACCACTGCGCCGCAGAGGGGAGTGTTCTGGAGATCCAGGTGGCCTGGAAGGTCAGGCCGGGCGAGTGCCTGGACCCGCATGCCGCTGAAGCGGCGGAGACGGTCTGCCGTTACCGATTGCGTACCCAAATCTAGGAGTCGAGGCATGGATGGCCCGCACCATCAGGGTGGATTGTCCCTGGTTGAGTTGATGATCGCGCTCGTGTTGAGCAGCTTTCTGGTTCTGGGGATCACCCAGGTCTATCTGGACAATCGGCACAGCTATCTCTTTCAGCAGGGGCAGTTGCAGAACCAGGAGAACCGGCGCTTCGTCTCGATGTTCCTGCAACAGGAACTCGGCAAGGCCGGTTACAGACGAAGCCCGGCGATACAGGATATGGACGCGGCATTCAGCGAGACGTCCGGCGGTATCGTCAAAGGCTGCAGTTTTTCCCCGGGGCGGGCCGTGCAATACGTGGACAGGTCGGCGATCTGCATTCGCTATCAGCCACGGGACAAGTGGGATCGCGACTGTCTGGGCAATCGGGCGCCCAATCTTGCGGAGCTTGCCGAACCCTATACCAGCACCCGCTTCGTCTTCGTCGAAAAGCTCTACCTGGGCAGCGCCGGTGACTTGCGCTGCGCCAGCGCCCAGGGGGATGAGGCGCTGGTGGACGGGCTGGTCGATCTGGTTTTCCAGGTGGCGGTCGCCAGTGCCGCGCAACCCAGGCAAGTGTCGAGCTATATCAGTAGCGCCCTCGAGGATGGGCAATCCGTGGTCGGGGTGGGTTACAGGGTTTTGCTGCGCAGTAGCGGCAAGGGCCTTCGGGATGCTGTCAGCAAGACAACGGCTGTCGCCGACTGGAAGTTGCTGACCGGGGTGGAGGCCACCGGAGTACCTGGCGATTCCGGCCAGTTGTACCTGGTCGGCCAGGGGACCGTCATGCTGAGGAACCTCATGCCATGAGGCGCGCGCTCTATCGGACTCCCCAGCGTGGAGCCTCGCTGTTCGTCGCACTGATCCTCCTGCTGATCATGACGATGCTTGCCTTGTCCGGCGCCAGGAACGCCGTGATCGAGTCGCGTATCGCCGGCCGCTCCGTCGAGCAGCAGCGGTTGTTCAATGACGCCGAGGCCGGCCTTCGCATGGCCGAGGCACGGGTGGGCTTCTATTCCGCCGCGGCGCTCGCTGCGCTGGCCATGAGTTGCAGCCCGCAACTGTGCATGCCCTACCGCGATGCCGTACGCAGTGGTGGCTATATCGCTCCACGTTTCGGGCAGGGTGATGAGGTCGCCACGTACACGGCCCTTTCCAGCGGCTCGGGCTCTTCCGAGGGACGTCCGGTCAGATGGTACGTGGCGTTGATCGGAGGCGGGGGCGACTGCGTCAGTACGGATTGCACGGCTGGCGGCAAGGGCGGGACCTTCCTGTATGAGGTCAACAGCTGTGCCGGCAATTGCTCTGGCAATGGCAGCCAGAAGCTGCGTTCGGTTTACGCCAAACACCACGATGATTGAGCAGGGAGGCTGCCGATGGATCTTCATCGTAATGGGCTCATGCTGCTGGCCGGACTGCTGGGCCAGGGCGTCGCGGCGGCGTCCCCGACCGTGGAGACGATACCCGCCACGGGGATTGCGCCGGCCCAGACACCGCTGTTCGTGAGCCCGTCCATGCCGCCCCTGAACCTTCTGGTGGTCGGTCTGGATCAGTCGTTGTTTCTTCCGGCCAATCCCGATGCCGTCGATATCCAGGGCAATGGCGTCCCGGCGTTTCACTACGACCCGACAACCGCCCATGACGGCTATTTCGACTCCGGAAAGTGCTATCGATATGCGGCTGCTGAGCAGTTGTTCATGCCGGTCGCGTTCACTGGCGACAAGACGTGCAGGACCCGCTCCGGGCGCTGGAGCGGAGACTTCCTCAATTATCTGACCGCCTCGCGGATCGACACTCTGCGCGCGATTCTCTATGGCGGTTATCGCTCGACGGACACCGAAGAAGAAACGGTGCTGGAGCGTGCGTCGATTCCCCGGAACGCTCTTGCCTGGGGACGGGAATATGCCGGTACGGCGGATGCCGGATTCGATCTGGCGGACTACACCCCCTTCTCTGCTCCCGCTGGGATGAACCGCACGCTGTTCGCCAATACCCCTGCCTACCTGAGCGTTCTGCCCGACGTCGCCAACCTGCATGTCTGGGATTGGCTGAGGCCGAGTGACGGAGACGAGCGGGTAGAGGGCGTGACGCCGGTCGACGTTGTCGTGAGGGTTCGGGTGTGTGTGCCGGGATTGCTCGAAAGCAACTGCAAGCAATATCCGAACAAGCGCTACAAACCGACGGGGTTGTTGCAGGCGTATGGCGAAGATAACCAGATGTATTTTGGTCTGATGGCGGGCTCGGGTACCCGCGACCTGCGCGGCGGCGTGTTGCGCAAGGCCATCGGTTCGTTCGCGGATGAGGTTGACGCGGACACCGGGATCTTCGCCACGAAAGGGACGGATAGGCCGGCCATCATTGCCAGCCTGGACGGCTTGCCTGCCCAGCTATCGGCGCTTTGCGGCGCCACGAACGGCCTGGCCTGCAGGACCGGGGCAAATCCCCTGGGAGCCGTCATGTTCGATGCGCTGCGTTACTTCAGCGGCGCCGGGAGTCCCGCTTCCGTCGATCGTCCCGCGATGGAAGGCGAGGTTTCCAACTGGCGTGATCCCTACGCATCGGACTTCGCCTACCGTTGTTCGAAGCCCCTGCTCACTGTCGTCAGTGAGGCGAGCCCCAGTTACGACTCACAGTTGCCAGGCAGCCCTTTCGGCCCGTCCGGGCAGGCCAGTGGCACCTTGGCAAAGCTGGACGTTTCCGCGTTGGGCACGACCCTCTGGGATCACGAGCTGGGCAGCGGTGCAAAGCGGATCTCCATCGGGGAAGTCAGTGGCGGCGCCACGGATGCCGCACCGACCGCCAAGCTGGCCAGCAGCTTCGGCAGCATTCGCGGGCTGCCTGAAGAGCCGGCGCGGGAAGGAACCTACAACGCCGCCGCCGTCGCCTATTACGGGAACCTGCAACCCATCACCACGACCGGCCTGTCGGTCAGGACATTCGCCGTTGCCCTCTCAACGCCCTCATCCAGCATTCGGATTCCCGTGGGCGACGGCACGGCAATCCTGATTCCCTTCGCCAGGGTCGTATCCCCGGACAAGCCCCCGGCGCCCGCGCAAATGAGCGCATTCTTCGTGCAGTCGATGCACAACATGCCGGGGCAGAAGGTGGCTGCGGAAGTAAATGGCGGGCGTCCGGAGATCGTGCTCCGTGTGGCGTTCGAGGGTGACGACGGCGATGCCAGCCTTCTGTACAGTACCCGGGTGAATGCGGACAACACGCTGAGCGTCACTCTGAAGACCCTGCGCGCCGGCGGGGGCGCGGTATTGCACCTGGGGTACGCGATGGCCGGGACTACGCGGGATGGCCTCTATCTCGAGGTCACCAACGAAAGTGCCGGCACCCTGAGCGATCCGTTCGACACGCCGTCCGGGCGATGGGCGGGCGAGTGCCGGATGTCCGGCAGCACCTGCCCGCCGCTGGAGCCCACTAGCTCCGTCCGCACCTTCATCCCGACTGGGAACAACCCCGTCACCCCGTTGCATGACCCGCTCTGGTACGCCGCCAAGTGGGGTGGATTCGATGCGCAGCGGTCGCCGCTTCCGGTCGATGGCGACTGGGATTCGCACAAGCCAGGCACCCCGGACAGCTACTTCCAGGTGACCGACGCGGCTCATCTGAGGACTCAACTGTCCAGGGGGTTCAGCCCAATCCTGCAACGCCAGATGTCCATCGCCGCTCCCATCGCCCTGCAACAGGCGCTCGGAGGGGACGGTTTCGAGCTGTACACCACGCAGTTGGAAGTGGCGACCTGGGGCGGTGACCTGCTCAAGCGCGTGGCGCCCAGGGCTGGCAGCTCCGCCGCTGCACTGCTCGCATGGAAAGCCAGCGACCGACTGCCACGCTGGAGTGAGCGCCGTATCCTGATGGCCAATGCCAGTGGAACCGGTTTGCAGGATTTCACCTTCGAGAACCTGGCGGGACGCAGTTTCGCCGGGGTGGGGCTGCAGGACCATCTGGACGCCCCCCGCGTGAACTTCCTCAAGGGTGATACCCGTCATGAGGACCGCTATCGCAAGCGCACGACGCTGATTGGCGACATCGTCAACTCGGCCCCTGTGCTGGGGAGCAAGGCGCGCCTGCTGGCGGGCGTTGCCGAGGGCCTGGATGGCGGCAACGGAGAGTATCGGGCATTCGCTGCGGCGCAGGCGCGGCAGGACGACCAGGTCTACGTCGGGGCCAACGACGGCATGCTGCATGCTTTCAACGCCAGGTCCGGGGAGGAAACCTTTGCCTACATTCCTACGCCGGTCATCCCGTATCTCCACCTGCTGGCCGACCGCCGATACGCCAGCGAACCGGGGCGTCACCGCTATTACGTGGACGGCTCGCCGGCCGTCGCCGATGTGTATTTCAGCGGCGCATGGCACAGGGTGCTGATCGGTACGCTGGGGGCGGGAGGGCGTGGTGTCTTTGCGCTGGATATCAGCGATCCCGACGCCACCTCGTTGCTGTGGGAGTTCACCGCGCAGGACGATCCCGAACTGGGTTATGTGCTTTCGGCCCCGGTAATCGCCCGTCTGCACAGCGGCCAATGGGCTGTCCTGCTGGGCAACGGCTATGGCGGGGACGACGGGAAGGCCAGCCTGTTCCTGCTCGATGTGGCCAATGGACGGCTGTTGACCAAGCTCACGACGGCGGAAGGTGGGGCCAATGGCCTTTCGGCGGTCAACGCCGCGGACGTGAATGGCGATGGCATCGCCGACTATGCCTATGCGGGCGACCTGCTGGGCAATCTGTGGCGCTTCGACCTGCTCGATTCGGCGGCCGTTGACGGGCCGACGGCGGCGGTGAGCACTTCCCGTTTCGTCGTCGCCTTCGGCAACCAGCCGCTCTATCACGCAACCGTCAGCGCATCGGACCCGACTGCCCAGGCGATCAGCGCCGCCCCGGCCTTCATGAGGCATCCGTCTGGGCAGGGGCTGATGGTCTACTTCGGCACCGGCCGCTATTTCACCGTCAGCGACAAGGCCTCCCGTACGCTGCAATCGATCTACGGCATCTGGGACCCGCAGGCCGCTGGCAAGACTGCCGAGATGACGCGACATCTCACCCGCGCCGATCTGCGCGTGCAGGCATTCGAGAGCGAGAGCCCGACGGGAACCCGCCAGGTGAGCCAGGGGACCATCGACTGGACGCGCGACTCCGGCTGGGTGCTGGACCTCGAGGTTGGCGACCGCCTGAGGGGCGAGCGGGTCATCACGGCGCCCAGGGTGCGCGGGAACCTGCTTCAGGTCGTGACCGTGACGCCCAATGCCGATCCCTGTTCACCCGGCCTGGAGGGGCATGTCCTGGCGCTGGGCGCGAATGCGGGAGGGGCGACGCCGTTCCCGGTGTTCGACCTGAATGGCGATGGTGAGGTGGACGACCAGGACCGGGTGGACGGTACGGTTCCCAGCAGCGTTCCGCTTGCCGCGGGTGGTGTGACTTTCAGTGGCGATTCGCTGTTCGACGCCAGTGGCGCGCAGCACAGGCTCGCATTCGGCGAACTGAACGGTCGGCAGACCTGGACTGTGATGCCGGAGACCGGGCAATGAAAGGACCACGGGAGGCCGGCGTTACCCTCATCGAACTCATGATCGTGGTGGCTATCGCCGCCATTCTGGCGGCGGTCACCTACCCCGGTTATCGACAGTACATCCTGCGCGCCAATCGCACCGAGGGGCAGGCGCTGCTGCTCGACGCGGCGGCGCGGCAGGAGCGCTACTTCGCCCAGAACAGCCGCTACGTCGTGGCTACCGGCGAACTCGCCAGCCTGGGGTTGCCGCGCGTGGGCGCAAAGGGGGCGGCTTCTCCTGGCGGCTGGTACCTGCTTACCGTCGAGCCGGGGACGGAGGCGGACGGCGGCTATCGGCTCACCGCCACCCCGCAAGGCGCACAGGCACAGGACCTGCATTGCGCTGCGCTGAGCCTGAATACTCTGGGAGAGCAACGCTCGACGGCGGGGGAAACCGCCGATTGCTGGCGCTGAAGCGGGCTCAGGTGGGGTTTCGGTCCACCCATTTGGGCGCCGCCGAGGGCGTCCAGGCTTGCAGGGCGTCGACCAGTTCGGCCGGCGTGCTGGCGCGCTGGAGCATCTCGCGGTGCTGCGGGCGTACGAAGCGCTCCTGCACCAGGTGATCGAGGAAGGTCAGCAGCGGCTCGTAGAAACCGTTCACCTCCAGCAGCCCCAGCGGTTTGCCGTGGTAGCCCAGTTGACCCCAGGTCCAGACCTCGAACAGCTCTTCCAGCGTGCCCAGGCCGCCGGGCAGGGCGATGAAGGCGTCGCTCAGTTCGGCCATGCGTGCCTTGCGCGCGTGCATGCCGTCCACCACTTCCAGGCGCGTCAGGCCCTTGTGGCCGATTTCCGCTTCTTTCAGGCTCTGCGGAATGATGCCGATGACCTCTCCGCCCGCCGCCAGCGCGGCGTCGGCCACCATGCCCATCAGGCCGACCGCGCCGCCGCCATAGACCAGGCGGATGCCACGTTCGGCCAGATGGCGGCCAAGGGCCTCGGCAGCTTCCTGATAGATCGGAGTGGCGCCGGGGCTGGCGCCGCAGAATACGCAGATGGAACGCAAGGCCATGAAAAACTCCCACACTTGTGAAGGTCGTCAGGGTAGCGGCAGATGCGAGAGCGACCAAGACTTGCGCGACGGAATTCAGCCGTGCTGACCGCCGCCACCGGAGGCGGCCAGTGCGTAGCTGACGAGCAGGCTTTGTAACAGGGCGTGAAGTTTCATGGCGCGGATTCCTGTGATGCCGGGGTGTGGCGTCTATGCTAGGCGGGGTGCGCTGATCTGCCTCGTTGATGATATGGATGAGCCTGATAGATATTTAGAGGCTTGCGCCGAGGTCGACGACCTGTATGTCGTTGACCTGAATCAGGGGAACTCGACCGTTCATCGCTCGGTCTCCCCTTCAGGTTTCTCCGCCCAACCTGCCTAGGAGGCTTGTATGTTCCGTAAACTCGCTGCTGTATCCCTGCTCGGCCTGTTCAGTGCTCCGCTGCTGGCCGCCGAATGCTCCGTGGACATCCAGGGCAACGACCAGATGCAGTTCAGCACCAACGCCATCACTGTCGACAAGAGCTGCAAGACCTTCACCGTCAACCTGTCCCACCCCGGCAGCCTGCCGAAGAACGTGATGGGCCATAACTGGGTGCTGACCACCGCCGCCGACATGCAGGGCGTGGTGACCGACGGCATGGCCGCCGGCCTGGACAAGAACTACGTCAAGGATGGCGACACCCGCGTGATCGCCCACACCAAGATCATCGGCTCCGGCGAGAAGGACTCGGTGACTTTCGATGTGTCCAAACTCAAGGCCGGCGATGCGTACGCCTTCTTCTGCTCCTTCCCGGGGCACTCGGCCATGATGAAGGGCACCCTGACCCTCAAGTGATCCCTGCCTGGCTTTAGTACGAAGAGCCGACGATACGAAAAGCCCGACACATGGTCGGGCTTTTTATTTCATGCAACCGGGATAGGGTGTCTCTGGTCGAATCCGCAGCGGGAGACTCCATGTACCACGGTGAACGCTTCAACGCCTGGACCCACCTGATCGGCGCCGTGCTGGCTCTGGTGGGCGGCATCTGGCTGCTGGTTGCCACCAGCCTGCTCGGCGAGCCGCTGCGCATCGTCAGCGTGGCGGTGTATGGCACCACGCTGACCATGCTCTACAGCATCTCCACGCTTTACCACAGCGTGCGTGGGCGGGCGAAGGTGATCCTGCGCAAGCTCGACCACCTGTCCATCTACCTGCTGATCGCCGGCAGCTATACGCCGTTCTGCCTGGTGACGCTCAAGGGCGCCTGGGGCTGGACCCTCTTCGGCATCGTCTGGAGCATGGCGGTGATCGGCATGCTGCAGGAGATCAAGCCGCGCTCCGAGGCGCGGGTGCTGTCGATCATCATCTACGCGGTGATGGGTTGGATCGTGCTGATCGCCGTGGGCCCGTTGTACCGGGCGCTGGGCGGTGCCGGGTTTGCATGGCTGGTCGGCGGCGGCGCCTTCTACACCATCGGCATCATCTTCTTCGCCTATGACAGCCGCTTCCGCCACTGGCATGGCATCTGGCACCTGTTCGTGATCGCCGGCAGCCTGCTGCACTTCATCGCCATCTGGCGCTACGTCATTCCCCAGCATTGAGTCACAACGACGCGGGATTACTCCCGCGTCGGCGCTTGCTTACGGCGCGGTCGGCAACGCGCGCTTGTGGCGGGTCTTCTCGAAGGTGCGGACGATGATGTCGAACGCCTCCTGGCTGACCTCCTGGCCGTGCAGGAAGGCGTCGATTTCCTGGTAGGTCACGCCGTGGGAGTGCTCGTCCGGCTTGCCGGGGGCGAGGTCCTCGAGGTCGGCGGTGGGCACTTTCTCCACCAGGCCTTCCGGCGCACCGAGGGTGCGGGCGATGCTGCGTACCTGGTTCTTCACCAGGCCGGTGAGCGGGGCGAGGTCGCAGGCGCCGTCGCCGAACTTGGTGAAGAAGCCCATCACCGCCTCGGCGGCATGGTCGGTGCCGACCACCAGGCCCTGGCGGGCGTTGGCGATGGTGTACTGGGCGACCATGCGGATGCGCGCCTTGGTGTTGCCCAGGGCGAAGTCGCGGGTGGCTGGGGCCAGGCCTTCCAGCGCCTGGGTTTCGGCTGCCAGCGCCTGCACCGACGGGCCGATGTTCACGGTGTGGCGCTCGTCCGGGGCGATGACGTCCACCGAGTCCTGGGCGTCCTGTTCGTCGCCCTGCACGTTGTAGGGCAGGCGCACGGCGAGGAAGCGGTAGTCCTGGTTGCCGGTCTCGGCGCGCAGGCCTTCCACCGCGCGCTGGCAGAGCATGCCGGCGGTGAGCGAGTCGACGCCGCCGCTGATGCCCAGCACCAGGGTCTTCATCCCCGAGCTCTTCAGGCAGTCCTGGATGAAGCGCACGCGGCGCTGGATTTCCGCCTGGACGTCGTCCGGGCCCTGGAACGGCGGCTGGACATTCAACTCGGTCGCGATGGCTTGCTGGGTGGCTTTCATGGATGTACCTCGATCCGGACAGTGACAGGCCAGCGCCTGTCGGAATGCAGGAAAAATACCAGCGACTGCGGCGCTGGGTCGATGGTCAATTGCGCCAATCAGGGCGCCTGCAGGCGGGCCTGGATCCATTCCACGAAGGCGCGCACCTTGGGGACCGCCGCCGCATGCTCGGGGTAAGCCAGATAATACCCGCTGCGGCTTTCCAGCCCGTGCTCCCAGGCAACCACCAGCTTGCCTTCGGCCAGCTCCTCTTCCACCAGGAAACGCGGCAGCAACGCCACGCCACAGCCGGCCTGGGCGGCGCGGATGCACATGTAGAAGGTGTCGAAGCGCGGGCCGTGGTAGCTGTGCTCGCTGCGCTTGCCCAGGCTCTGGAACCACTCGTGCCAGGCTTCCGGGCGGGTGGCGTTCTGCAGCAGAACCCGTTCGGCCAACTGGGTCGGATCGGCCAGCGGCTGCTCCGGGAGGAGGTCCGGCGAGCACACCGGCACCATTTCCTCGCCGAACAGATGCAGGCATTCGGCGCCGGGCAGGGTGCCGGCGCCGAAGAAGAACGCGATGTCGCAGCGCGATTGCAGCAGGTCGCTCGGCTCCAGCTCCTGGCGCAGGTCCAGGTGGATGTTCGGGTGCAGATGGCGCCAGCCATTGAGCCGCGGGATCAGCCAGCGCGCGCCGAAGGTGGGCGGCGTGGCCACGCGCAGGACTTCGGTTTCCCCGCCGTAGGAGAGCAGGTAGTGAGTGGAAATCTCCACCTGGGTAAGGATCTTGCGCACCTCCAGCAGGTACAGCTCGCCCGCCGGGGTCAGTTGCAGGCGACGCCGCACGCGGCGGAACAGCAGGTGCTGCAGCATTTCCTCCAGCTGCGCCACCTGTTTGCTGACCGCGCTCTGGGTCAGATTCAGCTCTTCCGAGGCGCGGGTGAAGCTCAGGTGCCGGGCTACCGCTTCGAAGCATTGCAGGGCGGTCATGGAGGGCAGATGGCGTTTGCTCAGCATGTTGGTAGTTCATGAATTTACGGAATGATGTGCATAGGAAACGTCGTTTGTTGTGCCTCGGCAAGCCGTTTATTACTGCTGGCATTCCAGATGGTTCTGAACCCCACAGGAGTCCGCATGATTTCCGCACTGCTCGAATCCCTCGGCGTCGACGCCCGCCTGGCTACCGCTGGCGACCAGGTCATCCACTCTCCCATCGACGGCAGCCGCCTGGGCGCGGTGCGCCTGGAAAGTGCCGCCGAGGTGGAGCAGAAGATTGGCCGCGCCGCCCATGCTTTCGACGCCTGGCGCAAGGTGCCGGCGCCGCGTCGCGGCGAGCTGGTGCGGCTGTTCGGCGAGGAGCTGCGGGCGAGCAAGGCGGCCCTTGGCGAACTGGTGTCCTGGGAGGCCGGCAAGATCACCCAGGAAGGCCAGGGCGAGGTGCAGGAGATGATCGACATCTGCGACTTCGCCGTCGGCCTGTCGCGCCAGCTCTATGGCCTGACCATCGCCTCCGAGCGCCCCGGCCACCACATGCGCGAAACCTGGCACCCGCTGGGCGTGGTCGGGGTGATCAGCGCGTTCAACTTCCCGGTCGCGGTGTGGTCGTGGAACACCGCGCTGGCGCTGGTCTGCGGCAACTCGGTGGTGTGGAAACCCTCGGAGAAAACCCCGCTCACCGCGCTGGCCTGCCAGGCGCTGTTCGAGCGTGCGCTGAGCAAGTTCGGCGACGCACCGGCGCATCTCAGCCAGGTGGTGATCGGCGATCGCAGCGCCGGCGAGGCGCTGGTGGACGACGCGCGCGTCGCCCTGGTCAGCGCCACCGGCAGCACCCGCATGGGCCGCGAAGTCGGCCCGCGCGTGGCGGCGCGCTTCGGCCGCAGCATCCTCGAGCTGGGCGGCAACAACGCGATGATCCTGGCGCCCAGCGCCGATCTGGACATGGCCGTGCGCGCCATCCTGTTCAGCGCCGTCGGCACCGCCGGGCAGCGCTGCACCACCCTGCGCCGGCTGATCGCCCACAGGTCGGTGAAGGACGAGATCGTCAGCCGGCTGAAGGCCGCCTATTCCAAGGTGCGCATCGGCCATCCGCTGGAAGGCAACCTGGTCGGTCCGCTGATCGACGAGCGCAGCTTCCTGGCCATGCAGGGCGCGCTGGAGCAGGCGCGCGGCGAGGGCGGCGTGGTGTTCGGCGGCGCGCGGCAGTTGGCCGACAAATTCCCCGAGGCCTATTACGTGTCGCCGGCCATCGCCGAGATGCCGGAGCAGAGCGACGTGGTGCGCCACGAGACTTTCGCGCCGATCCTCTACGTGGTGCCCTACGAGACGTTCGACGAGGCGGTGGCGCTGAACAACGCCGTGCCCCAGGGCCTGTCGTCCTGCATCTTCACCACCGACCTGCGCGAGGCCGAGGCCTTCCTCTCGGCGGTGGGCAGTGATTGCGGCATCGCCAACGTCAACATCGGTCCGAGCGGCGCGGAGATCGGCGGCGCCTTCGGTGGCGAGAAGGAAACCGGCGGCGGTCGCGAGTCCGGCTCCGACGCCTGGAAGGGCTACATGCGCCGGCAGACCAACACCGTGAACTACTCGCGGGAACTGCCGCTGGCCCAGGGCATAGTCTTCGACTGAGGTTGCTCTTCGTAGGAGCGAGCTTGCTCGCGAACGGAGTCCGGTGGGGCTTCAGCGTTATGCGGTTCGCGAGCAAGCTCGCTCCTACAGGAAGCCCCCGGCTCGCAATGGGGGCTTGCAGTACAGAGTCATTCACAAAGGTTCGCGTAGAAGGATCGCTGGATGTCGCTTCGCCAAGAGTGCCTGTGGGAATACCTGACCCCCGAACGCCCGGAAGCTCCGATGTTGCGCGGGGATCGCAAGGTCGACGTGTGTGTCGTCGGCGCGGGCTTCACCGGCCTGTCCGCCGCGTTGCATCTACTGGAGCGGGACCAGAAGGTCTGCGTGCTGGAGGCCCATACCACCGGGTACGGTGGCTCCGGGCGCAACGTCGGGCTGGTCAACGCCGGCCTGTGGATTCCCCCGGACGAGATCGAGGCGGGCATGGGTGTGGAGATCGGGCAGCGGGTCAACCGCATGCTCGGCAATGCCCCTTCGCTGGTGTTCTCGCTGATCGACAAGTATGCCATCGATTGCCAGGCGCGCCGCGAAGGCACGCTGCACATGGCGCACAACGCCCGTGGCCTGGCCGACCTGCGCAGCCGCTGCGAGCAATGGGGCCGTCGCGGCGCCCCCGTCGAACTGCTGACCGGCGCCGAGTGCGAGCAGGCCTGCGGCACCGACAAGATCGCCGGTGCGCTGCTCGACCGCCGCGCCGGTACCCTCAACCCGATGGCCTACGTCAGCGGCCTGGCCCGCGCGGTGGTCGGCCTGGGCGGCGAGCTGTACCACCACTCCCCGGTGGTCGGGCTGGTACGCGTCGGTAACGCCTGGAACGTGATCACCCAGGGTGGCGTGGTGACCGCCGGGCAGGTGGTGATCGCCTCCAGCGCCTACACCGAAGGCGAGTGGACTCAGCTGCGCCGCACCTTCTTCCCCGGTTACTACTACCAGGTCGCCTCACGCCCGCTGGAGGGCGCCGAGGCTGCGCGCATCCTGCCGGGTGGGCAGGGCTCCTGGGACACCCGCCAGGTGCTCAGCAGCATCCGCCGCGATGCCGACGGCCGCCTGCTGCTCGGCAGCCTCGGCAAGGGCACCGGCAAGCCGGCGTGGTTCCTCAAGAGCTGGGCGGACCGCATCCAGCAGCACTACTTCCCGAAGCTGGGCAAGATGGACTGGGAGTTCACCTGGACCGGCTGCATCGACTTCACCCCCGACCACCTCATGCGCCTGTTCGAGCCGGCGCCGGGGCTGGTCGCCATGAGCGGCTACAACGGTCGTGGCGTCACCACCGGCACGGTGGTGGGCAAGGCCTTCGCCGACTTCCTGCTGGGCGGCGACGCCAGCGTGCTGCCGATGCCGCTGCGGCCGATGGAGGAGATTTCGGCCGCTGGCCTGCGTAGTTGCCTGTACGAAACGGGGTTCTCGCTCTACCACGCCGGGCAGTGCCTGCGGGTGGTGATCTGAGCCAGGCGAGGCGTGGGCGGGGCCCTCCCGCCGCGTCTGCCCCGACGCTCGCTGCACTTTGGTCTAGCCTCTTATGGTGCGTTACCCCTGCGGGTCTGCACCGTGGATGTGCAGTTCGGTGACAGCGATGGTTACGGATGGGGTTGCGCCTGTGGTGGCTGGTTGTGTCAGCTCACGGGAAGGAGGGTTGCGCCTTTTCGATTTCATGGTTGCACCTTCTGTTTTCGATGGGTTGCACATGTCTAGCGCTGATGCCTGCCAGCTCTGGCTGTTTTTGCTGTAGGACTTGGTTAATAACAAAAACGAATGGCACGCGGCTTGCTGTCGATAAATCGCTGAATCAAGAAAATCGCCAACACTCGTTCGTACGCCATTACAAAAACCCTCAGGAGCAAAACTCCATGTCGCAGAAGATTTTCAGAAAAGGCTTTCTGGCCCTGGCGGTAACTACCGCGCTGGGCGTGTCTTCCTTTGTCGAGGCTGATGTCGTTATCGGGGTCGCGGGACCGCATACCGGGGCGAACGCCTCGTTCGGCGAACAGTACTGGCGGGGGGCCAATGCGGCCGCCGACGTGATCAACGCCGCCGGCGGCGTGAACGGGGAGAAGATCAAGCTGGTGAAGGCGGACGATGCCTGCGAGCCCAAGCAGGCCGTGTCGGTCGCCAACCGCCTGGTCGACCAGGACAAGGCCATCGCCGTGGTCGGCCACTTCTGTTCGTCCAACACCATCCCCGCCTCCGAGGTGTACGACGAGGCCGGCATCATCTCCATCACCCCCGGCTCGACCAACCCGAAAGTCACCGAGCGCGGCATGACCGGCATCTTCCGCATGTGCGGCCGCGACGACCAGCAGGGCGTCGTCGCCGGCAACTATATCGTCAACGTGCTGAAGGCCAAGAAGGTCGCGGTGATCCACGACAAGGACACCTACGGCCAGGGCCTGGCCGATGCGACCAAGGCGCAACTGAACAAGCTGGGCGTCAAGGAAGTCCTCTACGAGGGCCTGACCCGTGGCGAGAAGGACTTCAACGCCCTGGTCACCAAAATCCGTGCCTCGGGCGCGGAAGTGGTGTTCTTCGGCGGCCTGCACCCCGAAGCCGGTCCACTGGTACGGCAGATGCGCGAGCAGGGCCTGAACACCGTGTTCTTCTCCGACGACGGCATCGTCACCGACGAACTGGTCACCACCGCCGGCGGCCCGCAGTACACCAAGGACGTGCTGATGACCTTCGGCGCCGACCCGCGCCTGATCCCGGACGGCAAGGCCGTGGTGGACAAGTTCCGCGCCGACGGCTTCGAGCCCGAAGGCTACACCCTGTACGCCTATGCCTCGCTGCAGGCGCTCGCCGCGGCCTTCAACGGCGCCGGCAAGAACGATCCGCAGGCCGCCGCCAAGTGGCTGCACAGCAACCCCGTGCAGACCGTGATGGGCAAGAAGGAGTTCGACGAGAAGGGCGACCTGAAGGTCTCCGACTATGTCGTCTACCAGTGGGACGACAAGGGCAAGTACCACCAGTTGGAAAAACAGCAGTAAGCGTTCGCGATCTGTGACCGGTCCCGTCGCGCGCCGCCCGCTTCATCCGGCCTGGGCGGCGGGGCTGGCGCAGGTTGCGTGCTCCGCGCCCGACCTGCCGGCAGCGCCACGAGCGCTGCCGGCATCCCCGCAGGTCGGCGCTTGCCCGGCGACGGTCACGAGCCGTTCAGCCAGCTTGCCGCCCGCCTTTCCTGCCCTGTCTGTGTGAGTACTCAATCGTGGACGGTATCTTTCTCCAGCAAATGATCAACGGGCTGACCCTGGGGTCGGTCTACGGCCTGATCGCCATCGGCTATACGATGGTCTACGGCATCATCGGCATGATCAACTTCGCCCACGGCGAGGTGTACATGATCTCCGCCTACCTCTCGGCGGTCGCCCTGGCGCTGCTGGCCTTCTTCGGCCTGCAGTCCTTCCCGCTGCTGATCCTCGGCACCCTGGTCTTCACCATCTTCGTCACCGGTGTCTACGGCTGGGTGATCGAGCGCATCGCCTACAAGCCGCTGCGCAACTCCACGCGCCTGGCGCCGCTGATCTCCGCCATCGGCATGTCGCTGATCCTGCAGAACTACGTGCAACTGGCCCAGGGCCCGCGCCAGCAAGGCGTGCCGACCCTGCTCGACGGTGCCTTCAAGTTCCACATCGGCGAAGGCTTCGTGCAACTGACCTACACCAAGGTGTTCATCCTCATCGCTGCCTTCATCGGCATGGCGGCACTCACCTACGTGATCCAGTACACCAAGCTCGGGCGCATGTGCCGCGCCACCCAGCAGGACCGCAAGATGGCCTCGATCCTGGGGATCAACACCGACCGGGTGATCTCCTACGTGTTCGTCATCGGCGCCGCGATGGCCGCGCTGGCCGGCGTGCTGATCACCATGAACTACGGCACCTTCGACTTCTATGCCGGCTTCATCATCGGCATCAAGGCGTTCACCGCCGCAGTGCTCGGCGGCATCGGTTCGCTGCCCGGCGCGATGCTCGGCGGGCTGATCCTCGGGGTCGCCGAGGCGCAGTTCTCCGGGATGATCAACACCGACTTCAAGGATGTGTTCGCCTTCGGCCTGCTGGTGACCATCCTGATCTTCCGACCGCAAGGGCTCCTGGGGCGTCCCCAGGTATCGAAGGTGTGAGCATGATGGCCGTTTCCCAGACCACCGCCGCGCCGAAGACCGCGCGCATCGATATCAAGAAGAGCGTCGTCGATACCGTGCTCGCCGGCCTGATCGCCCTGGTGGTGTTCGGCCCCATCGTCGGCGTGGTGCTCGATGGCTACAGCTTCAACCTCGAACCGGTTCGCCTGGCCTGGATGGTCGGCGCGGTAATGCTCGGCCGGCTGCTGCTCAGCCTGTTCATGCAGACGCCGGCCGGCCTGCGCATCATGGATCGCTTCGAATCCTCCGATTCGGGCATCACGGTGCTGCAGCCGGGCTACAAGACGCGCCTGCGCTGGATCGTCCCGTTGCTGATCGTCGCGGCGGTGATCTTTCCGTTCTTCGCCAGCAAGTACCTGCTCACGGTGATCATCCTCGGGCTGATCTACGTGCTGCTGGGCCTGGGCCTGAACATCGTGGTCGGCCTCGCCGGCCTGCTCGACCTCGGCTACGTGGCCTTCTACGCCATCGGCGCCTATGGCCTGGCGCTGGGCTACCAGTACCTGGGCCTGGGTTTCTGGACTGTGCTGCCGCTGGCGGCCGTCACCGCCGCGCTGGCGGGAGCGCTCCTGGGCTTCCCGGTGCTGAGGATGCACGGCGACTACCTGGCCATCGTGACACTCGGTTTCGGCGAGATCATCCGCCTCGTCCTCAACAACTGGCTGTCCTTCACGGGCGGCCCGAACGGCATGTCGGTGCCGTCGCCGACCTTCTTCGGCCTGGAGTTCGGTCGCCGGGCGAAGGAGGGCGGCACGCCGATCCATGAGTTCCTCGGCATCGATTACAACCAGAACCTCAAGTTCATCTTCATCTACGCGGTGCTGTTCCTGGTGGTGTTGCTGGTGTTGTACATCAAGCACCGGCTGACCCGCATGCCGGTGGGCCGCGCCTGGGAAGCGCTGCGCGAGGACGAGATCGCCTGCCGCGCGATGGGCCTGAACCACGTGCTGGTGAAACTCTCGGCGTTCATGCTCGGCGCCTCCACCGCGGGCCTCGCCGGGGTGTTCTTCGCCAGCTACCAGGGCTTCGTCAACCCGTCGTCCTTCACCTTCTTCGAGTCGGCGCTGATCCTCGCCATCGTGGTGCTCGGTGGCATGGGCTCCACCGTGGGCGTGGTGATCGCCGCCTTCGTCCTCACCGTGGCGCCGGAACTGCTGCGCAGCTTCGCCGACTACCGGGTGCTGCTGTTCGGCATCCTCATGGTGCTGATGATGATCTGGCGCCCGCGCGGGCTGATCCGCATCAGCCGCACCGGTTTTGCCGTCCGCAAGGGGGTGGCGCCATGAGCGGTGACAAGATCCTCAGCGTCGAGCACCTGATGATGCATTTTGGCGGCATCAAGGCGCTCAACGACGTCAACCTCGACGTGGAGCGTGGCTCCATCACCGCGCTGATCGGCCCCAACGGCGCCGGCAAGACCACGGTGTTCAACTGCCTCACCGGTTTCTACAAGGCCACCGGCGGCAACATCCTGCTCAACACCCAGGGCGGCACCACCGACGTCATCAAGGTGCTCGGCCAGCCGTTCCAGGGCAGTGATTTCGTCAACCCGGCGCGGCTCGGCAACCGCGTCTTCTACAAGATGTTCGGCGGCACGCACCTGGTAAACCGCGCCGGTTTGGCGCGGACCTTCCAGAACATACGGCTGTTCCGCGAGATGTCGGTGGTGGAGAACCTGCTGGTGGCCCAGCACATGTTCGTCAACCGCAACCTCATCGCCGGCGTGCTCAACACCCCCGGCTACCGTCGTGCGGAAAGCGAAGCGCTGGACCACGCCTTCTACTGGCTGGAAGTGGTGGACCTGGTGGACTGCGCCAACCGCCTGGCCGGCGAGATGTCCTACGGGCAGCAGCGTCGCCTGGAGATCGCCCGCGCCATGTGCACCCGGCCCGAGCTGATCTGCCTGGACGAACCCGCCGCCGGCCTCAACCCCGCCGAGACCCAGGCGCTGGCGCGCATCGTCCGTTACCTGCGCGACCACCACGGCATCACCGTCCTGCTGATCGAACACGACATGGGCATGGTGATGAACATCTCCGACCACATCATCGTGCTCGACCACGGCGTGGTCATCGCCCGTGGCGCGCCGGACGAGATCCGCCACAACGAGAAAGTGATCGCCGCCTATCTCGGCGCAGACGAAGAGGAGTTGGCATGACGGCGCCGATGTTGGAATTCCGTGAGGTCGATGTGTTCTACGGGCCGATCCAGGCGCTGAAGAAAGTCTCGCTGACCGTCAACGAAGGGGAAACCGTGGCGCTGATCGGCGCCAACGGCGCGGGCAAGTCGACGCTGCTGATGTCGATCTTCGGCCAGCCGCGCGCGGCGTCCGGCTCGATCTTCTACAAGGGCCAGGACATCCGCCAGAAATCCGCGCACTACGTGGCCTCCAACGGCATCGCGCAGTCGCCGGAAGGGCGCCGGGTGTTCCCCGACATGACCGTGGAGGAGAACCTGCTGATGGGCACCATCCCCATCGGCATGGAGCACGCCCAGGAAGACATGCAGCGCATGTTCGACCTATTCCCGCGCCTGAAGGAGCGGCGCAACCAGCGTGCCATGACCATGTCCGGCGGCGAGCAGCAGATGCTCGCCATCGCCCGCGCGCTGATGAGCCGGCCCAAGCTGCTGCTGCTCGACGAACCCTCGCTGGGCCTGGCGCCCATCGTGGTCAAGCAGATCTTCCAGACCCTGCGCGAGCTGGCGAAGAGCGGAATGACGCTGTTCCTCGTGGAGCAGAACGCCAACCATGCGCTGAAGCTGTCCGACCGTGGCTACGTGATGGTCAACGGCGAGATCCGCCTGAGCGGCACCGGCGCCGAGCTGCTGGGTAACCAGGAGGTTCGCAACGCGTATCTGGGGGGGCACTGAAGTCCATTGCTCTTCGTAGGAGCGAGCTTGCTCGCGAACGGCTCCGCAGCAGGGCTGGTTCGCGAGCAAGCTCGCTCCTACAGGGGCGTTCACCGCAATCCCCTGGAGGGGCCTTCATGCAAGACCTCCGCTTCCTCACCAACGCCGACGTCGCCGAACGCCTGGGTTATCCGCCGCTGATCGAGGCCCTGCGCATCGGCCTCGCCGGAGCCTGCGAAGCCCCGGTGCGCGGCTGCCATGCGCTACCCGACAACGCCTCGCTGCTGACCATGCCGGTCTGGCGGCCGGGACAGGACATCGGCGTCAAGCTGGTCACCGTGTTCCCCGGCAACGGCGCGAAGAGCCTGCCGACGGTGGCCGCGCTGTTCTGCCTGTTCGACGGCGCGACGGGCCTTCCGCTGGCGATGCTCGAAGCTTCCGAACTGACCGCCCGACGCACCGCCTGCACGTCGGCGCTGGCCGCCGACTACCTGGTGCGCCGCGATGCGCGGCGGCTGCTGGTGGTCGGCAGCGGCACCCTGGCGCCGCACATGGTCCGCGCCCATTGCTCGGTGCGAGAGTACGAAGACATCGCCATCTGGGGCCGCCACGAGGACAAGGTGCACGCACTGGTGAAACGCCTGCAGGATGAAGGCTACCCGGCGCATGCCTGTGCCGACCTGCGCGGCGCCGTGGCGGCGGCGGATTGCATCAGCTGCGTGACCACCTCCCGCGAGCCCATCGTGCACGGCGAATGGCTACGCTCGGGCTGCCATCTCGATCTGGTCGGCGCCTTCCTGCCGAGCATGCGCGAGACGGACAACGAGGTCGTGCGTCGGGCGCGCATCGTGGTCGATACCCGCGAAGGGGCACTGGAGGAGGCAGGCGACCTGCTGATCCCGATGGGCGAGGGCGTGATCGACGAGAGCGCCATCCACAGCCAGCTCGCGGACCTGTTGCAAGGTCGCGGTGCGCGCAAGGACGACAGCGAGATCACCCTGTTCAAGTCGGTGGGTCATGCGCTGGAAGACCTGATCGCGGCGCGCCTTCTCGTGCCGTGAGGTTGTCCAGAAAATCTGTGGGCCGGCCTGTGGATAAGGTTTGGACGAGTCCGTGGAAGCCCCGTGGTCAGGGGCTTTGTCGAGGGCGACTGATTTCTGTTCGATTGCCCTGGAGCCCTGTATGGATGGACAGTTACAGCGTTCCGGAAAAGTTCCCGGAGGCGCCCGGTTGTCCACGCCAGTCGTTGAAAGAGCTGTGGATAACCTTGGGAAGAACTTCCCTGACGCAGGACTGGCGCGGCTTGCGGCGAGGCGTTCGAAATTCGTCCAGCGAAAATGCGCCGCCGCGCTTGCCCACAAAATCCGTGGAGCAGCCTGTGGACAAGGTGGGTGCAACTGCGAGCGGCCCCGCAGCGACGGGGCTTTCGGCCAGCTGTGCGGGTTTTATCCAGCGCCGCTGTAGCGCAACGGGTTGCGGTCAGGCTGTTATCCTGCGGAAACCGATAAGAACGCGCCCGCCATGACACGTCGGCATCGACCGGCGGAACGAGGGCCAACCAAGAGGATCACGCGATGACTTCCACCCTGTTCATTACCGGCGCCACCTCCGGCTTTGGCGAGGCCTGCGCGCGCCGTTTCGCCCGCGATGGCTGGTCGCTGGTGATCACCGGCCGTCGCGAGGAGCGCCTGAAGGCGCTGGCGCAGGAGCTGTCGGCGCAGACCGACGTGCTGCCGCTGGTGCTCGACGTGCGCGACCGTGCGGCGATGACCGCGGCGGTGGACAGTCTGCCGGAGAAATTCGCCACGCTGCGCGGCCTGATCAACAACGCCGGCCTCGCGCTGGGCGCCGACCCCGCGCAGGACTGCGACCTGGACGATTGGGACACGATGGTGGACACCAACATCAAGGGCCTGATGTACGCCACCCGCCTGCTGCTGCCACGCCTGATCGCCTACGGGCCGGGCGCGAGCATCCTCAACCTCGGCTCGGTGGCGGGCCGCTGGCCCTATCCGGGCGGTCACGTGTACGGCGCCACCAAGGCGTTCGTCGAGCAGTTCTCGCTGAACCTGCGCTGTGACCTGCAGGGCACCGGCGTCCGCGTCACCAACCTCGAGCCCGGCATGTGCGAGAGCGAGTTCTCCCTGGTGCGCTTCGGCGGCGACCAGGCGAAGTACGACAAGACCTACGCCGGCGCCGAACCCATTCAGTCCGTCGACATCGCCGAGACCATCCACTGGATCCTGAACCAGCCGCCGCACATCAACATCAACACCCTGGAACTCATGCCGGTGAGCCAGGCGTGGGCGGGGTTCGCGGTGCACCGCAAGGGCTGAGGCGCAGCCGGCGCGCAGGGCGGAAAGCGTTCCTGGTTTTCCGCCTGAACGTCCCCGTGCGCGTTATCATGCGCCGCCTCCTCCCGCCACAAGAGCCTTCCGATGAGTAAACCGGGCCAACGCGTGCTGGCTGAACTGCGCAAGATGATCGCCTCTGGCGAGCTGGCCGCCGGCGAAAGAATCGTCGAGATTCCCACCGCCGAACGCCTGCAGGTTTCGCGCATGCCGGTGCGCATGGCATTACGCACGCTGGAACAGGAAGGCTTGCTGATCAAGGCCGGCAGCCGTGGCTACACGGTGCGCGAGGTCACCGAGCAAGACATCTCCGGCGCGGTGGAAGTGCGTGGCGTGCTGGAAGGGCTGGCAGCCCGCCAGGCCGCCGAACAGGGTGTTTCGGAGGAAACCCGGGCGCTGTTGCAGGCCTGCCTGGACGAAGGGGATCGCATCTTCGACAAGGGCCATGTGTTGCCCGAGGACCTGGAGGCGTACCACAGCCTCAACATGCGCTTTCACCAGGCGATCATCGAAGCCAGCGGCAACCGCGCCATCGCCGAGGCGCTGGCGCGCAACGACCACCTGCCGTTCGCCTCGGTCAGTTCGCTGGCGGTGGATCGCGACAATCTCAAGCGCGAGTACCAGCGCTTCAACTTCGCCCACCAGCAGCACCACGCCGCCTTCGATGCCCTGATCAACGGCCAGGGCGCGCGGGCGGAGGCGATCATGCGCGAACACGCCAACGCCACCCTGCGCTACGCCGAATACTTCAATCCGCGGCGCGAGGGCGTGGCGGTGCTGAAGAAGTCCGCGACGACGGAAAACGACAGATCATAGCAACTGCCGTTCTGGCGGCACCGATAGGCTATCTGCACCCGCAGGAGCGACCGTCCCGGCATATTCGCAGGATGGGTATCGCAAGCTCTGCCGGTGGCTGATTTCGATTCCAGCAGGCGATGCCTTCGTCACTACGCGTAGGGCGGATAACCGCTCGCGGTAATCCGCCGCTGGCCCCTACAGGTCGAGCACCAGGCGCGGGCTGCGCGAACGCGAGCAGCAGGGCGTGAACTGGTCGTTGGCGGCTTGCTCGTCCTCTGTCAGGTACTGGTCCCGGTGCTCCGGCACGCCGTCCAGCACACGGGTCAGGCAGGTGCCGCAGATGCCCTGTTCGCAGGCTACCTGCACCTCCACGCCGACGCCGCGCAGCGCTTCCACCACGCTCTGCCCGTCCTCCACGCGCACCACCTGACCGCTGCTCGCCAACTGCACCTCGAAGGCTTCGCCGCCGACATCCGCTTCGGCGCCGAAATGTTCGTGGTGCAGGCGCGATTCGTCCCAGCCCAGGGCGCGGGCGCTGTCCAGCACGTGCGCCATGAAGCCGGCCGGGCCGCAGGTGTAGAGCTGCACGTCGCTTGCCTGGGGCGCCAGCAGCGCAGCCATGTCCAGACGTCGCGCCGGGTCGCCATCGTCGAAATGACATTGCACTCGGGTGGCGAACTCGCACTGCGCCAGGTGCTCGACGAAGGCCGCCTGAGCAGCCGAGCGGGCGCAGTAGTGCAGTTCGAATTCGGCGCCCTGGCGGGCCAGGTGTTCGGCCATGCTCAGCAGCGGCGTGATGCCGATGCCGCCGGCCAGCAGCAGGCGCCGGCCGGTGCCCTCGGCGAGAGGGAACAGATTGCGCGGCGGGCCGATTCGCAATGCCTGGCCGGCGGCCAGTTCGTGCACCGCGAGCGAACCGCCGCGCGAGTCGGCGCAGCGCAGCACGGCGATGCGGTAGCGGTGGGTTTCCTCCGGTGCATTGAACAGCGAGTACTGGCGCACCAGCCCGTTGGGCAGGTGCAGGTCGATGTGCGAACCGGCGCTGAAGGCGGGCAGGGGGCCGGCATCGGCGCGGGCCAGTTCGAGGCTGAGGATGTCCGGGGTTTCCCGCGTGAGGCGGGTGATGACGACGTCTAGCACGGCGATGTTCTCGTGGCTGGCCGGCCTCGCGGGCCGGCGCTGGAAGAGGGAGTCAGGCGCTGGCGATGAGCGTACTGGCGGGCTGCTGCTCGGCTTCGCAGAGCCGTTCGAGGATGCGCCGCGACTGCACGCCGCCGGCATCGATGTTCAGCTTCAGCAGCTGCCGCTGCGGGTGCAGCAGCAGGTTCTGCTGCTGCCGTTCGAGCATCTCCAGGTCTTCGCCGAAGATCTTTCCCTGTCCCTCGCGAATGGTCGCGGTGAGTGCGGCGTCCTGCGGCTGGAAGTTGCGTGCCATGCCCCAGAAGTACCAGATCGAGGTCTCGGTCTCGGGGGTGATGAAGTCGACCACGATGCTCGACGCCTTGTGCTGCGCCGGCGCGTGGTAGCCGCCGTGGCCGGCGTGGGCCACGCCCACTTCGATCAGCACGTGGCTGGGCGGGGTGAAGCGGCAGATCTGCCAGCGGTCCACCGGCACCTCGTCGGCCAGGCCGTTGCCGCGCAGGGCCATGCGCCAGAACGGCGGGGCCATGACGTTCTCCATGTGCCGCTCGGTGATCACCTCGTCACCTTCCACGCGGGTCTTGGGCGCCGCCTCATCGATCTCCTTCTGGCCAATGCTGCTGGCGTGCACGTAGGTCTCATGGGTGAGGTCCATGAGGTTGTCGATCATCAGCCGGTAGTCGCACTGGATGTGGTACAGGCCGCCGCCGTAGGCCCAGTCCGGGTTGTCGGCCCATTCCAGGTGGTGGATCAGCGCCGGATCGGCCTCGGCGGCGTCGCCCGGCCAGACCCAGATGAAGCCGTAGCGTTCTTCCACGGCGAACTTGCGGATCGCCGGGAAACCGCGTACGCGCTGGCCGGGCATGGACTCCGTGTGGCCCGAGCAGCCCATCGCCAGGCCGTGGTAGCCGCAGATCAGCTTGCCGTCCTCGACGAAGCCCAGCGACAGCGGCGCGCCACGGTGCGGACAGAAGTCTTCCAGCGCCGCCACGCGACCCTCGGCGCCACGGTAGAAGACCATCTTCTCGCCGCACACCTGCCGCCCCAGGGGCTTCTCGGCGATCTCGTCGGGCGTGCAGGCAACGTACCAGGCGTTCTTCGGAAACATGGGGCGATCCTCATCTTTTGGTTTTTATTGGATCCAATGGTTTGCTTTGAGGCGAAGAACTGTCAACCCGAAGAGGGGCGAGTGCTCGAAAAATAATCAGTTCGATGATCGCACGAATTCGCCTGGAGGCCTGTAGGTGCCGGTGTAGGCGGTGCGCGGCTCCGATACGGTCTGGCGCAGGGTGCAGGCATGCACGTGTTATGGGTGGCTTGGGATCCAATCGGGCTTGTTTTCGGGATCCACTGCTGCCAGGGTGTGCGCCACCAAGCTTCCACAACAAGAAAAAGAGGAATCTGCCATGCCGGCCCTGCCTTGCCTGCGCTGTGCCTTCCACCGTGTCTCCCTCGCGGAGGTGCGCCCATGAATCGCGATCTGCGCGGGGCCCTGGAACAGGGGGCGATGAACCGCTTCCAGTGGACTGCCATCGGCATCTGCATCGTGCTCAACATGATCGATGGCTTCGACGTGCTGGTGATGGCCTTCACCGCTGCATCGGTCTCCGCCGAGTGGGGCCTGAACGGTGCACAGGTCGGCCTGCTGCTCAGCGCCGGGCTGTTCGGCATGGCGGCCGGATCGCTGTTCATCGCCCCGCGCGCCGACCAGTTCGGTCGTCGCCCGCTGATCCTCTTCTGCCTGCTGCTGTGCGGTGTCGGCATGCTGCTCTCGGCCCTGAGCCAGACGCCGACGCAGCTTGCGCTACTGCGCGGCCTCACCGGCCTGGGCATCGGCGGCATCCTCGCCAGCAGCAACGTGATCGCCGCCGAGTACGCCAACAAGCGCTGGCGGCCCCTGGCGGTGAGCCTGCAATCCACCGGCTACGCCCTGGGCGCTACCTTTGGCGGGTTGCTGGCGGTGTGGCTGATCGGCCATTGGGGCTGGCGTTCGGTG
Organism: Pseudomonas sp. MT3; assembly: GCF_054720805.1. NCBI lineage: Bacteria > Pseudomonadati > Pseudomonadota > Gammaproteobacteria > Pseudomonadales > Pseudomonadaceae > Pseudomonas > Pseudomonas sp. MT3. Next base: position 86,634 of record NZ_JBTVPY010000015.1, read on the forward strand.
TTCCTCGCCGGCGGCCTGATTTCCCTGGCGGCCATCCCGTTGGTGCTGGCGGGCCTGCCGGAATCCCTCGACTTCCTGCTGGCGCGCCGTCCGGCCAATGCCCTGGCGCGGGTCAACGCCCTGGCCAGGCGACTGGGCCTGGCGAGCCTGGACGCGCTGCCCGAAGCCCGTGCCCGCGAGCAGGGCGGGGTGGCGATGCTGCAGTTGCTGGCACCCGAGCTGCGCCGTCCGACCCTGCTGATCTGGCTGCTGTTCTTCCTCGCCATGTTTGGCTTCTACTTCATCATGAGCTGGACGCCGAAGCTGCTGGTGGCCGCCGGCCTGACCGCGCAGCAAGGCATCACCGGCGGCGTGCTGCTGAGCATCGGCGGGATATTCGGCGCGGCGCTGGTCGGCGCGCTGTCGGCACGGCTGCCGCTGGCGCGGGTGCTGCAGGGCTTCATGCTGGTCACCGCCGCGCTGCTGGTGCTGTTCCTGGCCTCGGCCACTTCGCTGGCGGCCGCGCTCGGCCTGGGGCTGCTCATCGGTCTGTTCGCCAACGGCTGCATCGCCGGGCTCTACGCGCTGTCGCCGCTGGTCTATCCGGCCGGCGTGCGGGCTACCGGCGTGGGCTGGGCGATCGGTGTCGGCCGCCTGGGCGCGATTCTCTCGCCGACCGTTGCGGGTGTGCTGCTCGACGATGGCTGGCAGCCGCTGCACCTGTACGGGCTGTTCGCCGTGGTCTTCGTGCTGGCCGCCGGGGTTCTGCTGGGGCTGCGCCCCGCGGCCCGGTCCGCCGAGCCGCTGGCCGCGCACTGAGGGCGTGTCAATGCTGACCGTCGATGATCGCCTCGGCGATGGTGTTGCGGAACCAGTCCAGCGCCGCCGAATGCTCGCTGCTCGCGCGCCAGTGCAGGGAGACCTCGAACGCTGGCACGGCAAAGGGCAGTTCGAGCATCTTCAGCCCGCCCTCGGTGACGAACATGCGGGCGATCTGCGCCGGCAGGATGGTCAGCAGGTCGGTGCCGGGAATGATCTTCGGCAGCACCGAGAAGTGCGGTACGCGCAGGGCGATGCGGCGCTCCAGCTTCATTGCCTGGAGCACGTCCTCGGCGATCCCGTGGCCGGAGGTGCGGGTCACCACCACGTGGCGCTCGCCGAGATAACTGGCGAGGTCCAGGCGGTCGGCGATGCGCGGGTGATCGGCGCTCAGCAGGCAGACGTAGCGTTCCTCGATCAGCACCTGGCTGCGGCTGCCGGGTACCGCCTGGCGGCAGATGGCGGTGTCGACCTTGCCGCTGGCCAGCCAGTCGCCGACCTGATCCACCTGCAACGCCAGCACCTCCACCTCGGCCAGCGGCGCCTCACGGTTCAGCCGCGCCAGGATCAGCGGCAGGAAGCCCAGCTCGCCAAGGTCGGAGAGGGCGATGCGGAAGCGTCGTTCGGTGCTCGCCGGGTCGAACTGGCGGGTGCTCTGCACGGCGCCCTCGATGCGCGTCAGCGCCTCGCGCAGGGTGCCGTACAACTGCTCGGCGACGAAGGTCGGCTGGATGCCGTCGCGACTGCGGCTGAACAGCGGATCGTCGAACAATTCGCGCAAGCGGGCCAGGGCATAGCTCACCGAGGGCTGGGTGACGAACAGGCGTTCGGCGGCGACGGTCACGCTGCCGGCCTCGTAGAGGGTGACGAAGGTGCGGATCAGGTTGAGGTCGGTCTGGGCCATGACATCCACATAGATGGTTTTTATTTTCGATAGAAAGACTATCGATTTGATCGATTATCAGGCCGCTGCGAGAGTAGCGCAAACCCTAAGAACGAGCCTGAAGGGCCAGTATGAAAACCGTCCATAACGCCTCCTACGACATTCTTCGCCGCCACGGCCTGACCACGATCTTCGGCAACCCCGGTTCCAACGAGCTGCCGTTCCTCAAGGATTTCCCCGAGGATTTCCGCTACATCCTCGGCCTGCACGAGGGCGCGGTAGTCGGCATGGCCGACGGCTTCGCCCTGGCCAGCGGCAAGCCCGCCTTCGTCAACCTGCATGCCGCCGCCGGCACCGGCAACGGCATGGGCGCGCTGACCAACGCCTGGTACAGCCATAGCCCGCTGGTGATCAGCGCCGGCCAGCAGGTGCGCTCGATGATCGGCGTCGAGGCCATGCTGGCCAACGTCGATGCGGCGCAACTGCCCAAGCCGCTGGTGAAGTGGAGCACCGAGCCGACCTGTGCCCAGGACGTGCCGCGCGCGCTGAGCCAGGCGATCCACATGGCCAGCCTGGCACCCAAGGCTCCGGTGTATCTGTCGATTCCCTACGACGATTGGGCGCAACCGGCGCCGGTCGGTGTCGAGCATCTGGCCGCGCGCAGCGTTGCCAACGCCGGGTTGCCCTCGGCGGCGCAGTTGGGCGAGCTGGTCGAGCGCCTGTCGCGGGCGAACAACCCGGTGCTGGTGCTCGGCCCGGATGTCGATGGCGCCAACGCCAACGAGCTGGCCGTGCAACTGGCGGAGAAGCTGCGGATGCCGGCCTGGGTCGCGCCGTCGGCCTCGCGCTGCCCGTTCCCGACGCGCCACCGCTGCTTCCGTGGCGTGCTGCCGGCGGCGATCTCCGGCATCTCCAGGCTGCTCGACGGGCACGACCTGATCCTGGTGGTGGGCGCCCCGGTGTTCCGCTATCACCAGTTCGCTCCGGGCGACTACCTGCCCGCCGGCGCCGCGCTGGTGCACCTGACCTGCGACCCCGGCGAGGCCGCGCGCGCGCCGATGGGCGATGCCCTGGTCGGTGACATCTATCTCACCCTTGAAGCCCTGCTGGAGTCGGTGCGCACCAGCCAGCGCCCGCTGCCCGAGGCGCTGCCGCGCCCGGCGCCGCGTGCCGCCGAGGAAGGCACACTGCACCCGGAAACGGTGTTCGACGTGATCGACGAGCTGGCGCCGGAGGATGCCATCTTCGTCAAGGAGTCCACTTCCACGGTCAGCGCCTTCTGGCAGCGCGTGGAGATGCGCCAGCCGGGCAGCTACTTCTTCCCGGCGGCCGGCGGCCTGGGCTTCGGCCTGCCGGCGGCGGTCGGCGTGCAACTGGCGCAGCCGCAGCGGCGGGTCATCGGGATCATCGGCGATGGCTCGGCGAACTACGGCATCACCGCCCTCTGGACTGCCGCGCAATATCGCGTGCCGGCGGTGTTCATCATCCTCAAGAACGGCACCTACGGCGCGCTGCGCTGGTTCGCCGGGGTGCTCGACGTACCCGACGCTCCGGGCCTGGACGTGCCGGGCCTGGACTTCTGCCAGATCGGCCGTGGCTACGGCGTGCGCTCGGTGCAGGCGGCCGACGCCGCGACCCTGCGCGAGGAACTGGCCCGTGCCCTGGCCGGCGACGAGCCGGTGCTGATCGAGGTTCCCACCCTGACCATCGAACCCTGAGGCGTGCGCGCCCTGCCTGGGGCGCTCTCCATGACCGACAAAAATAACAAGAGGTGGCTATGCACAAGACGACCGTTGCGGCGGTGATCGACTCCGCCCGATTCAACCGCACCCACTGGCTGATCCTCGCCTGGGGCTGCTTCATCATGCTGTTCGACGGCTACGACATGGTGGTGTACGGCTCGGTGGTGCCACGGCTGATGCACGAGTGGCAACTCAGCCCGGTAGAGGCTGGCACGCTGGGCAGTTGCGCGTTGTTCGGCATGCTCTTCGGCGGGACGCTGCTGGCGCCGCTGGCCGACCGTTTCGGCCGGCGCCGTCTGGTGATCCTCATGACCCTGCTGGCGAGCCTCGCCGCGTTCCTCACCGGCCATGCGCGCACACCGCTGGAACTGGGCGCCTGCCGTTTCGTCACCGGCCTGGCGCTGGGCGCACTGGTGCCCAGCGCGGTCAACCTGATCAGCGAGTTCGCCCCGGCCGGGCGCCGCGCCACGCTGATCACGGTGATGTCCAGCTTCTACTCGGTGGGCGCCGTGCTGTCGGCGCTGGTCGGTATCGCGTTGATCCCGCAGTGGGGCTGGCAGTCGGTGTTCTATGTGGCTGTGCTGCCGGTGCTGGCCGTGCCGCTGATGCTGCGCTATCTGCCGGAGTCGGCGGCCTTCCTCGAACTGAAGGGACGTCGCGCCGAGCTCGATGCGCTGCTGGTGAAGGTCGACCCGGCCTACCGTCCCGGCACCGAGCTGGTGCTCGCAAGCCTGGATGCCGATGCCGAAAAGGCGCGCCTGCCGCAACTGTTCGGCGCCGGTCAGGCGCTGGGCACCTTGCTGCTGTGGGTCGGCTTCGCCATGTGCATGCTGATGAGCTACGGCCTCAATACCTGGCTGCCGAAGCTGATGGCCAACGGCGGCTATCCGCTCACCTCCAGCCTGGTGTTCCTGGTCACCCTGAACGTCGGCGCGACCCTCGGCGCGCTGTTCGGTGGCTGGCTCGCCGACCGCCTGGGCACCCAGCGCACGCTGGTGCTGTTCTTCGCCCTGGCCGCGGCCTCGCTGGCGGCGCTGGGCATCAACCCCGGCCCGTGGCTGCTCAACACGCTGCTGGTGATCGCCGGCGCCACCACCATCGGCACCCTGGCAGTGATTCACGCCTACGCCGCGCAGTTCTACCCGACCCACGTGCGCTCCACCGGTGTCGGCTGGGCCGCCGGCATCGGTCGGCTCGGCGCCATCGCCGGCCCCATGCTCGGCGGCAGCCTGCTCGCCCTGGAGCTGCCGTTCCAGGAGAACTTCCTCGCCTTCGCCCTGCCCGGTGTGGTGGGTGCGCTGGCCATCGGTTTCATCCGCGTGCGACCGCGCGAGTCCGCCGGCGCCTTCGTCGCCCGCGAAAAATCCGTTTGAAAGGAGAACGTCCATGACCGCTTCGACCTACACCGATTTCCACCTGCAGCCCCTGGCCGGCGAATGGCGTACCGGCAGCACCGGCAGATCGCTGCGCGACTGCAATCCGTATGACGGCAGCCTGCTGGTGGAGATTCCCCAGGCCGGCCGCGACGATCTCGATGCCGCCTACCGCAAGGCCGCCGAGGTGCAGCCGGCCTGGGCCGCGCAGCCGCCGGCGGAACGCGCCGCGCTGCTGCACCGCGCGGTGGCGGTGTTCGACAAGCGCCGCGAGGAGATCATCGACTGGATCATCCGCGAGTCCGGCAGCACCCGCCTGAAGGCCACGCTGGAGTGGGGCGCGGCGCGCGCCATCACGCTGGAATCCGCCTCCTTCCCCAGCCGCGTGCATGGGCGCATCGTCGACTCCAACGTCCCCGGCAAGGAAAGCCGCGTGTACCGCAGTGCCATCGGGGTGGTGGGTGTCATCAGCCCGTGGAACTTCCCCCTGCACCTGACCCAGCGCTCGCTGGCGCCGGCCCTGGCGCTGGGCAATGCGGTGGTGGTCAAGCCGGCCAGCGACACCCCGGTGTGCGGCGGCCTGCTGCTGGCGAAGGTTTTCGAGGAAGCCGGGCTGCCAGCCGGCGTGCTCAGCGTGGTGGTCGGCGCGGGCAGCGAGATCGGCGATGCGTTCGTCGAGCATCCGCTGCCGGGGCTGGTGACCTTCACCGGGTCGACGCCGGTGGGACGCAATATCGGGCGCATCGCCAGCGGCGGCGCGCACCTCAAGCATGTGGCGCTGGAACTGGGCGGCAACAGCCCGTTCGTGGTGCTGGAGGACGCCGACCTCGAACAGGCGGTGAATGCCGCGGTGTTCGGCAAGTTCCTGCATCAGGGCCAGATCTGCATGGCGATCAACCGCATCATCGTCGTCGACGCGCTGTACGACGCCTTCGCCGAACGCTTCGTCGAGCGGGTGAAGCAGGTGAAGGTCGGCGACCCGCAACTGGCGGAGACGGCGGTTGGCCCGATCATCAATGCGCGCCAGCTCGAAGGCTTGCTGGAGAAGGTGGCCCTGGCGCGCCGCGAGGGTGCCAGGCCGCTGTACGAAGGTGGCGTGCAGGGGCAGTTGCTGGCGCCGCATGTGTATGGCGAGGTCGGCCCGGAGATGGAGATCGCCCGCGATGAAATCTTCGGCCCGCTGATCGGCCTGCTGCGCGCCCGCGACGAGGAGCATGCGCTGGAGCTGGCCAACGCCAGCGAGTACGGCCTGGCCAGCGCCGTGTTCACCCGCGACCTCGACCGTGGCGTGCGCTTCGCCCGCCGTATCCACGCGGGCATGACCCATGTGAACGACATCCCGGTCAACGACGAGGCCAACGCGCCATTCGGTGGCGAGAAGAACTCCGGCCTCGGCCGCTTCAACGGCGACTGGGCGATCGACGAGTTCACCCGCGACCACTGGGTGAGCGTGCAGCGGGAGGCGCGTCACTACCCCTTCTGAATGCCTGACCGGTAACACCTCAGATCCAGCCCAGGGCGTGTCCGCGCGGACGCGCCCCGGGTCGCTGCACCCCTGAAAAAACGGAGAACAATAACAATGATCAGCCGTCACACCCGCGTACTGCCGTCCCTCGCCTGCGCGGCCCTGCCGCTCCTGGCCTGCACCCACACACAGGCCGCCGAGGAGGGTGGCTTCTTCGAGGACGCGCGCACCGACCTGGTGCTGCGCAACTACGCCTTCAACCGTGATTTCCGCGACCACAGCGCCGGCAAGAGCCTGGTCAACGAGTGGGCGCAGGGCTTCATTCTCAAATTCACCTCCGGCTATACCCGTGGCCCGCTGGGCTTCGGCGTCGACGCCCTGGGCCTGTACGGCGTGAAGCTGGACAGCAGCCGCGACCAGAGTGGTTCCGAACTGCTGCCGGTCCATGACGACAGCAAGGCCGCTGACGAATATGGGCGCGTGGCAGTGGCGGCGAAGCTGCGGCTGTCGGCCAGCGAGCTGAAGATCGGCGAGATGCTCCCGGACATCCCGGTGTTGCGCTACGACGATGGCCGCCTGTTGCCGCAGACCTTCCGTGGTGCCGCGCTGGTGTCGCGCGAGTGGGAAGGCGTGAGCCTGTACGGCGGGCGCTACGACCAGGTCAGCCTGCGCAACTCGGCGGACCTGCAGGACCTGTCGTCGTGGTCGGCTCCGACGGCGAAGTCCGATGCCTTCAACTACGCCGGCGCGGAGTACCGCTTCAACGACCAGCGCACCCTGGTCGGCGCGTGGTATGCGCAACTGGAGGACATCTACACCCAGAGCTACTTCAACCTGCTGCACAAGCAGCCGGTGGGCGACTGGGTGCTGGGCGCCAACCTCGGCCTGTTCTTCGACCGCGACGATGGCCGCGCCCTGGCCGGCGACATCGACAGCCACACCGCCTACGCGCTGCTCTCGGCCAGTCGCGGCGGGCACACGGTCTACCTCGGCCTGCAGAAGGTCGGCGGCACCGGCATGTGGCAGTCGGTCTACGGCAGCAGCGGGCGGACGATGGGCAACGACATGTTCAACGGCAACTTCACCAACGAGGACGAGCGCTCGTGGCAGGCGCGCTACGATTACGATTTCGCCGCCGTGGGTGTGCCAGGCCTGGTGAGCATGGTGCGCTACGGCAAGGGTGATAACGCCACCACCAAGGCGGGCAGCGGCGGCAAGGAATGGGAGCGCGACGTGGAACTGGGCTACACGGTGCAGAGCGGGGTGCTGAAGAAGCTCAACGTGCGGGTCAACCACGCCAGCAACCGGCGCAGCTTCAACAGCGATTTCGACCAGACCCGGTTGATCTTCAACTACCCGATTTCACTCTAACGGCACGCAGGGGCGTGTGGCTGGCGAGCGGGTTGCCTCGCCAGCCCGATGACGGCGGCTCAGCCCGCCAGCAGCCACGCCCCGGCGCCCGCCGACGCCAACCCGGCGCAGCGCACCAGGGACGAAGCCGCCTGCGGCAGCACGCGCACGATCCCGTACCCCGCCGCATGCAGCGCGGCAGTGGCAGCGACGAAGCCCGCCGCATACAGCCACGGACTGCTCAGCTCCGGCAGTTCCAGCCCGTGGGCCACGCCGTGGGCGAGGGCGAACAGTGCGGTCGCGCCCATCGCCAGGAATAGCGGCGGACGCACCGCCAGCGCCACGCACAGCCCCAGCGCCAGCACCGAAGCGGCAATGCCGGTCTCCATGAATGGCACCTGCAGTCCTTCGAAGCCCACCAGCCCGCCGGCCAGCATGGCCGCGACGAAGGTGCACGGCAGCGCCAGCCGTGCAGCGCCTTGCTGCTGTGCTGCCCAGAGGCCGACGGCGAACATCGCCAGCAAGTGGTCGAGACCGGTGACGGGGTGGGCGAGGCCGGCGATCAGGCCGTGGTCGCCGTGGCCGGGATGGGCGAAGGCCACCGCCGGGGTGAGGAGCAGCGCGATACTGTAGAGGGCTTTGCGCAGTTGCATGGAAGACTCCCTGGTTCTTGTCGTGGGGCGGCCGACATCCGCGGCGGCGAAAAAGTCAGGCGGCGCTCAGCAGGCCCTGGCGCTCGATGAAGGCGATGATTTCGGCCAGGCCCTGGCCGGTCTTCTGGTTGCTGAACACGAAGGGCTTGTCACCGCGCATGCGCGTGGCGTCCTGGTCCATCACGTCCAGCGAGGCGCCCACCAGCGGGGCCAGGTCGATCTTGTTGATCACCAGCAGGTCGGACTTGCAGATGCCCGGCCCGCCCTTGCGCGGGATCTTGTCGCCGGCGGACACGTCGATCACGTACAGCGTCAGGTCCGACAGCTCGGGGCTGAAGGTGGCCGAGAGGTTGTCGCCGCCGGACTCCACCAGGATCAGGTCCAGGCCGGGGAAGCGGCGGTTGAGCTGGTCCACGGCTTCCAGGTTGATCGAGGCGTCCTCGCGGATTGCCGTGTGCGGGCAGCCGCCGGTTTCCACGCCGATGATCCGCTCCGGCTCCAGGGCCTCGTTGCGTACCAGGAACTGCGCGTCCTCCTGGGTGTAGATGTCGTTGGTGACCACGGCAATGTTGTAGCGCTGGCGCAGGGCGCGGCACAGCGCCAGGGTCAGGGCGGTCTTGCCGGAGCCCACCGGGCCGCCGATGCCGACGCGAAGAGGTTGAGAGGTCATGGCAGTTCTCCTAGGAGCGGAACAGACGGCTGTATTGGGTTTCGTGGATCATGCTGGCCAGCGCCAGGCCGAAGGGCGCGCCGCCCGTCGGCGGGTTGGCGAGTGCGCTGCGGCAGGCCTGGTCAAGGTCGGGGAGCAATTGCGAGGTGAGCTTCTGCGCGGCCAGTTGGCCCAGCGGCAGGGTCTTCATCAGCACCGCCAGCTGGTTCTCCAGCCAGCTCCACAGCCAGGCGCCGAGGGCCTGCTCCGGGGATAGACCCCAGGCGCGGGCGGCCAGCGCCCAGGCGGCGGCGAAGGAGGGTTCGGCTTGCGTGGCGAGCCACTCGCGCGCGGTCTCGTCCAGTTCGGGCAGCGCTTCGAGCAATTGGCCGAGGGAGAAGCCCATCTGCCGGTTCTCCAGGCCCAGCTCGCGGGTCTCGCGGCTGGCGCGGTGACGCTCGGCGGCGTCGCGCAGGGCGTCCCAGTCGGCGGCTTGTGCGGCGCGCAGCAGCTCGGCCAGCAGCGGGCCCTCGAAGCGTGCGAGGTTCAGGTGCAACTGATCGGCGAGCCAGGTGCGGGCTTCGTCGGCGTCTTTCACCTGAGCCTGGTCGATGGCGCTTTCCAGCCCTTGCGAGTAGCTGTAGCCGCCGATGGGCAGCTGCGGACTGGCCAGGCGCAGGAGCGACCAGAGTCTTGAAAGCTCAACCATGACGACAGGACTTCACAAGCACAGCGAACAGCTCCCTCTCCCTGAGGGAGAGGACTGGGGTGAGGGGGATGCGCCGGCGCAAAGTCACCGGCGCACTCCGAACTGGTGCAGCTTCGGCGCGTAATTGAACTGCTCTTCGCCATGGTGCGAGTGGTGATGGCCGCCACCGTAGGCGCCGTGCTCGGGCTGGAAAGGCGCTTCGATGGCCTCCACCGTGGCGCCGAGCTGGTCGAGCATGGCCTTGAGCACGTAGTCGTCGAGCAGGCGCAGCCAGCCCTCGCCGACCTGCAAGGCGACGTGGCGGTTGCCCAGGTGATAGGCCGCGCGGTTCAGCTCGCGGGCGTTGGCGCAGGTAACGTGGAGGAGCTTTTCCGGCGCCGCGCAGACGCGCACCACGCGACCGTCGTTGGCCAGCAGGCACTCGCCGTCCGTCAGCGGCGCCTGGCCGCGTTCGAGGAACAGGCCGACATCTTCGCCAGTACTGGTGAAGCAGCGCAGGCGGCTCTTGCTGCGCGCCTCGAAGTTCAGGCGCAGTTCGGCGTCCCAGTGCTCGCGGGGTTCGGTTCGTTGGTGGATGACCAGCATGGCAGCGTCCGGCAGTAGCAATGGCGGTGCTACAGCAAGGGGCTTGCCAGTGCGGACCCGCGTCAATGCTGGCGCGGGCTGCAGCGCTTGTCCGAGCGATCAGGAGTGGTGCTTGCGCGCAAGGGTGGTGCGCACGAAAACGGTGCGCACCAAGGCGGGGCGGATGTGCTTTTTGTAGGCGCGAGGGGGACGCCCAGTCATCGCTCGCGAACAGAGTCCGCTGCGGGTTGGTTCGCGAGCAAGCTCGCTCCTGCAGGGAAGCCCCTGCGCTCGGGTCAGTGCATAGGGCGGATAACGCTTGGGGCGTTATGCGCCCCATGGGAATTGGTCAGGGCCGAGAACCTATCCCCGTCCAGTGCTTGGCGCCGATCATGATGAAGCGCAGTTGCTGGGTGACCTTGGCCTCCGGCGACAGGTGCGTGGGCAGCGTGTCGGCCGGCGGGTCGATCAGCTCGGGCAGGGTGGCGAATACCGTCTTCACCACCAGGTCGGCGATCACGTCGAGGTCCTGTGCCTGCAGGTGCGGCAGCTTGTTCAGCAGCACGAGGTCGGCGGCGAGGTCGTCGGTGATGCGCTGGCGCAGCTCGCCCACGGCCTGGCGGATCGGCAGCGAGCCGCCGTACTGCTCGCGGGCGAGGAAGAGGAACTGGGTGCGGTTGGCGCTGACCGCGTCGAGGAAGATGCGTACCGAGGCTTCGATCACGCCGCCCAGCTCGAACTCGTTGCGCCGCACCGCGCGCAGGGTCTGGCGGAAGGTTTCGTCGACGTCGGCTACCAGCGCGAGGCCGAGCTGATCCATGTCCGCGAAGTGCCGGTAGAAGCCCGCCGGCACGATGCCCGCCGTCTTCGCCACTTCCCGCAGGCTCAGGCTGCCGAAGCCGCGCCCGCTGTCCATCAGACTCCGGGCGGCATTCATCAGGGCCAGGCGGGTCTGCTGTTTCTGTTCGGCGCGGGGAGTGGACATACGGCGATGCGTTCCATGGCGAAGGCTGAGGCGAGAGCGCAGGCACTCTAGCAAATGCCGGTTGGCGCAGGGGAAGTTCCTACACAACACAGTGAACATGTGTTGACTGAAATCTCCCATGCATGAGATTTTAGTGAACATCTGTTTACTATTCGGTGTCGCTCATGTCGATCCTTCCTTTCGCCGGCTTGCGCCTGCTCCGGCCGCTGCTCGTGCCCTTGCGCGCCCTGGTGCGCGGCCAGTGGCTGCGCGAGTCGGATGTCGATGCCGTGCTGCGTACGCTCAATCCCGGCTGGGCGCTGGACCGGGTGTACGCTCGAGTCGAGGCGCGGCAATGGGTGGCGGACGACATGCTCGAACTGCGCTTGCGGCCGAACGCCCATTGGAGCGGGGCGCAGCCCGGCCAGCACGTGCAGTTGTACATCGAGCGCGATGGCGTGCGCTGCAGCCGCAGCTACAGTCTGACCCGCATCGCCGCGGACGGTTGCCTGGAATTCGCGGTGAAGCTGCAGCCCGGCGGCCGCGTGTCCTCCTACCTGCTGCACCAACTGGCGGTGGGCGAGGTGCTGGAGCTGGGCCGGCCGGACGGCGACCTGAGCTGGCCGCAGGACGGGCAGGGTGTACTGCTGCTGGCGGCGGGCAGTGGGCTGACGCCCCTGCTCGGCCTGCTGCGCGAGGCGCTGGCGCGTGGCTATAACGGGCCGGTGACGCTGCTGCATTACGTCCGCGAGCGTGGCCAGCGCGCGTTCGTCTCCGCGCTGGAGACGCTGGCGCGGCAGCATCCCAACCTCGAACTGCGCTGGGCCCTGAGCGGCGATGCGCCGGTGAGCGGCGAGTTGCGCGGGCGTTTTCACCTTGAGCATGTCCAGGCGCTGGGCGAGCGCCATGTACTGGCCTGCGGCCCCGGCGGCTTCGTCGACAGCGTGCGCCAGGCGCTCGGGGCGAGCAGCCGCAGCCTTCAGCTGGAAAGCTTCAGCCCGCCGCGCTGGGACGAGGGTGAGCCCGCCAGATCGGTGAGCCTACGCTTTGCCCGCAGCGCGCTGGAAGTCGCCGGCGACAGCCGCCGCAGCCTGCTGGAACAGGCCGAAGCCATCGGCCTGCGTCCGGCCCACGGTTGCCGCCAGGGCGTCTGCGCCAGCTGCACCTGCACCCTGGTCAGCGGCTGCGTGCGCGACCTGCGCAGCGGCGAGCTGTTCAGCGAGCCGGGTCAGCCCATCCGTATTTGTATCAGCGCGCCCCAGGGCGACCTGACCGTCGACCTCTGATCCAGGCCCAGGAAAAAATTCCCCATGCGCGACGACCGCGATCTATCCGCCGCCGAGCTGGCGTCCTTCGGTGCCGAACTGGACGCCCTGCGCCAGCTCACCCTGCACGATCTGGGCGAGACCGACGCCCGCTACATCCGCCGTATCCGCGCGGCGGTGCGCTTCTGCTGCTGGAGCGGCCGTGCGCTGCTGATGGCCGGCTGGTTCCCGCCCACCTGGCTGCTCGGCACCTTCCTGCTCGGGCTGGGCAAGATCCTGGAGAACATGGAGCTGGGCCACAATGTCATGCATGGCCAGTACGACTGGATGAACGACCCGGAATTCGCCGGGCGCACCTATGAGTGGGATATCGTCGGCCCCTCGGACTTCTGGCGGCACACCCACAACCACATCCATCACACCTACACCAACGTGCTGGGCAAGGACGACGACGTCGGCTACGGCGTGGTGCGCCTGTTCCCCGAGCAGAAGTGGAAACCCTTCTACCGCTGGCAGCCGCTGTGGGTGACGCTCCAGGCGCTACTGTTCCAGTACGCCGTGGCCATCCAGCACCTGCGCCTGGACAAGTACCTGAAGGGCCGCATGAGCCGGGACGAGCTGCGCCCGCTGCTGCGCCAGTTCAACGCCAAGGTTGGCCGCCAGTGGATCAAGGATTACGCGGTGTTCCCGCTGCTGGGGCTATTCAGCGGGGCGTTCGGCGCGGTACTGCTGGGCAACGTGATCGCCAACCTGATGCGCAACCTGTGGACCTTCACGGTGATCTTCTGCGGCCATTTCACCGAAAAGGCCGCAGTGTTCCCGCCGCAGGTGCTGGAGAACGAGACGCGCGGCCACTGGTACCTGCGCCAACTGCGCGGATCGAGCAACCTGGAGGGCGGGCGGCTGTTCCACATTCTCACCGGCAACCTCAGCCACCAGATCGAACACCACCTGTTCCCCGACCTGCCGGCGCGCCGCTACGCCGAGCTGTCGCGCCAGGTACGCGAGATCGCCGCGCGCTACGGCCAGACCTACAACAGCGGCCGGCTGTCCGCACAGTTCGCCACGGTCATCCGGCGAATCTGGATCTACCGCCTGCCCAACGCGGCGGCGAATGGGTGAGGCGGATCAGGCGCGCCGGCTCAGCGGCGCGTTGACTTCCTCGCGCAGGGCGCGCAGGTCGGTGGCGTCCTGGTTGAGGTGGTGGATGGCTTTGAGCAACTTCTGCCGCAGCAGGTCGTCCTGGACCTGATCGACGGCTCGCATGATTTCCAGCGCCGTGGCTTCGTTGTTGGCGGCAACGGCGTCGAGGGTTTTTCGCAGGCTGCGAGTAGCGTGGTGCACGGGGGATCTCCTTCAAACTGCGTGCACCCTACGACACGAATATTTCCAATAAATTTCAGCACTTAGCTATTGGACGGGCGGTCATTTCGTCGCAGGGCGCGGTGTCACTGGAGCAGGTGGAGGGCGATCAGCGGCGCCAGATTCAGCACCAGCACGCCGATCTTGTACACGGCCATGCCGCCATAGTGCAGCGCGTCGAAGTGCTCGGGCGAAATCTTGAACCAGCGCGAATGCAGGCGATAGAGACCGTCGTGGGCGAAGCTGAAGGCGGCGAACCAGATCAGCAGGATGACGTAGTTGATCAGGGTGCAGTAGAGCAGGAACGGCTTGATATCCTGGAGCAGCATGGCGATTCTCCGGCCACATACTGCATTGGAGGGGCCGGCTGGCGGAATGGTTTCCCCGATTTGCCGGCGGACGCGCAGCCGATAGCCGGCGCACCGGTCGCCGGCCATAATGCGCTCGGCGTCACGCCATGTGATCTTTGCCGGGCGGCCGCTGTCCGATGTCGGACGGTCATCTCGCCGTCCCATCCCCATCCCCACTGTCTGCCGGACTCGCCATGTTCAGCCCGCTCGTCACCTTTCCCGCGCTTTATACCGCCACCTTGCTGATGCTGGCCGGCTCCGGCCTGTTCACCACCTACATGGGCCTGCGCCTGACCCAGGAAGGCGTCAGCGACCTGTGGGTCGGTGGCCTGATGGCCGCCTACTACTTCGGCCTGGTCTGCGGCGGCAAGTTCGGTCACAAGCTGATCGCCGGTTTCGGCCACATCCGCTCCTACGTGGCCTGTGCGGGGCTGGCGACGGTGATCGTGCTGATCCACGCGCTGGTCTCGCAGCTGGAAGTCTGGGTGGTGCTGCGCTTCGTGATGGGCGCGGTGATGATGAACCAGTACATGGTGATCGAGAGCTGGCTCAACGAGCAGGCCGAAGGACACCAGCGCGGCAAGGTGTTCGCCGGCTACATGGTGGCGGTGGACGCCGGCCTGGTGATTGGCCAGGGACTGCTGGCGATGAGCCCGGCGCTGGACTACAAGCCGCTGCTGCTGGTCGCCATGTGCTTCTCCTCCTGCCTGATCCCGCTGGCGCTGACCCGCCGGGTGCACCCGGCCAAGCTGGTGGCGGCGCCGCTGGAAATCGGTTTCTTCTGGAAGCGCGTACCGCAATCGCTGGGCACCATCTTCGTCGCCGGCCTGATGGTCGGCGCCTTCTACGGCCTGGCGCCGGTGTATGCGGCGCGCAACGGCCTGGATACCTCGCAGTCGAGCCTGTTCGTCGGCATGTGCATCATCGCCGGCTTCTGTGCGCAGTGGCCGCTGGGCTGGCTGTCGGACCGGATGAACCGCAGCTGGCTGATTCGCGGCAACGCGCTGCTGTTGTGCCTGGCGTCGGTGCCGATGTGGGGGCTGGTTTCGCTGCCGTACTGGGCGTTGCTGGCCAATGGTTTCGTGACCGGCATGCTGTTGTTCACCCTCTATCCGCTGGCGGTGGCGCTGGCCAACGACCATGTCGAGCAGCCGCGCCGCGTGGCGTTGTCGGCGATGCTGCTGACCACCTACGGCGTCGGCGCCTGTATCGGCCCGCTGTTCGCCGGCGCGATGATGCGTCACTTCGGGCCGGGCATGTTCTACATGCTGGTGTCGGCCTATGCGCTGGTGCTGATCTTCTGGGTCCAGCCCAAGCGCGTGACCGGCGTGCACCGCGTCGACGAGGCGCCGCTGCACCACGTGGCCATGCCCGATACCGTCAGCCCGATGGCCGCCACCCTCGACCCACGCGTCGACGAGGTGCCGGAGGAACTGGTGGTGGAAGCACCGGCGACCATCGGCCGCTCCGATGGCGAGCCGGATAGCGCCGAAACCAAGGCCTGACGCTACTTCACGGGTTCAGCTCGCGCTGCAGGTAGACGGTGTCCACCCAGCGGCCGAGCTTGAAGCCGACCTTCTCCAGCACACCCACCTCGCGGAATCCGAAACGCCGATGCAGCGCCCGCGAGGCGTGGTTTTCGCTGTCGCCGACCACGGCGATCACCTGCTTCCACGGGCCGCGCCCGCAGCGCGCCAGCAGTGTCCGCAGCAGGGCGCTGCCGATTCCCTGGCCGCTTGCATCGTGGCGCACGTAGACCGAGTTCTCCAGGGTGAAGCGGTAGGCCGGGCGCTGGCGGAACGGCGTGGCGTAGCAGTAGCCCAGCACCTCCCCCTCGCATTCGGCCACCAGGTAGGGCAGGCCGCTGGCGACGACGCCGGCGTACCGCTGTTCCAGCTCGGCGGTTGTGGGCGGCGTTTCCTCGAAGGTGGCACAGGAGTGCAGCACGTAGTGGCGGTAGATCGCGGCGATGGTGGACAGGTCATCCGGGTGGGCGTCGCGGATGTTCAGGGGGGATGCGTGCATGGGCGGCTCCTTGGGGTGTCGTCGTGACGATGCAAACCCCGGACCGCTTCGGAAATAAGAAAGCCCGGCACAGGCCGGGCTTTTCTGGCGCCTTGCGGCGTACTGCTGGATCAGGCTTTGAGGTGGGCGTCGAAGACGATATCGCCACCGGATTCGGCAACCATGTTGCCGTGCAGGCGATCGACGCTGTGTTCGGAGCCATTCTCGGCGACGCGAGCCTGGTTCATTTCCTGGTGCAGACGGTCGATGGTGTGCTCGGAACCGTTGGCGGCGACACGGGCCTCTTCACTCATCTGCTTGTGCAGACGATCGATGGTGCGTTCGGTGCCGTTGTCGGCCACGCGGACTTCTTCGCCCATCTGCTTGTGCAGGCGGTCGATGGTACGGTCGGAACCGTCCTGGGCGATGATTTGCGGCTGGGCGGCGGGAGTCAGGATGGCCGGGGCGGCGAAGACGGCGTTGGCGGTCATCAGGGAGGTGAGTGCAAGGCTGAGGGCGATCTGACGTTTCATTTTGTGCGGCTCCAAAGGGGGAGGAAGTTTCTGGCTACGGGTTCATTTTCCCTTCGGATTAATCGATTTAAAAACGATGCTTCTCAATACAGTGGATCAACGATGTCGATTATTTAGGGGGCTAATTTCAACTATCGCTGGAAATGATGGAGCGACGGAAAGCACTCTGGGGCGGTGCTTCCAGGCGTTCGCGGCGATGCGCTGGGTAGGATGCCGTTACAAAACCGGGCTGGCCTTGCATCGAGGGTGCTGTTGCAGCGATCCCGGGCATAAGAAAGCCCGGCGTGGCCGGGCTTTTCTGGCGCCTTGCGGCGTACGGCGTGGATCAGGCTTTGAGGTGGGCGTCGAAGACGGTATCGCCACCGGATTCGGCGACCATGTTGCCGTGCAGGCGGTCGATGGTCTGGCTGGAGCCGTTTTCGGCAACGCTCATGTCCTTATGCAGACGGTCGACCGACTGGCTCGAACCGTTCTCGGCAACGCCCAGTTGCTTGTGCAGGCGGTCGATGGTCTGGCTGGAGCCGTTTTCGGCAACGCTCATGTCCTTGTGCAGGCGGTCGACCGTCTGGCTCGAGCCGTTCTCGGCAATGCGGGCCTTGGCTGCGTCCAGTTGTTTCTGTTGTTGATCCAGGGTGCGTTCGGCGCCGTCCTGGACCAGCATCTGAACGTGGCTGGCGTTCACAACCGGGGACTCTTGCTGGGCGCCGGCGAAAGCGGCATTGGCAGCAAGTACGGAGAGGGCAAGGCCAAGTACGAGGGTGCGTTTCATGATGCGGCTCCAGAAAGAGTGGGAGAGTTCGTTGGACACGGGCTCAGTATCTGTTCTGGATTGTCGATTGGAAAACGATCTGGGGAGATAGTCTGTATCGATGTCGATGATTGTTATATTTATTCTTTTAAAACAATTAGTTGATAATTAAATCTGTCATCTATCAATGGCCTCGATGGAGGCTATCGGTGTAATCGTTAGTATTTAATTGATCGATATATTTCTCGAAAAGCTACTCAGGATCGCTCTGGAACGCCACTTTCACTGTTTCAGTGGCGGGCTGTGGAGCGGCGGAGTCTGGCGAGAGGCCCCAGGGTGTTTGCAGGCTTTCCTTCCCTGGCAGGAGGCGTTTCGTACGCCGGCGTCGGTCGTTGTACCGTCTGTTGCGGGAGATTTACCCCGGCAACGGTGGTCCAAACTGACGGACCAAGGGAGAATGCCGACACGGCGGACTCCGGCGACCGTGGTTTCATCGCACCCCATGCACGGGCTCTGGCGCCGGGATGCCAGGCCTTCCACCGACGCGGCAACCAGGGAGTTCATGTATGACGCGCGGCCAGCGAATCTGCCTTTGGACCGTCACCGGCCTCGTCGCGCTCCTCGCGGCCTTGCTGGTCTTCATCGCCACCTTCGATTGGAACCAGGTGAAGCCGATGATCAACGAGAAGGTGTCCGCCGAACTGGGGCGCTCCTTCGCCATCAACGGCGACTTGCAGGTGCTCTGGCGTACCGAGCCGGAAGAGGGCGGCTGGCGGGCCTGGGTGCCCTGGCCGCATTTCAGCGCCGCCGACATCACGCTCGGCAATCCCGATTGGGCCACCCGCCCGGACAGCCAGGATCGGTTCGCCAGCCTGGAAAAGGTCGAGTTCCGCCTGGCGCCATTGCCGTTGCTCTGGCGGACCGTGAAGATCCCGCAGATCATCCTCACACGCCCCAGCGCGGACCTGCTGCGCCTGGCCGACGGCCGCGCCACCTGGACCTTCGAGCTGCCCAGGCGCGAGGCGGAGCCCAGTCCCGAGCCGTCGTCCTGGACGCTGGAGATCGGCGAGATCGGCTTCGACAAGGGACGCATCACCCTCGATGACCGGAGCCTCGGGACCCGCCTGGAGCTACTGGTGGACCCCCTCGGCAAGCCGGTGCCCTTCGGTCAGTTGGCCGGCAAGGCGCTGGCCGGGGCGGGCGCGGCGGATATCCAGGATTATGTGTTCGGCTGGAAGCTCAAGGGCGAGTACAAGGGCCTGCCGTTGAACGGTGCCGGCAAGGTGGGCGGCATGCTGGCGTTGCAGGACGCCGCCAAGCCCTTCCCGGTGCAGGCGGATATCGCCGCCGGCAGCACCCGCGCCAGTGTGGTCGGCCGGCTGACCGATCCGCTGAACCTGGGCGCGCTCGACCTGCGCCTGAAGCTGGCCGGCAGCAGCATGGCCAACCTGTTCCCGCTCACCGGCGTGACCCTGCCCGATACCCCGGCCTACGAGACCGACGGTCGCCTCACGGCGCAACTGAAGGACCCCGACGGCGCGACCTTCCACTATGAGGACTTCAACGGCAAGGTCGGCGGCAGTGATCTCCACGGCAGCCTGTTGTTCGTCAATCGCCAGCCGCGTCCCAAGCTCTCCGGCAAGCTGCGTTCCGAGCAGTTGCGCATGGTCGACCTGGGCCCGCTGATCGGTGCCGATTCGAACAAGGACAAGCAGGCGCGCGGCCAGGCCAGCCGTCAGCCGCCGGACAAGGTGCTGCCGGTGGAAGCCTTCCGCACCGATCGCTGGCGCGCGATGGATGCCGACGTGGAGTTCACCGGCAAGCGCATCGTGCACAGCGACAAGCTGCCGATCAGCGACCTCTATACCCACCTGGTGCTCAACGATGGCCAACTGACCCTGGAGCCGCTGCGTTTCGGCGTGGCGGGTGGCGCGCTGGATGCACACATCCGCCTGGACGGCGGCAAGACGCCGATGCAGAGCCAGGTGGAACTGAAGGCGCGCGGCTTCAAGCTCAAGCAATTGTTCCCCAGCTTCGCGCCAATGCAGACCAGCTTCGGCGAGCTCAACGGCGACGCCGCGCTCAGCGGCACCGGCAACTCGGTGGCGAGCATCCTCGGCGGCGCCAACGGGCAGATGAAACTGCTGATCAACGATGGGCGGATCAGCAAGGGGCTGATGGAGATCGCCGGCCTGAACCTGGGTAACTACGTGGTGGCCAAGCTGTTCGGCGATGACGAGGTGAAGATCAACTGCGCCGCCGCCGATGTCGGCATCACCCGGGGCCTGGCGCAGCCACGGGTATTCGTGTTCGACACGGAAAACGCCATCATCAACGTGCAGGGCACCGCCAACTTCGCCACCGAGCAGCTGGACCTGGACGTGATTCCCGAGAGCAAGGGGCTGCGCATCTTCTCGCTGCGCTCGCCGCTCTACGTCCAGGGCACCTTCAAGAATCCCCGCGCCGGAGTACACAGCGGGCCGCTGGTACTGCGCGGCGCGGGCATGCTCGCGCTGGGCGTGGCGGTGGCGCCGGCCGCCGCGTTGCTGGCACTGGTGGCGCCCAGCCAGAAGGACGACAACCAGTGCGGGCCGCTGCTGCAGCAGATGAAGCAGCCGGCGAAGGCGCCGGCGCCGGGCAAGCGCAAATAGAGGCGGGGCTGGCGGCAGACTGGGTCAATAGACCGGAATGTACAGGTCGGTTTCCGAGGCCGGATTCTCCGGGCCGAGGAAGCGTTCGGTGTAGCGTTCCAGGTCGATCCCCTTGCGCGGCGTGAGACCGGCGCGGGCGAGCAGACTGGAATAGATGGCCTGGAAGCTGTCGGTGATCCCCTGTACCGGGCCGATGTGGGTGAATACGGCGTATTTCTGCGCCGGCACCTCGAACTTCAGCATACCGTCGGGCACCGCGGCGTCGGCCTCCACCGGCAGCGCCGCGATGTAGTGGAACTCGCCGCCCGGCAGCTGGGTGCAGACGCCATAGGCGTACTTGTCCCGGACGCTGGCGCCGATCTCGTGCTCGCGCGGCAGGAAGCGCTGCCAGAGCTGGCCGATGCTGTCGCCGGGAGCGTTGCCCCGATACTCCAGGCCCACCACGGTGAAGGCGGGCAGTTCGATGATCCGGTGTTTCATGGTGTGGGCTCCTGGCTGGGTGTTCGCATGATAGACGGCGGCACATCGGAGTGAATATTTCAACGCGGGGCCGGTCCACTCTCGGTAGACCTTCGAGCAAGGAGAACGTCATGCCCCGTGGAGACAAGAGCCTGTACAGCGCCCGCCAGAAGCGCAAGGCAGCGCATATCGAAGAGAGCTACCGGCACCTGGGAATGAGCCGCGAGGAAGCCGAGGCGCTGGCCTGGGCCACGGTCAATCGCCAGTCCGGCGGCGGCGAACGCAAGGGTGGCGGCGCTCAACGCAAGAGCGAAGAGGCCAAGGGCATGGCCCGCAGCGCCTCGGCACGGCGCGCGGCCAAGACCCGCAAGGGCACATCGCCCAAGCCCGGCGGGCGGAGCCTGGCACCCCTGGCGGAGCTGACCCGCGAGCAGTTGCTCGAGCGGGCCGGGCGCAAGGGCATCCGCGGGCGCTGGCGCATGCGCAAGGATGAACTGATCGAGGCGCTGCGCTGAGCGGCGGGAGACGGCCCTCGTCCGGAAGGGACGAGGGCCGTGGGCTCAGGGCTGGTAGTCGCGCTCGTGGCGGTCCAGTTCGGAACAGCTCATGAAGCCCGAGCCATCGACCTTGCCGCTGCCGTCGAAGCTGACGTAGAAGGGCTGCTGCTGGCCATCCTTGCTGAGGATGTAGCTGTTGCAGCTACCGGGATTCATCAGGCGCTTCTGCGTGGCCGAGGGTGGCCCGCCGATGCGCAGCACCTGTTCCCCGGTCATGCCTTTGTCGACATTGCGGACCAGCGGCTCGTCGCGGAAGGTGATGTAGTTGACCGGGTTCTGCACCCTGGTGGAGGCGCAGCCCGCCAATGACGCCAGTACGAGCAATGCCAGCAGTGATCGTTTGTCCATAGGGCTCTCCTGGGTTCGAAGCGGCTTGGTGTGAGCGACGCACTTGCACAACTTGGAGCGGCAACGCGGCCGGGGAGTTCGAGAAATCTGCGCTATTGCGCGTCTTTCAGCGCATCGTCCAGGCGTTGCTGGTTCTGCACATTGGCCTGGTCGATCTGCTGTTTGATCTGTTGCATCTGCTGCTGGGCCTGTTGCGCCCGCTGGGCTTGCAGGCTGGCCGCGGTGGTTGCGGTGGCGGCCGTTTCGCCCAGGCCGCAGGCGGCGAGCGCACACGGCAGGCTGACGAGGATGGCGAGACGGAGGAGTGACATGGCGGCTTCCAGCGTGAGGGGATGATTCTCAACGCTAGCGCAAGGCGGGACGGGCGTCAGTGCGCTCCGGCGCAATCCGCGCACGGCGGGGGCGGCGACGGCCCCGGGGCGAGGGGCCGCCGGGGCAGCGCTGCTCAGCCGTAGCGCTTCTTCGCTTCGATGGCCAGGCCGCTGCCGATGCCGCCGAAGCGGTCGCCGTCCACGTGCCGGGCGTTGGGCAGCATCGCCGCCACGCTCTGGCGCAGCGCCGGTACGCCGGACGAGCCGCCGGTGAAGAACACGCTGTCGACCCGCGCCGGATCCACGTCGGCGGAGTTGAGCAGTTCGCCGATGCTGCCGCGCACGCGCTCCAGCAGTGGGCCGATGGCGCCTTCGAACAGCTCGCGGCTCAGCTCGGCGACCAGGCCGGCCTCGACGCGCGCGAGGTCGATATCGCGGCGATCGGCGTCGGACAGTTCGATCTTGCTGGCTTCCACCTGCATCGCCAGCCAGTGGCCGGCGCGCTGCTCGATGAGCTTGAACAGGCGGTCGATGCCGGTGGCGTCGACGATGTCGTAGCGCATGTTCTGCAGCGCCAGCTGGGACTTCTGCGCATATACCGCGTTGATGGTGTGCCAGGTGGCGAGGTTGAGGTGGTAGCTGGTCGGCATGAAGGCGTCGCTCTTCATCCGGCTGCCGTAGCCGAACAGCGGCATCACGCCCTGGATGCTCAACTGCTTGTCGAAGTCGGTGCCGCCGATGTGCACGCCGCCGGTGGCGAGGATGTCGCCGTGGCGGTCGGCCACTTCACGGCGCTCCGGCGACAGGCGCACCAGCGAGAAGTCGGAAGTACCGCCGCCGATGTCGACGATCAGCACCAGTTCTTCGCGCTGGATGCCGCGCTCGTAGTCGAAGGCCGCGGCCAGCGGTTCGTACTGGAAGGAGACCTCCTTGAAGCCGAGCTTGTGCGCCACGGCCACCAGGGTGTCCTGGGCTTCCTGGTCGGCCTTGGGATCGTCGTCGACGAAGAACACCGGACGGCCCAGCACCACGGCGTCGAACTCACGGCCGGCGACGGCCTCGGCACGTTTCTTCAGCTCGCCGATGAACAGCCCCAGCAGGTCCTTGAACGGCATGGCACTGCCCAGCACGGTGGTCTCGCTTTTCAGCAGCGAGGAGCCCAGCAGGCTTTTCAGCGAGCGCATCAGGCGGCCTTCGTAGCCTTCCAGGTACTCGTGCAGGGCCAGGCGGCCGTACACCGGGCGACGCTCCTCGACGTTGAAGAAGATCACCGAGGGCAGGGTGATCTTGTCGTCTTCCAGGGTGATCAGCGGTTCCGTGCCCGGACGCCACCAGCCGACGGTGGAGTTGGAGGTGCCGAAGTCGATGCCCAGGGCGCGGGCTTCAGTGGTCTGGAACATGGTGCGCGGGTGTCCGGAGAAAAAACGGCCGCGCAGTTTACGCGAGCGTGTGGGGAAAGCCAGGGTATCTGTCGGGAAGCGGTGGTGGCAAAGAGGGCTTGGGGAGTAGCTTGTAGTTTTGCTACATTGCGTTCCTGTAGTTTTCCTACAAGAGTTTTTGCCCACTGATTTTTC
This sequence comes from Pseudomonas sp. MT3, assembly GCF_054720805.1. NCBI lineage: Bacteria > Pseudomonadati > Pseudomonadota > Gammaproteobacteria > Pseudomonadales > Pseudomonadaceae > Pseudomonas > Pseudomonas sp. MT3. Next base: position 109,946 of record NZ_JBTVPY010000015.1, read on the forward strand.
TTTCCCACCCCGTATAAGCCGTTGGACCCCACCATGCACAGAGCCTCCTTTCACGAATTGCGCAAGGAATTTCGCGCCTTACTGACTTCCTCCTCCTGCTACCACACCGCCTCGGTGTTCGATCCGATGTCGGCGCGCATCGCCGCGGACCTGGGGTTCGAGGTAGGTATCCTGGGTGGTTCTGTAGCTTCACTACAAGTTCTGGCGGCGCCGGACTTCGCCCTGATCACCCTCAGCGAGTTCGTCGAGCAGGCCACCCGCATCGGCCGTGTGGCTCGCCTGCCGGTGCTCGCTGACGCCGACCACGGCTACGGCAACGCGCTGAACACCATGCGCACCGTGGTCGAGCTGGAACGCGCCGGCGTGGCCGCGCTGACCATCGAGGACACCCTGCTGCCGGCGCAGTTCGGCCGCAAGTCCACCGACCTGATCAGCGTGGAAGAAGGCGTGGGCAAGATCCGAGCGGCCATCGAGGCGCGCATCGACGAAGACATGGCGATCATCGCCCGCACCAACGCCGAAGTGCTGGAAGTGGACGACGTTATCCGCCGCACCCTGGCCTACCAGGCCGCCGGCGCCGACGGCATCTGCATGGTCGGTATCCGCGACTTCGACCACCTGGAGGCGATCTCCCGCCACCTCTCCGTGCCGCTGATGCTGGTGTCCTACGGCAACCCGGCGCTACGCGACGACCAGCGCCTGGCGGAATTGGGCGTGCGTATCGTGGTGGACGGCCACGCCGCCTACTTCGCGGCGATCAAGGCGACCTACGACTGCCTGCGCGAGCAGCGCGGCGTGCACGCCTCCGATCTCACCGCGTCGGAGCTGGCGAAGAAATACACCCTGCCCGAGGAGTACCAGATCTGGGCACGGGAATACATGGAAGTGAAGGAGTAAGACTCCTTCCGTTCCCCACTCAGCTTTGGGGGATATGGCTGCTGAGGTACTCGATCTGCGCGTTGAACGGGTAGAGCAGGGTGCCACCGGCCGCCTGGCTCTTGCGCAGGAATGTCCAGTGCGCCATCAGGCTGTCGCGCGCGGGATTGTCCGGCAAGGCCTCAAGGCGGGACTGCAGGCTTGCACACAGCGCTTCGATGCGTTCGCTCTGCGTCGCGGACGGCTCGCCCAGTAACTTGCGGTTGGCCTTCCGGGCTTCCAGCAGCGCCAGTTCGCGCAGTTCTCCGCGCATCGACGGTACGCTGTCCGAGGAACTCTCCAGGAAGCTGTCGAACAGTTCGGCGACCTCCTGGGTCTGCTGCAATGCTTCTTTCAGATCGACGTCCTTCTTGGTGTGAGCATCGCGCACCTTGCTCAGCGTCTGCTGATGCAATTGCCAGATGTCCTTCAGCGTCCTGGCTTGCTTCTGCTCGCCGAGCTGGCTTTCGAACACCACGCCAAGGCTGTCCAGCCGAGTCAGGAAGCGATCATCGCCGGTGGCCGCGTAGAGCAGCAGATAGCGCTCGATATCCTGCAACAGCGGATCGGTCTGACGGGCGCTGGCCTCGGCAGCGGATACGAGGCCGGGCAGCGCTCCCGTCAGCATCAGACCGGCGAACAGCGCGTAAACGAATCGCATGATGGGTTCCTTGGATGACGTGGAGGGCGCCATTCTCGGTTTCATGCTCCGCTCTGCCTGTAAGATGAGTCCGATAATGCTGGTGTAATGCGCCGTTTCGCCTCAGGACGGCGACCCCTTGCAATTGCCTCAGACACCCTTCATATCTGTATGAATAGTGATCAATCGACGGAGGTCGCCATGGCCAGCGGCTGGGCAAACGACGGAGCGGTTCAGGAGCAGATCGACAGCACCATCGAGGACGCCATCGCACGGGCGCGCAACCAGTTGCCCAAGGGCGAGAGCCTGACCCATTGCGAGGAATGCGATGCGCCGATCCCCGAGGCGCGGCGCAAGGCTATCCCCGGCGTGCGCCTGTGCGTGAACTGCCAGGCCGAGCATGACAAGGAGCAGGCGGCCTATTCCGGTTACAACCGACGCGGCAGCAAGGACAGCCAGTTGCGCTGAAATGCCTCGATCCGATTATGAAAGCGGCGCCCGACAGCGCCGTTTTCTGTTTCCGGACGTCGGCGCGGTCGGTCTCAGCGGCACCAGCACGCTACCGTCGGCCTGTTCGACCTCGATCCGTCCACCCCTGCTCTCGTTGCGCCGTGGCCGAGCACGGAGGAGCCTGCCTCAAAAGAGAAAATACCGCTGCGTCATCGGCAGCACGTCAGCCGGTTCGCACCACAGCAACTGACCGTCGGCGCGTACCTGGTAGTTCTGCGCGTCGACCTCGATGTGCGGCAGGTAGGCGTTGTGGATCAGGTCGGTCTTCTGCACGCTGCGGCAGCCCTTCACCACGCCGATGGCCTTGCGCAGGCCCAGTTCGTGGTGCACGCCGAGGTCGAACGCGGCCTGGCTGAGAAAGGTCAGGCAAGTGGCGTGGCGGCTGCCGCCAAAGCTCGCGAACATCGGCCGGTAGTGCACCGGCTGCGGCGTCGGAATCGACGCGTTGGCGTCGCCCATCAGGCTCGCGGCGATGGCGCCGCCCTTGAGGATCAGGCTTGGCTTCACGCCGAAGAACGCTGGACGCCAGAGCACCAGGTCGGCCAGCTTGCCCACTTCGATGCTGCCCACTTCATGGGCGACGCCGTGGGTGATCGCCGGGTTGATGGTGTACTTGGCGATGTAGCGCTTGGCGCGGAAGTTGTCGTTGCGCGCGCCGTCGCCGTCCAGTGCGCCGCGCTGTTTTTTCATCTTGTCGGCGGTCTGCCAAGTGCGCGTGATCACTTCGCCGACGCGGCCCATGGCCTGGCTGTCGGAGCTGATCATGCTGAAGGCGCCGAGGTCGTGGAGTATGTCCTCGGCGGCTATGGTCTCGCGGCGGATGCGTGACTCGGCGAAGGCCACGTCCTCGGCGATGCTCGGGTCCAGGTGGTGGCAGACCATGAGCATGTCCAGGTGTTCGTCGATGGTGTTGCGGGTGAAGGGCCGGGTCGGGTTGGTCGAGCTGGGCAGCACGTTGGCGAAGCCGCAGGCCTTGATGATGTCCGGTGCGTGGCCGCCACCGGCGCCCTCGGTGTGGTAGGTGTGGATGGTGCGGCCCTTGAACGCGGCGAGGGTGGTTTCGACGAAGCCGGATTCGTTGAGGGTGTCGGTATGGATCGCCACCTGCACGTCGAGGCGATCGGCCACGGACAGGCAGTTGTCGATGGCCGCCGGGGTGGTGCCCCAGTCCTCGTGCAGCTTCAGGCCGATGGCGCCGGCGCGTACCTGCTCTTCCAGCGGCAGCGGCAGGCTGGCGTTGCCCTTGCCGGTGAAGCCTATGTTCATCGGGAAGGCGTCCGCGGCCTGGAGCATGCGCGCCATGTGCCACGGGCCGGAGGTGCAGGTGGTGGCGTTGGTGCCGGTGGCCGGGCCGGTGCCGCCGCCGATCATGGTGGTGACTCCGCTCATCAGCGCCTCTTCGATCTGCTGCGGGCAGATGAAGTGGATGTGTGTGTCGATGCCGCCAGCGGTGAGGATCATGCCTTCGCCGGCGATCACTTCGGTGCTGGCGCCCAGGGCGATGGTCACGCCGGGCTGGATGTCCGGGTTGCCGGCCTTGCCGATGGCGGCGATGCGCCCGTGCTTGAGGCCTACGTCGGCCTTGACGATGCCCCAGTGGTCGAGGATCAGCGCGTTGGTGATCACCGTGTCGACGACCTGTGCGGCGCACAGCTGGCTCTGGCCCATGCCGTCGCGGATGACCTTGCCGCCGCCGAACTTCACTTCCTCGCCGTAGACGGTGAAGTCCTGCTCCACCTCGATCCACAGACCGGTATCGGCCAGGCGCACGCGGTCGCCGACGGTTGGGCCGAACATGTCGGCGTAGGCTTGTCTGCTGATCTTCATCGGGGCTCCCTGATCGATCCGTGCATTGGCGCTGCCCTCACCCCAACCCTCTCCCAAGGGGAGAGGGGGCTGATCGGCGCGCTGAACTATCCCGCTGCAGCGGGCTGCTTTTCTCCCTCTCCCTCCGGGAGAGGGCCGGGGTGAGGGAGCCTAGAGCGCCCCCATCACCCGTCCGGCAAATCCATACACCTTGCGCTCGCCTGCCAGCTCCACCAACTCCACTTCGCGGCTCTGCCCCGGCTCGAAGCGCACGGCCGTTCCGGCGGGAATATTCAGGCGCATGCCGCGCGCCGCGTCACGGTCGAACAGCAGTGCGTCGTTGGTCTCGAAGAAGTGGTAGTGCGAGCCGACCTGGATCGGCCGGTCGCCGCTGTTGGCCACCGTCAGGGCGAGGGTGCGGCGGCCGGCGTTGAGTTCGATCTCGCCGGGCTGGATGTCGTATTCGCCAGGGATCATGGGGAGCTCCGTGGGTCGAGGATCAGTTGCATGAAGGTCAGGTCCAGCCAGCGGCCGAACTTCTGGCCCACCTGCGGCATCTGCCCGCTGGTGATGAAGCCCAGACGCTCGTGCAGACGGATCGACGCGATATTGCCGCTCTCGATGGCCGCGACCATCACGTGCAGGCCCTGGGCGCGGGCGCGCTCGATCAGCGCCTGCATCAGCAGCGGGCCGAGGCCTTTGCCGCGCTGGTCGGCACGCACGTAGACCGAGTGCTCGACCGTCTCGCGAAAGCCGTCGAAGGCGCGCCACGGGCCGTAGCTGGCGTAGCCCACCACTTCGCCGCCGTCTTCGGCCACCAGCACCGGGAAGCCCTGCTGCGCGCGCAATTCCAGCCAGGCGCGGCGGTTCTCCAGGTCGATGGCGACCTCGTTCCAGATCGCGGTGGTGTTGAGCACGGCGTCGTTGTAGATATCGCGCAGACTGCCGAGGTCGGCTTGGCTGGCGTCGCGGATGAGCATGTCGGTTCCTTCTTTCGTAGGGCGAATAAAGCGGAGCGCTCTATTCGCCGAATGGGGCGTCAAGCGATGGGCTGGTGCACGGTGACCAGCTTGGTGCCGTCCGGGAAGGTGGCTTCCACCTGGATCTCCGGGATCATCTCCGGCACGCCTTCCATCACCTGTTCGCGGCTCAGCAGCGTGGTGCCGTAGTGCATCAGGTCGGCGACCGTCTGGCCATCCCGCGCACCTTCGAGCAACGCGGCGGAGATCAGCGCCACGGCCTCCGGGTAGTTGAGTCTTACACCTCGGGCGAGGCGGCGCTCGGCGACCAGGCCGGCGGTGAAGATCAGCAGCTTGTCCTTCTCGCGGGGAGTCAGGTCCATGTCAGGTGCTCCAGATTCGGGGAGGAACGGCCTCGCGGCCGAGCAGCGCCGGCCGCAGCCGGCGCCAGAGTTCGATGAGCCAGGCGCGGGCGTGCAGCGCCTCGTGGGCGAGGCAGCGGGCGACTACCAGGCCGGGCAGTTGGGTGAGGTTGCCACGCCCCTGGCAGGGGATGGCGCGACAGGCTTCGATCAGCGCCGCGTCGATCTGCCCGCTGGCGATCAGCGTGGCCATCACCGGGTGGCCGGCGAGGCCGATGGGCGAGTCGAGCAGGCGGTCGTTGCCGGTCACGCGCTGGCGTTCGTGCCACAGGCGCTGGCCGTCGCGGCGGATGTCCAGGGCGGCGGCGAAGTGGCCGTCGTCGAAGCGCTCGCCGCTGGCGGGGCGGCCGAGGGCGACGACGTCCCAGTAGAACAGCCGGGCATCCGCTTCGAGGTCGATGCGGGTGCTCAGCTCGGCCTGCGCGCCGGAATAGACGATGGTTTCCTGCGGCAGCCATTCCAGCGTGGCGCCGGGACCGACGCGCACGTTCAACTGCTGTTTCGCCGGGCAACCGGCGCGGTACCACTTGGCCGCGCCGGGGCTGGTGAGCTGCGCCCAGCTGTCCTGACCGGCGTGGATATCGAGGTTCAGCGTATCGCCTCCGGCGATGCCGCCGGGCGGGTGCACGACGATGTGCTGGCAGACCTGCGGCCCTTCCGCGTACAGGTGCTTCTGCACCCGCAACGGGCCGAGATGACGCCGGGTGACCGGCCGCGTGCTGTCGCCGACGCGGGCGTAGGCCAGCTCCAGCTCGGCGTGCCAGGCGGGGTGGAAGAGGGTGGCCGGTGCGTTCATGGGCAGCTTCGAAACGAAGGATGCACAGGACAGAGCAATCACCGTGCCGGGCGCGCCAGGATAGTGCGCTGTTCGCTGTCGAGGACGAGCAGGTCAGGCGGGGTGAGGGATCGAGACAGAAAAGTGGGCTTGTCCGATCGGTCAGGTAAGGGCGCTTTTGCGGTGCGTCATCGACATGAATGCACCTGATCGGTGCGTAGATCCCTGTGGGAGCGAGCTTGCTCGCGAACCGGCCCGAGCTTCGACGCCCGCCGGTGTTCGCGAGCAAGCTCGCTCCTACAAAAAAGCCGGGTCTCAGCCCAGTTGCTTGCGCATGTACACGCGGTGGAAGCCGCTCTCCAGCCGGCGCGCGTATTCCTGATAGCCGTTCTTCGCATACAGCTCGATGTTCTCCACCATGCGTTCGTTGGTGTAGAGGTACAGCGACGGGTAGCCCAGCTTTGCGGCGGCTTCCTCGGCGTGCACCAGCAGCACGCGGCCGATGCCCTGGCCGGCGCACTCGGGCAGCACGGCGATGTTGTCGAGCAGGAAGCCTTCCTCGGTCTCGCGCATCACCAGCAGGCCGACCGGTGCGCCGTCCTGCTCGGCGATCAGTACGTGGTCCTCGGCGATGATGGCGTGGTAGTCGTCCAGCATCGGTCCCGGCTTGCGGCCGAGCCTGGGAATCCACTGGGCGTAGGCGGCTGCCACGCAGACTGCGGCGAAACCGGCGTCGTCATTGACGGCTGGACGCAGGACGAGGGGCATGACCAACTCCGGAAAAGCCGATACGGGCCTGGCAGCTTGCCACCCGCCACGGTCGTTCGCCAGTGACAGGTCGTCTCGGTGTGGACCTGGGTTCGCGAGCAAGCTCGCTCCTACAAGGAGCACCCATACTGATCCTGTAGGAGCGAGTTGCCCTCACCTCAGATGGCTACCAATCCGCGCACGCCCTCGGCTTCCATGTCCGCGCCGCGCCCCTGCTGGACGATCTCGCCACGGGACATCACCAGGTACTGGTCGGCCAGTTCGGCGGCGAAATCGTAGAACTGCTCCACCAGCAGGATGGCCATGTCGCCACGTTCGGCGAGCTTGCGGATCACCGCGCCGATCTCCTTGATCACCGACGGCTGGATGCCTTCGGTGGGCTCGTCGAGGATCAGCAGGCGTGGCCGGCTGGCCAGGGCGCGGCCGATGGCGAGCTGTTGCTGCTGGCCGCCGGAGAGGTCGCCGCCGCGCCGCTGCTTCATTTCCCGCAGCACCGGGAACAGCTCGTAGATGGGCTCGGGCACCGTCTTGGCCTGGCCGGCGCTGAACCGCGACAGGCCCATCAGCAGGTTTTCCTCCACCGTCAGGCGCGGAAAGATTTCCCGCCCCTGCGGCACGTAGGCGATGCCGGCATGCACGCGCTGGTGCGGTTTGAGGCCGGTGATCGGCTTGCCCTCCCAGCTGACCTTGCCTTCCCTGGCCGGCACCAGGCCCATCAGGCAGCGCAGCAGGGTGGTCTTGCCCACGCCGTTGCGCCCGAGCAGGCAGGTGACCTCGCCGATCTTCGCGTCGAACGACAGGCCACGCAGGATGTGGCTGCCGCCGTAGTACTGGTGCAGATTGTCGACTTGCAGCATGGATTGGTTCCTGGGCTCTTGGCTTTGAGAACGCCGTTGTAAAGGGCCGTGATCGCGTCTGTGGATGCAAGGCGCCGGACACTTCACCCAGCGGAGTTGCCGACTGGCAATGAGCATGGGGGAAGTGTCCGGCAACGCCGCAGACGCAGGTGCGAGCGCGGCCAATTCAGAACTAGCGGCCGAGATAGACCTCTATGACCTGCTCGTTCGCCTGCACTTCCTCCAGTGAGCCCTCGGCCAGTACATGCCCCTGGTGCAGCACGCTGACGTGGTCGGCGATGCTGCCGACGAAGCCCATGTCGTGCTCCACCACCATCAGCGAATGCTGGCCGGCGAGGGATTTGAACAGCTCGGCGGTGAACTCGGTCTCGGCGTCGGTCATGCCCGCCACCGGCTCGTCCAGCAGCAACAGTTGCGGCTCCTGCACCAGCAGCATGCCGATCTCCAGGAACTGCTTCTGCCCGTGGGAGAGCAGCCCGGCGGGGCGGTTGCGCGACTCGCGCAGGCGGATGGTGGTGAGCACTTGCTCGATGCGGTCCTTCTGCTCGCCGGAGAGCTTCGCCCGCAGGCTGGCCCATACCGACTTGTCGGTCTTCTGCGCGAGCTCCAGGTTCTCGAATACCGAGAGCGCCTCGAACACCGTGGGCTTCTGGAACTTGCGGCCGATGCCGGCCTGGGCGATTTCCACCTCGCTCATGCGGGTCAGGTCGAGGGTTTCGCCGAAGAACGCCTTGCCGTTGTCCGGACGGGTCTTGCCGGTGATCACGTCCATCAGCGTGGTCTTGCCCGCGCCGTTGGGGCCGATGATGCAGCGCAACTCGCCGACGCCGATGTACAGCGTGAGGTCGCGCAGGGCGCGGAAGCCGTCGAAGCTGACGTTGATGTCTTCCAGGGTGAGGATGGTGCCGTGGCGCACGTCCAGCTGGCCGCTGGCGCTCGAACCGATGCCGATGGCATCGCGGCTGGCGCCTGGGTCGCGGTTGGGATCGTAGGCCGGTTCCAGCATCAGGTGGGGGACTGCTCTCATTGCTCTTTCTCCCGCTTGATCAGGCCGAGGATGCCGCGCGGCAGATACAGGGTGACGACGATGAACAGCGCGCCGAGGAAGAACAGCCAGTACTCGGGGAAGGCCACGGTGAACCAGCTCTTCGCGCCGTTCACCACGCCGGCGCCGAGCAGCGGGCCGATCAGCGTGCCGCGCCCGCCGAGGGCGACCCAGACGGCGGCCTCGATGGAGTTGGTCGGCGACATTTCGCTGGGGTTGATGATGCCCACCAGCGGCACGAACAGCGCGCCGGCGAGGCCGCAGAGCACGGCGCTCAGGGTCCAGACGAAGAGCTTGTAGCCGCGCGGGTCGTAGCCGCAGAACATCAGGCGGTTCTCGGCGTCGCGCAGAGCGGTGAGCACCCGGCCGAACTTGCTGCGCGCCAGGGCGAAGCCGATGGCCAGGCTCGCCGCCAGCAGCAGGACGATGGCGATGAACAGCGCCGCGCGGGTGCCCGGCGCGGTGATCGGAAAGCCCAGGATGCTGCGGAAGTTGGTGAAGCCGTTGTTGCCGCCAAAACCGGTCTCGTTGCGGAAGAACAGCAGCATGCCGGCGAAGGTCAGCGCCTGGGTCATGATCGAGAAGTACACGCCCTTGATCCGCGAGCGGAAGGCGAAGAAGCCGAATACCATCGCCAGCAGGCCGGGCGCCAGCACCACCAGGCACAGCGCCCAGAGGAAGTGCTGGGTGCCGGCCCAGTACCAGGGCAGCTCCGTCCAGGAGAGAAAGGTCATGAACGCCGGTAACTGGTCGCCGGCGGCCTCGCGCATCAGGTACATGCCCATGGCGTAGCCGCCCAGGGCGAAGAACAGCCCGTGGCCCAGCGACAACAGGCCGGCATAGCCCCAGATCAGGTCCAGGGCCAGGGCGACGATGGCATAGCAGAGGATCTTGCCGGTGAGCGTCAGCCCGTAGGCGGAGAGGTGCAGCGCGTGGCTCTCCGGCAGCAGGTGCAGCAGCGGCAGGATCAGCAGCGCGACGAGGGCGGCGCCGACGAGCCCGGCGGTGAGTTTCGGGCCGGCCTTCTGCGCGGCCGTCACGGTGAGTGGCTGGTTCATGGGCAAGTTACCTGTAGGAGCGAGCTTGCTCGCGAACAGATTTTCCGGCGGCGCCGCGGCTGGGCAGGTTCGCGAGCAAGCTCGCTCCTACGAAGAGCAGTCAGTTCGGGCATTGGAATTTTCATCAATCGATGACCCTCCCTTTCAGAGCGAAGAGCCCCTGCGGACGTTTCTGGATGAACAGGATGATCAGCGCGAGGATCAGGATCTTGCCCAGCACCGCGCCGATCTGCGGTTCGAGGATCTTGTTCACCACGCCCAGGCCGAAGGCGGCCAGCACGCTGCCGGCGAGCTGGCCGACACCGCCGAGCACCACCACCAGGAAGGAGTCGATGATGTAGCTCTGGCCCAGGTCCGGGCCGACGTTGCCGACCTGCGACAGCGCCACGCCTCCGAGGCCGGCGATGCCCGAGCCGAGGCCGAAAGCGAGCATGTCGACGCGGCCGGTGGGCACGCCGCAGCAGGCGGCCATGTTGCGGTTCTGGGTGACGGCGCGGACGTTCAGGCCCAGCCGCGTGCGGTTGAGCAGCAGCCAGGTAAGCGCGAGCACGAACAGCGCGAAGCCGATGATGACGATGCGGTTCCACGGCAGTACGAGGTTGGGCAGCACCTGGATGCCGCCGGACAGCCACGCCGGGTTGGCCACCTCGACGTTCTGCGCGCCGAACAGCACGCGCACCAGTTGGATCAGCACCAGGCTGATGCCCCAGGTGGCGAGCAGGGTTTCCAACGGTCGACCGTAGAGATGGCGGATCACCGTGCGCTCCAGCGCCATGCCGATGCACGCGGTGACCAGGAAGGCCACCGGCAGGGCGAGCAGCGGGTACAGCTCCAGCACACCAGGCGCGTAACGCTGGCAGAGCAACTGCACCACATAAGTGGAGTAGGCGCCGAGCATCAGCATTTCTCCGTGGGCCATGTTGATCACCCCGAGCAGGCCGTAGGTGATGGCCAGGCCCAGGGCGGCCAGCAGCAGGATCGAGCCCAGCGACAGGCCGCTGAACGCCTGGCCGAACAGATCGCCCATCAACAGGCGGCGCTTGACCTGGCCGAGGCTGGTGGCGGCGGCGGTGCGCACCGAGTCGTCCGGTTCGACGGCGGGGTCGAGGAGGTTTTCCAGGCGGGTGCGCGCCTGCGGATCGCCGGATTCGCCCAGCAGGCGTACGGCGGAGAGGCGCACTGTGGGGACGGGATCGGCCAGTTGCAGGTTGGCCAGGGCCAGTTGCAGGGCGGCTTTGACGTCGTTGTCGGACTCTTCGTTGAGGCGATATTCGAGCAACGTGCGTTGCGCCGGACGGGCGCTCTTCTGCAGCTGACGCGCGGCGTCCAGGCGCACGGAGGGGCTGTCGGCGACCAGCTGGTGGCTGGCCAGTGCGGTGTTGAGCAGCCCGCGCAGGCGGTTGTTCAGGCGCAGCTTCTGCGGCTCACCATCTGCAGCGGCATCGCCTTCGGCGGCGTGGTACTGACCATCGTCAGCGAGCAGGAAGGCGCTGTTCTGCGCATCGACGGCGACGCGGCCGGATTGCAAGGCGACGAGGAAATTCAGGCGTGCGGCATCGGGAGCGGCGGCCCAGGATTCCAGCAGCTTCGCCTGCTCGGGAGCGTCGGCGCGGGTGAAATCCTGCGCGGGGGTGGCCAAGGCTGGATTAGCCAGCAGCAGGGCCAAGAGCAAGACGCAGGTGTGGATAAGTTGGGGCATTAGGATTTTCCTGGTGGAACTGATGCCAGACGATTCCCTCACCCCGGCCCTCTCCCGGAGGGAGAGGGGGCAGATTGGCGTCAGGATGAATGCCGTGCCAACCGACAACTCCGAACAGTCCCCTCTCCTGAGGGAGAGGGCTAGGTGAGGGTGCTCTCGCGCCGAAAAGAATCAGTTACCGCGCACCGCGTAATCCGGCTTCTTGTCGTTGCCCGGAATGAACGGGCTCCACGGCTGCGCGCGGATCGGCTCGGGGGTTTTCCAGACCACGTTGAACTGACCGTTGTCCTCGATCTCGCCGATCATCACCGGCTTGTGCAGGTGGTGGTTGGTCTTGTCCATGCTCAGGGTGAAGCCCGACGGCGCCTTGAAGGTCTGCCCGGCCATGGCCTCGCGGACCTTGTCGACATCGGTGCTGCCGGCCTTCTGCACGGCCTGCGCCCACATGTGGATGCCGACGTAGGTGGCTTCCATCGGGTCGTTGGTCACGGCGGTGCTGTAGTTGGGCAGGTTCTTGGCCTTGGCGTACGCCTTCCAGTCAGCGACGAACTTTGTGTTCTCCGGATTCTTCACCGACTCGAAGTAGTTCCACGCGGCGAGGTTGCCCACCAGCGGCTTGGTGTCGATGCCGCGCAATTCTTCCTCGCCCACGGAGAAGGCCACCACCGGTACTTCGGTGGCTTCCAGGCCCTGGTTCGCCAGCTCCTTGTAGAACGGCACGTTGGAGTCGCCGTTGACGGTGGAGATCACTGCGGTCTTGCCGCCGGCGGAGAACTTCTTGATGTCGGCGACGATGGTCTGGTAGTCGCTGTGGCCGAACGGCGTGTAGACCTCCTGGATGTCCTTGTCGGCCACGCCCTTGCTGTGCAGGAAGGCGCGCAGGATCTTGTTGGTGGTGCGCGGGTAGACGTAGTCGGTGCCCAGCAGGAAGAAGCGCTTGGCGCCGCCGCCGTCCTCGCTCATCAGGTATTCCACCGCCGGGATGGCCTGCTGGTTCGGCGCCGCGCCGGTGTAGAAGACGTTGGGCGACATCTCTTCACCCTCGTACTGCACCGGGTAGAACAGCAGGCCGTTGAGTTCCTCGAACACCGGCAGCACGGATTTGCGCGACACGCTGGTCCAGCAGCCGAAGACCACCGCGACCTTGTCCTGGGTCAGCAGCTGGCGCGCCTTCTCGGCGAACAGCGGCCAGTTGGAGGCCGGGTCGACCACCACCGCTTCGAGCTGCTTGCCGTTCACCCCGCCCTTGGCGTTGATCTCGTCGATGGTCATCAGCGCCATGTCCTTGAGCGAGGTCTCGGAGATCGCCATGGTGCCGGACAGCGAATGCAGGATGCCGACCTTGATGGTCTCGGCGGCCTGGGAGCTGAACGGGAACAGACCGGTGAGCAGCAGGGCGCTCATTGCCAGCGTACTTTTCAACAACGGACGACGTTTCATCGCGGCAGCCTCCTTGGCTATCCAGGGGCGGGGAGTTGCCGGTGCGGCAGCTTCCCCGGAAATGGGGCGACCCCGAGCGGGATCGAAGCTGCCATCGCAGCATCCGTGCCAAACAGGCAAAAGCCTTGGCGCAGATGGGTTGGACGCGATTTTCTGTCGTAGGAGTGGGTTTTTTTAGTGCGCGGCTTTGGTGCGCCGAACACGCTTTGGCGCACGGCGCTCCCCAATGGTGCGCATTACTGCGGAATGAAGTAGCCGCGCACGCCGGTCATGATGATCTGTGCCGCCAGGGCGCAGACGAACAGGCCCATCAGCCGGCTGACGATCTGCAGGCCCTGGTCGCCGAGGATCTTTTCGATCTTGTCGGAAAGGTACAGCGTGATGCCCAGAGTCAGGCAGGCGAGGAAGATCGCGGCGATGGCCAGCAGCTTGTTCTCCCATTCCTGGTTCACCCCCATGACCAGCAGGGCTCCGATGGTGCCGGGGCCGACGGTGATCGGGATGGTCAGCGGGACGATGGTGACGTCCTGCTGTACGTTGTCGCTCTGCACCGCCGAGCGTCCCTGGGCCATGCTCAGCGCGGAGATGAACAGCACGCTGCCGGCGCCGATGCGAAAGGCGTCGGCGGTGATGCCGAACAGGGTGAAGATGTAGCGCCCGAACAGGTACAGCAGCACGCTGGCGATCAACGCCGCCAGGGCCACGCGCCACGCCATGTGCTTGCGATCGCGCGGACCGAAACCACGGCTCAGGCTGATGAAGCAGGACAGCACGAAGAAGGGGCTGTAGAGCACCAGCATCTTCAGGTACACGCTGGACAACACATGCATGGGGGAAACTCGTCCGGGTTGAGAGAGGTGTGGCAGGCAAAGCATAGCGGGTGGGGCGGTGCGGGAGAAATGCCCTGGCGTGTAGGAGCGGACTCTGTCCGCGATCCCGCATGGCACGCTGCATGATCCGTCGCGGACTAGGGTTGGGCGAAGTGCCTGGGTGACGGGAAGTGCCTGTAGGAGCGAGCTTGCTCGCGAACCAGCCCCCCGCAGCGGAATCTATTCGCGAGCAAGCTCGCTCCTACGAAAAGCCGAAACCGGGATCAGGACGGCAACGCGTCGCTCTGCTGGCGCAGCCGGCGGTCGCGCTCGCCGACCCAGTAGGCCACCAGCTCGCGCAACTGCGACAGCTCCACCGGCTTGGCCATGTGGCCGTCCATCCCGACCAGCCGCGCGCGCTCCTTGTGCTCGCTGAGGATGTGCGCGGTAAGCGCCACCACCGGGGTGTGCGGCCGGTGTTCGTTGGCTTCCCAGGCACGCAGGCGCTCGGTGGCGGAGAAGCCGTCGAGCACCGGCATCTCGCAGTCCATCAGTACCAGGTCGTACTGCGTGGACTTCATCGCCGCCAGGGCTTCCTCGCCATTGCTGGCGGTGTCCGGCTGCAGGTTGAGCTTGCTCAGCATGCCGCGGATGACCTTGGTGGAGATGCTGTTGTCCTCGGCCACGAGGATGCGGAAATCGCCCGGCAGCACCGCCGGCGCCGGTTCGCTGCTGGGCTGCAGGTAGTTGCTCACGCCGCTGGGGCCGCGTCGCGCCAGCTCCTCGGCAAGGGTTGCCTTGAGGGTGTAGCCGGCCACCGGTTTGGCGAGGATGCGCTTGATCCCGGCGTTGCGGGAGATGATCTTGCTCGGCGCGTTGCTGATGCCGGTGAGCATGACCAGCAGGATGTCGTGGTTGAGGTTGGGGTCTTCCTGGATCTTGGTGGCCAGTTGCATGCCGGTCATGCCGGGCATGTCCTGGTCGAGCAGGACCACGTCGAAGTACTCGCGCAGGTGCGCCTTGGTGCGCAACTGGGCCAGCGCTTCCTTGCCGGAGGAAACGGCGCTGACGTTCATGCCCCAGGCGCTGCACTGCTGCACCACGACCTTGCGGCAGGTCTGGTTGTCATCCACCACCAGAATGCGTGCGCCCTGCAACGGGCTGTCGAGGTCGGCGGAGGGTTGCTGCAACTGCTGTGGGTCCAGCGGCAGGCTCAGCCAGAGCAGGTTGCCCGTGCCTTCGGCCATGCCGCCGCTTTCGATGCCGTTCTCGATGCCGAAATCGCCAGACATCAGGCGGATCAACTGGCGCGCGATGATCAGCCCGAGGCGGCTGCTCAGGCGGGTGGCGGAGAGGAAATCGCGGCTGTGCAGTTCGGCGGTGAGCAGTGCCTGACGGTCGGCGCTGTCCAGCGGGCGGCCGCTGTCCTGCACGGCGATGCGCAGGCGTGGATGTTCCGGCGGGCCGTCGAGCGCGACCACCAGCAGGATCTCGCCTTCGTCGGTCTGCTTGAAGGCATTGTCCAGCAGGCTCAGCACGGCCTGGCGCAGGCGCGTCGGGTCGCCGCTGACGATGCGCGGCACCTGCGGCTGGGTGAAGCTGATCAGCTCGACCTTCTGCTGCTCGGCCTTGGCGCGGAAGATCGCCAGGCAGTCTTCGATCAGCGCGCCGAGGTCGAACTGCACTTCGTCCAGCTCGATCTGCCCGGACTCCAGCTTGGAGATGTCGAGGATCTCGTTGATCAGTGCCAGCAGTTCGTTGCCGGCACTGTGGATGGTCTGTACGTAGTCGCGCTGCTTGGCCGACAACGGCGTGCCGAGCAGCAGTTCGGTCATGCCCAGCACGCCGTTCATGGGGGTGCGGATCTCATGGCTGATCTTGGCCAGGAAGTCGCCCTTGGCCTTGAGTTCGGCGACGCTGGCGGCGCGCTGGCGGCTGGCGGCGAACTGCTCGTCCTGGAGTTTGCGCTGGCGTTCGGCGAGGGCGAGGCTGAGCAGGAACCCGACCAGCGCGGTAAGACCGAGCAGGCCACTGCCCAGCCATTCGGCGCGGGTCGGCAGGTAGCCCAGCAGCGAGGGCAGGCTCAGGCACCAGACCAGCACGAAGAGGCCCATGCCCACGGCGAACAGGCGCGCCGGATGGTAGCCGTGGGTCCAGTAGTAGACCGCTACCGAGAGCATGCCCAGGCTGACCAGGGTGATCAGGCCGTAGACCAGGTCGCTCAGCGGCAGCGCGAGCAGCAGGTGCGCCGCCGCGCCGAGGACCATCAGGGCGGCGGTGCCGCCCAGCAGCAGCCGCTTGAGCGGCAGGCGCGGGGCGAGGCCTGTGAAGAAACTGGCGGTGTAGCCCAGGGCGCAGAACAGCGCCAGCATCAGGCTGAACTGTGCGGTGAGCGGCTGCCAGGTCTGATGCGGGCCATACCAGGGGCTCAGCAGGCCGAACAGGGTGAGGCAGGCCAGCAGCAGGCTCGCATGCACGCCGGCGAGCCACAGGCCGCTGGGGACGCGGGTGTAGGCGAAGCGCACGAGGTTGTAGATCAGCAGCATGGAGAGGCAGCCGATCAGGATGCCGAAATGCAGCGGGCGCTGCTCGTTGTCCGGCTGGCTGGCATCCTCGATGCTGATGTTGGGCCGCAGCGGCTGGCTGGAGGCCAGGCGCAGGTAGAGGTCCAGGGGCGCGGCGGCGTTGCGCAGCGGCAGGACGATGTCGCTGCTCAGCAGCGGGCGCTGCAGCGGTGACAGGTTGCCGGCGCTTTTCTGCTCCAGCACCGTCTGGTCCTGGACGATGAAGAGTTCGAGGCTGTCCAGGCTGGGGGCGAAGAGACGCAGTTGCCGGGGCGATTCGCTGACGGGCAGGCGGTAGTGCAGCCAGGTGCTGCCAGGGCCGGCGGGCGCGTGCAGTTCGTTGATGTTGAGCGGGCTGAAGAGTGTGCTGTAGCGCGGGGAGAGGATGTCCTGCAACTGCAGGCGGGCTTCGCTGTCGTGGAGTTGCGACCAGCCGGAGTCCTGGCTTGCCGCATGACAGACCAGAGCGGCCAGCAGCAAGCTGACGAGGAGTCCTGTGGCAGTCCAGAGCCGACGCACGGCGAAGTCCCTTCGGTAGTGAGTGGCCCGATTATAGCCAAGTGCGCAAAGGGCAGTAATCCACACGGGCACGCGGGGACCAGGGGCCGGGAGCGTCGCGGTCGGACGCCCCGGCAGCCGGGTTTCAGCCCTCGCCGCGCTCGCGAGCGATGGCGCGATAGCCGATGTCCTTGCGGTAGAAGCAGCCGTTCCAGCGGATCTTTTCCGCCAGGCGGTAGGCCTGCTCCTGGGCCGAGGAAACGTTCGGGCCGATGGCGGTGGCGCAGAGTACTCGGCCGCCGCTGGTGACGACCTGGCCGTCCTTCAGCGCGGTGCCGGCGTGGAACACCTTGCCGTCGAGCTTCGCGGCTTCGTCCAGGCCTTCGATGACGTCACCCTTGGCGTAGTCGCCCGGGTAGCCGCCGGCGGCCAGCACCACGCCCACGGTCGGACGCGGATCCCAGGTCGCCTCGACCTTGTCCAGCGCCTTGGCCAGCGCGGCCTCGACCAGCAGGACCAGGGAGGATTCCAGACGCACCATGATCGGCTGGGTTTCCGGGTCGCCGAAGCGGCAGTTGAACTCGATGACCTTGGGCGCGCCGCTCTTGTCGATCATCAGGCCGGCGTAGAGGAAGCCGGTGTAGACGTTGCCTTCCTCGGCCATGCCGCGCACGGTCGGGTAGATGACTTCGTCCATCACGCGCTGGTGCACGTCCGGAGTGACCACCGGAGCCGGCGAATAGGCGCCCATGCCGCCGGTGTTCGGGCCGGTATCGGCGTCGCCGACGCGCTTGTGGTCCTGGCTGGTGGCCATCGGCAGCACGTTCTGGCCATCGACCATGACGATGAAGCTGGCTTCCTCGCCGTCGAGGAACTCTTCGATCACCACGCGCGATCCGGCGTCACCGAAGGCATTGCCGGCGAGCATGTCGCGCACGGCGTCTTCGGCTTCGGCCAGGGTCATGGCGACGATCACGCCCTTGCCCGCGGCCAGGCCGTCGGCCTTGATCACGATGGGCGCGCCTTTCTCTTTCAGGTAGGCCAGCGCCGGCTCGACTTCGGTGAAGTTCTGGTAGTCGGCGGTGGGGATCTGGTGGCGCGCCAGGAAGTCCTTGGTGAAGGCCTTGGAGCCTTCCAGCTGGGCGGCGCCGGCGGTGGGGCCGAAGATCTCCAGGCCACGGGCGCGGAACAGGTCGACCACGCCTTTGACCAGCGGAGCCTCGGGGCCGACGATGGTCAGCTGCACGTTCTTCGCGGCGAAATCGGCCAGCTCTTCCAGGGCCAGCACGTCGATGGCGACGTTCTCGCACTTGGCTTCGGTGGCGGTGCCGGCGTTGCCCGGCGCGACGAAGACCTTCTGCACGCGCGAATCCTGCGCGACCTTCCAGGCCAGCGCGTGCTCGCGACCGCCGCTGCCGATGATGAGTACGTTCATTGGAGTTCTCCTGAACAGTTCCGGACCTGCCGGATTCCCGGGTATCGCTTCGCTCCACCCAGGCTACGAGAGCTTTTTTCCAGCCTGTGCGAGGTCGCAATGGAGTGGCTGGATGCAAGGCGCGGACGGCTTCGACAAGCGGAGTTGCCTATTGGCAATGAGCATTGGCGAAGTCGTCCGCAACGCAGCAGACGGCCGCTACAGTGCGGCCGTCCCGGTTAATGCCTAAAGTGGCGCATGCCGGTGAACACCATGGCAATGCCGGCTTCGTCGGCGGCGGCGATCACTTCGTTATCGCGCATCGAGCCACCCGGCTGGATCACCGCGGTGATACCGGCCTTGGCAGCGTTGTCGATGCCGTCGCGGAACGGGAAGAAGGCGTCGGAAGCCATTACTGCGCCCGCAACGATCAGGCCGGCATGCTCGGCCTTGATGGCGGCGATGCGGGCGGAGTTCACGCGGCTCATCTGGCCGGCGCCGACGCCGACGGTCTGGCGCGCCTTGGCGTAGACGATGGCGTTGGATTTGACGAACTTGGCGACTTTCCAGGCGAAGATCAGGTCGTGGATTTCCTGCTCGCTCGGGGCGCGCTGGGTGACGATCTTCAGGTCATCGGCGGTGATCATGCCGATGTCGCGGCTCTGTACCAGCAGGCCGCCGTTGACGCGCTTGAAGTCCCAGCCCGGCGCACGCTCGGCCGGCCACTCGCCGCATTCGAGCAGGCGCACGTTGGCCTTGGCAGCGACCACGGCACGGGCGGCTTCGGAGATTTTCGGGGCGATGATGACTTCGACGAACTGGCGCTCGACGATGGCCTGGGCGGTTTCGCCGTCCAGCTCGCGGTTGAAGGCGATGATGCCGCCGAAGGCCGACTCGGTGTCGGTGGCGTAGGCCAGGTCGTAGGCCTTGCGGATGCCGCCTTCGTTCTCCGGAACCACGGCCACGCCGCACGGGTTGGCGTGCTTGACGATGACGCAGGCCGGCTTGACGAAGCTCTTCACGCATTCCAGCGCGGCGTCGGTGTCGGCCACGTTGTTGAACGACAGTTCCTTGCCCTGCAGCTGGATGGCGGTGGAGACGCTGGCCTCGCCCTTCTTCGCCTCGACGTAGAAGGCCGCGCTCTGGTGCGGGTTCTCGCCGTAGCGCATTTCCTGCGCCTTGATGAACTGGCTGTTGAAGGTGCGCGGGAAGGCACCGCGATCATCGGTGGACAGGCTGTCGCGCGCCTGGTCGATGGTGCCCAGGTAGTTGGCGATCATGCCGTCGTAGGCGGCGGTGTGCTCGAACGCCTTGAGCGCCAGGTCGAAGCGCTGGGCATAGGTCAGGCCGCCGGCCTTCAGGCTCTCGACCACGCCGGTGTAGTCGCCGGCGTTGACCACGATGGCGACGTCCTTGTGGTTCTTCGCCGCGCTGCGGACCATGGTCGGGCCGCCGATGTCGATGTTCTCGATGGCGGTCGGCAGGTCGCAGTCGGCCTTGGCCACGGTCGCTTCGAACGGGTACAGGTTGACCGCCACCAGGTCGATCGGCTTGATGCCGTGCTCTTCCATCACCGCGCCGTCGAGGTCACGACGGCCGAGGATGCCACCGTGGATCTTCGGGTGCAGGGTCTTCACCCGGCCGTCCATCATTTCCGGGAAGCCGGTGTAGTCGGCCACTTCCACGGCGGCGATGCCGTTGTCCTTGAGCAGCTTGTAGGTGCCGCCGGTGGAGAGGATCTCCACGCCGAGGGCAGCCAGCTCACGGGCGAAATCGACGACGCCGGTCTTGTCGGAAACGCTGATCAGGGCGCGGCGGATGGACAGGCGGGTGGTTTGGTCGGTCATAACGGATTCCACAAAGGCTACGGGCTTCCGGTATCGGGCGAGGGGGCCGGGCGACCGCTGGGTCGCGGCCCATCGCCTGCTACCGTGGTCAGAGAAGGTCGTACTGCTTGAGTTTCTTGCGCAGGGTCCCGCGGTTCAGCCCCAGCAGTTCGGAGGCTTTGGTCTGGTTTCCCTTCA
Source organism: Pseudomonas sp. MT3 (assembly GCF_054720805.1). NCBI lineage: Bacteria > Pseudomonadati > Pseudomonadota > Gammaproteobacteria > Pseudomonadales > Pseudomonadaceae > Pseudomonas > Pseudomonas sp. MT3. The sequence continues at coordinate 130,149 of NZ_JBTVPY010000015.1, forward strand.
CGTAGTTCATGACGGTTTCCAGCAGCGGCGCTTCGACTTCGCAAAGCACCATGTTGTACACGTCCGTGACCGGCTGCCCTTCGAGATGGGCGAAATAGTTGTGCAGTGCCTTTTCCACGCTGTCGCGGAGGGTCTGACCCTCCTGCGTCGGAGCGGTCAGGTGCTGTTTAAGGTTGGCGTTGTCGCTCACGGGTGTCATTCCACTCACTAATGTCTCGGTCATCGTTGTCATGCGGCCACCCCTTCTCCGTTATTGTGGCGCTCGGCGAAGAACTGCCTGACGCTGGCGCTCTGTGCATCCGTGTCCTGCAAACGATTGAACAGGGTGCGGAACTCCGCCGCACCCGGCAGGGTAGCGAGGTACCAGCCCACGTGCTTGCGGGCAATTCGCACACCCATGTCTTCCCCATAAAACGCATGCAATGCAGCGAGGTGTTCGAGCAGGATGCCCTCCACTTCGTGCAGGCTCGGCGCCGGCAATGTCTCGCCGGTGCCCAGGTAATGATCGATCTCGCGGAAGATCCAGGGCCTGCCCTGGGCGGCGCGTCCGATCAGCAGGGCATCCACCCCGGTCTGTTCGAGCACTTGCCGTGCCTTGCGCGGCGAATCGATATCACCGTTGGCGAAGACCGGAATGGAAACCGCCTGCTTGATCGCTGCGATGGTTTCGTACTCCGCTTCGCCGGTGTAGAGGTCGGCACGGGTCCTGCCGTGCACCGCCAGCGCCTGGATGCCCGACTGCTCGGCGATCCGCGCCACCGTCACACCGTTCTTGTTCGACCGGTCCCAGCCGGTGCGAATCTTCAGGGTGACGGGAACCTCCACGGCCGCGACCACCGCCTCGAGGATGTCGGCCACCAGCCGTTCATCCTTCATCAGTGCGGAACCCGCGGCCTTGTTGCACACCTTCTTCGCCGGGCAACCCATGTTGATGTCGATGATCTGGGCGCCGAGCTCCACATTGCAGCGGGCGGCTTCCGCGAGCATCTGCGGGTCGCCGCCGGCGATCTGCACCGAACGCGGTTGATCCTCATGGTCGTGCTGCAGGCGCAGGCGCGACTTGCGGCTGTTCCACAGGCGGACGTCGCTGGTGACCATCTCCGACACCACCATGCCGGCGCCGAGACGGCGGCACAGTTGGCGGAACGGACGATCGGTTACGCCGGCCATCGGGGCCAGGATCAGTCTGTTGGGCAGTGTGTAGGAGCCGATGCGTACCACCGACCTGAGTTCCCTGGTTAATGGGGCGGGAACGCCGATGCGCCGCGCGTTGTAAGACTCGCGGGTGCGTTTCGGGGCCTGCCACCGGTGCTAGCAAAAAAGGGAGGGCATGATACCCGCTCTCGATGACCGGATAAAGGCGAATCTGGATAAATTCTGAACAGCCGAAGGCTTATCACCCAGGGTTGGAAGACGAGCGGAACTGGCGCCGGACGGCCTTCTGAGCTATGCGCCGGATCACTCCGGCGAATGGAAGCTCAGACTGTAGTTCACGGCCTTCGGACCCGGGTCGAGGATGTCCAGGGAAATATGGATCGGCGTCTGTGGCGGCATCTCGTTCTGCCCGGCCAGCTCGCCCGAAAGGTATTCGCTGGGCTTGAAGCGGCGGCTGGCGATCAACTGGCCGTTCAGGTCGGCGAAGCGCATCTCCAGCAGCGGGAAGGGCTGCGAGAAGTTGGCGCGGTTGTAGATGATCGCGTCCACCACCAGGGCGCCGCTGAAGTCCGGGTGGCTGCGCACCACCAGATTGCTGCTGCGGATCTGCTCCACGTCCACCTTGGAGGGCAGCGTGCAGCCCAGTTCCGGGCAGGCCTGGGCGAACCAGGGGCGGTACTGGTCCTGGCGGGCCAGTTCCTCGAAGTGGTAGGCGATGTACTGCCCGGCCAGGGCGGCCAGGGCCAGCAGCACCAGCAGCAGCCAGAACAGGCGGCGACCCCAGCGGCGCTTGGGTTTCTGCCAGTCCAGTTGCAGCGGCTCGTCGCTCAGGTCCTGCAGGCCGTCGTTGCGCAGTGCGGGGTCGGCACGATGACTGTCGGTACGCGGGGCGGCGACGGTGGGTTCGTCGTCGTGGTCTTCCTCGACGTGCCCGGGCTCGTCGTCGTCGCGACGGGCGCTGAAGGTTGGCAGTCCGTCATCATCATCCGTGGTGTCGATGCGCGGCGCTGCTGTTTCCGGCTCCGGTGCGGAGGCGGGAGCTTCGTCAGGCGGGGGAAGAGGGCTGGAGGCCGGCTCTTCCGGCTCGTCGGCCGACCGGTGGTCGAGGCTGGGCTCCTGGCGGGCGGCGCGGTGGCTGCTGGGCTGTTCCGCTTGCAGCAGGGCTTCGGCCCAGCGTTCGTCATGCGGGTCGCGCTTTTCGTCCTGTTTGACCTGCAGTGCTTCGCTGGGGCCGGGGGCGCGATCGATGCTGAGGAATTCCTGGGACAGCTCGAACTCATCCAGCTTGGCCAGTTCTTCATCGAGGTTGAGGTTGTCCAGATCCAGATCGTCGTGGATCCACAGCGTCTCGTCCTTCTTCGCGGAGGCGGTTTCGGGACTGGCCGATTCGTCGGTGACTGGCGCCGCTGCCATGACCGGGGCTGCCGCCACTGCGGGCGCTGGCTCGGGGCGGGGCTCCGGCCGGGGTTCCGGAACAGGGGCGGGCGTGGCTTCCGGCATGGGCTTGGGGGCGACGATTTTTTCCGCGACATCACTGGAGTGCCGCGCCGCGTGGGGAGCCAGTGGCCAGCCGAGGGTGGCGGCGCCGGAGACGGGGGCGGGGACCGGCTGCGATTTTTCCGGGGCGAAGGCGGTGAAGGCCGGCGCAGGGACGGGCGCTGCCTCGGCGGTGGCGGGCGCCGCCGGTTCGATCGCGGGTTTCGGCGCGGGTGCAGGCGTCGGCGACGGCGGATTGACGGGGGGCGGAACCACGGCCGTCAGGATCGGGGCCGGTGTCGACTCGCCCAGCATGTTCTGCGGGGCGTTGAAGACCTTCAGGCAGGTTCCGCAGCGCACCGCCCCGCTGGCCGCGCCCAATTGCGCCGAGTTGACGCGGAAGCGGGTCTGGCAATGGGGGCACTGTGTGATGAAGCTGTCACTCATGCGGCGGTCCGGCGAAAAACAAACGGTTAGTCTAACCCAAGCCCCTTGCGGCGGGCACTCAGCGGCGGCGACCGGTAATGCGGATCCAGCCTTCGTGCTCGGCGGTCGGGTCGAGGTCGAAGGCGCCGGCATAGGCCGCGCGCACTTCCTCGGCCTGCTCGGCAAGGATGCCCGAGAGGGCCAGTCGGCCACCGGGCTTGACCAGCCCGGTGAGTTGCTCTGCCAATGTGACCAGCGGACCGGCCAGAATGTTCGCTACCAGGACGTCCGCCGGCTCCTTTGGCAGATCGGCGGGCAGGTAGACGGGGAATCTGGCCGGGTCGATGCCGTTGCGCGAGGCGTTGTCGCGGGAGGCTTCCAGCGCCTGCGGGTCGATGTCGGTGCCGGCGGCGCGTTCGGCGCCCAGCAGCAGCGCGGCGATGGCGAGGATGCCCGAGCCGCAGCCGAAGTCCAGTACGTACTGGCCGGCCAGCTCCTGGCCATCGAGCCATTGCAGGCACAGCGCGGTGGTCGGGTGGGTGCCGGTGCCGAAGGCCAGGCCCGGATCGAGCAGCAGGTTCACTGCGTCCGGCTCCGGCGCGTCGTGCCAGCTGGGCACGATCCACAGGCGGCGGCCGAAACGCATCGGCTTGAAGTTGTCCATCCAGCTGCGTTCCCAGTCCTGGTCCTCGATCCGTTCGATCTGGTGCTGCGGCAGCTCGCCGCCGGTCAGCAGGGTGAGGTGGGCGAGCAGCGCGGCTTCGTCGGTATCGGCTTCGAACAGTGCGAGCAGGTGGGTATGGCTCCACAGCGGGGTGGTGCCCAGGTCCGGCTCGAAGATCGGCTGGTCTTCGGCGTCCATGAAGGTCACCGAGACGGCGCCGACTTCCAGCAGCGCATCTTCGTAGGTTTCCGCCTGATCCGGGGTGATGGCGAGTCGGACTTGGAGCCAGGGCATGGGGCGGGACCTCGATGCTGCTGAAAGGACGACGGGCCGTTTGGAAGGCCCGCAAATAAAGGCGGCAAGCTTACTGCACGGCACCCCGCCATGCCAGCGTGCGGGGGCTGCAAAGCACAAGGGCCGCCCGGAGGCAGCCCTTGTGTCGAAGGTGAAGCAGGCTTTCAACAAGCGCTTAGTGCTTGTCCATGCCCAGCTTCTTCTCCAGGTAGTGGATGTTCACGCCACCTTTGCAGAACTCCTTGTCGCGGACCAGATCCTTGTGCAGCTCGGTATTGGTCTTGATGCCGTCGACGATCAGCTCGTCCAGGGCATTGCGCATGCGCGCCAGGGCTTCGGCTCGGTCCTTGCCGTAGGTGATGACCTTGCCCACCAGCGAGTCGTAGTTCGGCGGTACGGCGTAGCCGCTGTACAGGTGCGAATCGACGCGCACGCCGTTGCCGCCCGGCGCGTGGAAGTGCTTGACCTTGCCAGGGCTCGGCATGAAGGTCTTCGGGTCTTCGGCATTGATCCGGCATTCCAGCGCATGGCCACGGATGACCACGTCTTCCTGGCGGATCGACAGCTTGTTGCCCGAGGCGATGCTGAGCATTTCCTTGACGATGTCGATACCGGTGACCATCTCCGACACCGGATGCTCCACCTGGACGCGGGTGTTCATCTCGATGAAGTAGAAGCGGCCGTTCTCGTAGAGGAACTCGAAGGTGCCGGCGCCACGATAGCCGATCTCGATGCAGGCCTGGACGCAGCGGGCCAGCACTTCTTCGCGGGCCTTCTCGTCGATGCCCGGGGCAGGGGCTTCTTCCAGCACCTTCTGGTGACGGCGCTGCAGGGAGCAGTCGCGGTCGCCCAGGTGGATGGCGTTGCCCTGGCCGTCGGAGAGCACCTGGACTTCCACGTGACGCGGGTTGGTCAGGAACTTCTCCAGGTAGACCATCGAGTTGCCGAAGGCCGCACCCGCTTCGGTGCGGGTCAGCTTGGCGGACTTGATCAGGTCTTCCTCGTGGTACACGACGCGCATGCCGCGACCACCGCCGCCACCGGCGGCCTTGATGATCACCGGGTAGCCAACCTCGCGGGCGATCGCCAGCGCGGTCTCTTCGTCTTCGGGCAGCGGGCCGTCGGAGCCCGGTACGGTCGGCACGCCGGCTTTCTTCATGGCGTCCTTGGCGGACACCTTGTCACCCATCAGGCGGATGACATCGGCGCTCGGGCCGATGAAGGTGAAGCCCGAGCGCTCGACCTGTTCGGCGAAGTCGGCGTTCTCGGCGAGGAAGCCGTAACCGGGGTGGATGCCCACGGCGCCGGTAACCTCGGCCGCGGCGATGATCGCCGGGATGTGCAGGTAGGACTGCGCAGCCGGGGCCGGACCGATGCAGACCGCTTCGTCGGCCAGCGACAGGTGCATCAGCTCGCGGTCAGCGGTCGAGTGCACGGCCACCGTCTTGATGCCCAGCTCCTTGCACGCGCGCAGGATGCGCAGCGCGATTTCGCCGCGGTTGGCGATCAGTACTTTTTCCAACATCGCAGGCTCCCCGCGGCTTAAACGATGGTGAACAGGGGCTGGTCGAACTCGACCGGCTGGCCGTTCTCCACGAGGACTTGACCGATCACGCCGCTGGTCTCGGCCTCGATGTGGTTCATCATCTTCATGGCTTCGACGATGCACAGGATGTCGCCTTTCTTCACGCTCTGGCCGACTTCGACGAAGTTGGCGGAGGTCGGCGAGGCGGCGCGATAGAAGGTGCCGACCATCGGCGAGCGCACGGCGTTGCCGTTGAGCACCGGTGCGGCCGGAGCGGCTTCGGCGGTCGGGGCTGCGGCGGCAGCGACCGGAGCGGCTGCGACGGGAGCCGGGGCGTAGGCCGGGGCGGCGGCGTAGACCGGCTGGGCGGCGGTCTTGCTGTGACGGCTGATGCGTACGGACTCTTCGCCCTCTTTGATCTCCAGTTCGTCGATGCCGGATTCTTCGAGCAGTTCGATCAGTTTCTTGACTTTACGGATGTCCATCAGTGTTCGCTCTCCCAGGTGAGGTCACGGGCGTTCAAGTTGTTCGAGGGCGGATTCCAGGGCCAGGCGATAGCCTGTGGCGCCCAGACCGCAGATCACCCCTACCGCCACGTCGGAAAAGTAGGAGTGATGCCGGAAAGGTTCGCGTTTGTGCACGTTGGAAAGGTGCACTTCGATGAATGGGATGCTCACTGCGAGCAATGCGTCACGTAGGGCGACACTCGTATGCGTGAACGCGGCCGGATTGATCAGGATGAAGTCCACGCCTTCGTTGCGCGCGGCATGGATCCGGTCGATCAGTTCGTACTCGGCGTTGCTCTGCAGGTGCATCAGGTGATGGCCGGCCTCGCGGGCGCGGCGCTCCAGGTCCTGGTTGATCTGCTCGAGGGTGACGGAGCCGTACTTGTCGGGCTCGCGGGTGCCCAGCAGGTTGAGGTTGGGCCCGTGCAGTACCAGTAAGGTCGCCATCTGGATGCTCTTGTCCTTCTTCATGGGCGGAAAAAGATAGGGCGGGACTATGCCGGAAAGCTGGCGTGACTGTCCAGTCATGCCGGTTTTGCCGTAGATGTCGGCATGTTGCCAGCCGATTACGGCAAAACCATTGCGGCGGAGGGTGCGAGCGCAGAGGGCTCAGCTGCGCGAGGAGGCCTGGCGCAGACGTTCGGCGAGGGTGGCGGCATCGGTTTCGCCGATGATGCGCAGATCGCTCCATTCGTCGCCTTTGGGCGAGAAGAACAGCAGCGCCGGCGGGCCGAACAGGTTGTAGCGGTCGAGCAGGGCACGCTGTTCCTCGGTGCTGGCGGTCATGTCGAAGCGCAGCAGGACGAAGCCGGGTAGTTGCGCCTGGACTTCCGGGGTCGGCAGCACCTGGCGCTCGATGATCTTGCAACTGATGCACCAGTCGGCGTACCAGTCCAGCAGCACCGGCCGACCGGTGGCCTGGGCGCTGGCCAGGGCGGCGTTGAGCTGGGCCGGGGTAGTGACGTTCTGCCAGTCGCCGGGTGTCGAGGTTGGCGGGCCGGCGTGCAGGCCCGGAGCGCCGCGGCCCAGCGGGTGCATCGGGTCGGATTCGCCGCGCAGGGCGCCGGTCCAGGCGGCTACGGCGTAGACCAGCAGCATCAGGCCGAGCAACTGGCCGAGGCGCTGCAGCGGCTTCTTCGGTCCCAGCTCCAGTGTGCCGATGGCCAGGGCGACGCCACCGGCCAGGGTGCCCCAGAGGGTCAGCGCCACGGGGCCTGCGACCAGGCGTTCGAGCATCCAGATGGCCACCGCCAGCAGCATCACGCCAAACACGTTGCGCACGCCGTTCATCCAGGCGCCGCTCTTAGGCAGCAGCGCCCCGCCGCCGACGGCGAATATCACCAGCGGCGTGCCCATGCCCAGGCCCAGGGAGAACAGCAGCATGCCGCCGCCCGCTGCATCGCCGGTGCTGCTGATATAGAGCAGCAGGCCGGCCAGCGGGGCGGTGACGCAGGGCGAGACCAGCAGGCTGGACAGCACGCCGAGCGTGGCGGCGCCGGCGATGGAGCCGCCACGGGTGTTGTTCGCCATGTTGTCCAGGCGCTCGCGCAGGAAGCCTGGCAGGCGCATCTCGAACACGCCGAACATGGCGATGGCGAAGACCACGAAGAAGGCCGCGAAGGGGATCAGTACCCAGGGCGACTGCAGCATCGCCTGCAGGTTGAGCTTGGCGCCGAACAGGCCCATCAGGGTGCCGAGCACTGCGTAGCAGGCCGCCATCGGCAGCACGTAGGCCAGCGACAGCGCCAGGCCGCGCATGCCGCCCGGACGGCCGCGCAGCACGACCCCGGAGAGGATCGGCAGCATCGGCAGCACGCAAGGGGTGAAGGTCAGCGCCAGGCCCAGCAGGAAGAAGATCACCAGGGCGCGGCCAAGCTTCTTGATCTTGCCCGGCTCGTGGTCGCCGAGCAGGCTGGCCAGCGGGTTGTCGCTGGTCGCTGCCTTGGCGGCGCTGCCGCTGGCCTCGGTGGCAGCCGCGGCGGCGGTGACCAGGCTGGCGGCCTGGCCGTCGGCGATCCGCAGGCGGGTGGTTTCCGGTGCGTAGCACAGGCCCTTGTCGGCGCAGCCCTGGTAGCTCACCACCAAGGTGAAGGGCTTGTGCTGCGGGTTGTTCAGCGGCACATCGAGGTCGGTGATGGCGTAATAGACGATGGTGTCGCCGAAGTAGTCGTCATGGTGCTGCTTGCCCGGCGGCAGCTTCACCTCGCCCACGGTCACGCCGCTGCCGGCCGGCTCGACCTTGAAGCTGAAGCGGTGCTGGTAGAGGTAGTAGCCGTCGGCATTGATGAAGCGCAGCTTCACCTGCTGGCTGTCGCTGTCCTCGACGCTTAGGCGGAAGGCCTCGGCCACCGGGAGAAAATCGCCCTTGGCGGGCTGTCCGACGGAGAAGCCGCCCTTGTCGGCGGGCTTGTCGAACAGGCCAGCGGCAGCGGGCAGGGCGACCAGGAACAGGAGCAGGGTGAGCAGGCGGCGCATGGACATCTCGCGGACTACGTAGGTGGCGGGCATGATAGCGGAAAGCGCCCGGCACGGCCGGGGCAGCTGTGACAAGAAGTGAGCAGGCCGTTGGGATTGCGCCGCAGGGCCCGTGTTCCCGTTCATCGACTGCGTCAATCGGCCGCGGATTGGCCAAAGGCCGCCAGCAGGTCGCTGGCGAAGGCCTGCTCGGCATCGCCGGGGTGCCGGCCACGGTGGCGGGTCAGGCTGAAGGCCACGTCGAATCCCAGCTCGCCCGGCAGCAGTTCGCGCAACTGGCCGCGTTCCAACCAGGACGCGGCGACATGTTTCGGCAGGTAGCCGACGTGCTGGCCGGAAAGGATGAACGACAGGCTGCCGTCCACCTGCTCGCAGCGTGCGCTGCTGCGGCTGGTCTGCAATGGCTGGTCGGCGTCGATGAAGCGGTAGGGGTGGTGCACCTGGTCGGCGTCGGCCAGGGAGTCGCGGCTGGGGCCGGGGGCGTCGAAGGCCGGGTGGCCGATACCGCAGTACAGGCCCTGGGGCTCGCTGAACAGCGGCACATGCTCCAGCGCCGCCTGGGTGCCGGCGAAATAGCCGATGGCCAGGTGCAGGCGGTCTTGCAGCAGCAGGCGCTCCAGCTCGGCGGGCGTGGTGGTCACCAGCTCCAGCGTTACCGCCTCGTTGCGCTGGCGGAAGTGCCGGACCGCCTCGGACAACTGCGCCAGCACCCGTTCGTCGAGGGCTTCGGACAGGCCGAGGCGCACCTCGCCCAGCAGTTTGTCGGCGACCCCGCGAGCCTCGTTGCGAAAGCCTTCGATGGCGACGAACAGCCGGCGGGTCGCCTGCAGCAGGTGTTCGCCCTTGGGCGTCAGGCGGAAACCGCCCTTGCCGCGTTCGCACAGGCGATAGCCCAGGCGCGTCTCCAGCTTGGCCATCTGGATGCTGATGCTCGGCTGGCTCAGCCCGAGTTCGCCTTGTGCCGCGCTGAAGCCGCCGCATTCGACCACGGTGACGAACAGGCGCAGCAGTTGCAGGTCGAGGTCGCGCAGTTGGCTGAGCATGGTCGTCTCCAAACATTGTCCTGATGATATGCCAAAGTAATTAACTTTGTATTTTTGAAAAGTAAAGCTCCCGGCATGCTCGCCCCATAACCACAACAAAGCCGAGGCGATGATCATGCGTGCGTTCTTCCGGGCGACTCTTGCGGCCCCTCTTGTGGCGTTGCTCGCGACCATGCCCCTGCAGGCACAGGAGCGGGCGCTCAACCTGTACAACTGGGCGGATTACGTCGGCGCCGATGCGCTCAAGCGCTTTCAGGCCGAGACCGGCATCCGCGTGAAGTACGACACCTTCGACAGTGCCGAGGTGCTCGACAGCAAGCTGATGACCGGCGCCAGCGGCTACGACGTGGTGTTCCCCGCCAGCAGCGGGCTGGCCCGGGCGATCCAGGCGAAAGCCGTGCAGCCGGTGGACAGCGCACAACTGAAGAACTTCGCCAACCTCGACCCGGAGCTGTTGGCCAAGCTGGCCACCGTCGACCCCGGCAACCGCTTCGGCGTGCCCTATACCTGGGGCACCGTGGGCCTGGCGATCAACAAGGAAGCGGTGCTCAAGCGCATCCCCGATGCTCCGCTGGACAGCCTCGACCTGCTGTTCAAGCCCGAATACGCCAGCCGTCTGGCCGACTGCGGCATCTCACTGATCGACTCGCCCCAGGAAGTCATCAGCGTGGCGCTGAACTACCTGGGCAAGCCGCCTTACAGCACCGACGCGGCCGACCTCGCCCAGGTCCGTGAACTGCTGGCCAAGTTGCAGCCCAATGTGCGCTACGTCGCCAGCGGCAAGCACATCAACGACCTGGCCAACGGCACCCTCTGCGTCGCCCTGACCTACACCGGTGATGCGCTGACGGGGGCCGCGCAGGCGAAGCAGGCGAACAAGCCGTTCGAGGTGATCTACCGGATTCCCAAGGAGGGCACGCTGATCTGGTTCGACACGATGGCCATCCCGGTGGATGCCCCGCACCCGCAGGAGGCCCGTGCCTTCATCGACTTCATGCTGCGCCCGGAGTCCATCGCCGAGCTGACCAATACCCTGTACTTCGCCAACGCCAACCGGAAGGCCACGCCGCTGCTCGCACCCGAGGTGGCTGGCGACCCGGACATCTATCCGCCGGCCGCCATGCGCCAGAAGTTGTTCGGCGAGCAGTTGCTGACCTTGAAGCAGCAGCGCGAGCGCACCCGGTTGTGGTCGGCATTCCGCACGCGTACCTGACGAACATTGCATTACGTGCGTTTTCGTAGGGCGGATAAAACGCCAGCGTTATCCGCCCTACGGAAGTGACCGTTCTGAGCAAACCTGATCAACCGATAACCACGACGAGGACGCCATGGACCAAGCCCACGACAACGACCAGGCCATCACCCGCGATAGCCTTTACGGCACCTCCGCCGAAGCGACCTACGCCGGTATCACCAGCTTCATGCGCCGCCGTTACAGCCGCGACCTGCGTGGCGTCGACCTGGTGGTCAGCGGCGTGCCTTTCGACACCGCCACCACCAACCGCCCCGGCAGCCGCTTCGGACCGCGGGCGATCCGCGCCGCCTCGGTGCAGATGGCCTGGGCCCGGCACTTCCCCTGGGAGTTCGATCCCTTCGACCACCTGGCAGTGATCGACTACGGCGACTGCTCCTTCGACCACGGCGTGCCGCAGGAAACCCCTGAGGTCATCGAAGCCCACGCCGCACGCATCCTCGATGCCGGCTGCGCGCTGCTGACCCTGGGCGGCGACCACTTCATCAGCTACCCGCTGCTCAAGGCCCATGCGAAGAAACACGGCCCGCTGTCGCTGATCCACTTCGACGCGCACAGCGACACCTGGCCGGACGAGGATTGCCAGCGCATCGACCACGGCACCATGTTCTACCATGCCGCCCGCGAGGGGCTGGTCGATCCGGCGCGTTCGGTGCAGGTCGGCCTGCGCACCACCAACGACGACGTGATGGGCTTCCAGGTGCTGGACGCCCGCGAGGTGCACCGCAACACGCCGCAGGCCATCGCCGAGCGCATCCGCGCGCGGGTGGGCGACAACCCGGTGTACCTGACCTTCGACATCGACTGCCTCGACCCGGCCTTCGCTCCGGGCACCGGCACGCCGGTGTGTGGCGGGTTGAGTTCGCACCAGGCGCTGGAAATCCTCCGCGCGCTGCGCGGCATCAACCTGGTGGGGATGGACGTGGTGGAAGTCGCGCCGCCCTACGACAGCGCCGAGATCACCGCCCTGGCCGGCGCGACCCTGGCGATGGAGATGGTTTGCCTGTACGCGGCGCGGCACAAGCTCGGCGAGCGTTGAGCCAGGTCTGAAAGGCGTTCGCGAGCAAGCTCGCTCCTACAAGTCGAGCTCCGGCATCTTTCTGTAGGAGCGAGCTTGCTCGCGAACCGCCCGGCACAAGAGCATCGCGGACGAAGTCGCTCCTACGCGAACAGAGCCGCCGGCCTCACACCCGAAACGCCCGCACCGCGGTATGCAACGCGCCGCCCAGCTCCTGCAGTTGCTCGCCCTGGCTGCGCCCCTGGCCGATCAGGCGCAGGTTCTCGCTGCCCAGTTCGTGGATGCGCTCGCTGTGGGAGCGGATCTCGCTGACCGCGCCACTCTGCTGCGCCGAGCCCTCGGCAATGCGTTCGGCCATGCTGGCGATGGTGCGGATGGCCTCGACCACCTCGTCCAGCGCGCCTTCGGCGGCACCGGCCTGGTTGGCGGTGACTTCGGCGTGCTCGACCTGGCTGCGCATCGCCTCCACCGATTGCCGCGCGGCCTGTTGCAGACGGGCGGTGAGCTGCTGGATTTCCTCGGTGGCGCCGGCGGTGCGCAAGGCCAGCGAGCGCACTTCCTCGGCGACCACCGCAAAGCCGCGCCCTTGTTCGCCCGCGCGGGCTGCCTCGATGGCGGCGTTGAGCGCCAGCAGGTTGGTCTGCTCGGCGATGGAGCGGATCACCCCCAGCACGTTGCCGATGGTGGCCGATTCCTCGGCCAGGTTCTCGATGGCCTGGGCGTTGTTCTGCACTTCATCGACCAGCGCGCGCATGCCGCTGAGGCTGTTGCCGATCACCCGCTGCCCCTGCTCGACCGCCACGCCGGCGGCCTGGCTGGCCGAGGCCGCCTGGCTGGCGTCGCCGGCCACCTGCCGGATCGCCGCTTCCATGTTGCCCAGCGCATCGCGGATTTCCCCGGTGTCGCTGGCCTGGCGCTCGGCACCGGCGTGCAGGCCGCCGCTGAGTTCGGCCAGGGCGCGGCTGCTGCCGGCCACTTCCTCGGCGCGCTGGTGGATGGTGCCGACCAGGGTGCCGAGGAAGTCGCGCAGGCGGTTCAGCGATTCCTGCAGTTCCACCAGGTCGCGGGTACGGGTGGCCAGGGCGATGGGTTGGTTGAAATCACCCCGGGCCCAGGTCGAGAGCGCCGGCACCAACTGGCCGAGCACGCGCGCCAGGCGGCGCTGCAGGGTGTCGATGAGCAGCGCGGTGGCGAGGATCAGGGCGATCAGCGCGCCCTGGATGACGCGCACCTGCGCCTGGATCTTCGAGCGCTCCTCGCGGACCTGCGGCTCCAGGGTCGCCAGGGCCTGCTGCACGGCGCCCAGGCGCTGGGCGGTGGCGTTGGCCAGCTCCTGGCGCTGGGCGATCAACTGGCGGGTGCGGTTCAGTTCGTCGGGGTAGCGGCGCAGCACGCTGGCGAGATCGCGCCTCAAGGTGACGCCACGGTCCTCGCTCTGCGCCTCGGCGGCCGGCTGGGATTCCAGGCCCATCATCGCGGCGAAGTCGTCGGAGGCTGAGGCCTGTTGTTCGAGGACGCCGAGCAGGGGCAGGGCGTCGATGCGTTCTGCCAGTTGGCGCAGGCTCTCCAGCTCGCGCTGGGTGTCCTCGGCCAGTGCCGGGTTGCCGCTTTCCACCAGCTTGGCGCGGGCGTGGGCCAGGCGGGTCAGGTGCAGGCTGGCCTGCAGCAGCGGGGTGCGGTATTCGGCGGCGGCGGGGTGCTGGCTGGCGTCGGCATAGGCGCCGAGCTGGTCCAGCGCGGCCAGCAGGTCGCGTTCGGCCTGCAGCAGCAGACCCTGTGGGTCGCCGGCCAGCTTGCCGGCGGCGAGCAACTGGTTGCCGCTGAACTGGCGCAACTCGTCGAGGCGCTGGCCGAGCAACTGGCTGAGGCTGTCCGGCAACTGCGGCAGTCCCAGGGCCAGTTCGTCCAGCGCCTGCTGGGCGGCCTTCTGTTTCAGCGCGTCGCCGTTGGCGAGGTAGGCCTGGATGTTCTGCGCCACCTGATGCTCGAAGCCCTGGGAGAGCCCCAGGTAGCGGTCCATCAGGGTGAAGGGACGCTCCAGCGCGCGCTGCGACCACCACAGGGTGGCGCCCAGCGCGAGGCACACGAGCAGGAGCAGGAAGGTGTTGAGGTTGGTGAGCAGCTTGAGGCGCATGGCAGGTCTCGACCGACAGCGGAAAACGGCGAGCCTGACCCTATTGCAGTTTGGTTACTGGCTGATGACAGAGTGCCATTAGTTCGTCGGGGCACGGCGCGGCAGAGCACCGCGCGCGGATCAGCCGAACACTTCCACCCGGTTGCGACCGCCGTGCTTGGCGCGGTACAGCGCCTCGTCGGCCTGCTTGGCCAGGGTCTTGATGTCCATGTCCTCGTCCAGTTCGGCGATGCCGCAGCTGAAGGTGCAGGTCAGGTCGCCGGGTTGCGCAGGGTAGTGGATGTCGGCGAAGCGCTGGCGGATTTCCTCCAGCACCCGGCGCGCCGAGGCGGCGTCGGTGTCGGGCAGCACTACGGCGAACTCCTCGCCGCCGTAGCGGCCGATGTGGTCGGTCTTGCGCAGGCGCTGCTTGAGGAACAGCGCCAGGCTCTTGATCACCCGGTCGCCCATCGGATGGCCGAAGGTGTCGTTGACCTTCTTGAAGTGGTCGATGTCGAGCATCGCGAAGGTCAGCGGCCGGCCCTCGCGGCGCGCACGGAAGCGGGCGTCGTCGAGCAGTTGCAGGGTATGGGTGTGGTTGTACAGGCCGGTGAGGCTGTCGCGCACCATCCGCGCCTTCAGGCTGCGCGCGCGGGCGGCGCGGTTGCGCACGGTGGCGATCAGGTGGCGCGGCTTGATCGGCTTGGTGAGGAAGTCGTCGCCGCCCTCGCTCATGGCGTCGAGCTGCTTGTCCAGGTCGTCCTCGGCAGACAGGTAGATGATCGGCACACTGACGTAGCGCTCGTGCTGGCGGATCACCTTGGCCAGCTCGGTGCCCAGGCACTCGGGCATGTACATGTCGAGGATGATCAGGTCCGGCTGGAATTCGGCCAGCTCGGCCATCACCGACAGCGGCGCGGTCAGCGCGCGGGTGACGACGCCGGCGTTGTTGAGGACTCGCTCGGTGTGCGCGGCCTGGGCCCGCGAGTCGTCGACGATCAGCACGCGGAAGGGTTCGTAGTGCGCGACGCGGGTCAGGGTTTCGATCTTCTCCAGCAGGGCGGAGGCGTCCAGCGCGCCGCTGAAGAAATCCTGGCCGCCGGCGCGGGCGGCGGCCAGGCGGGTCGGGGTGTCGGTGTCCTCGTGGCTGAAGAACAGCACCGGCAGTTTCTGCCTGAGCCCGGCCTGGGCCTCGCCGGCCAGGGTCAGACCCTGGCCGGGGCCGGCGAAATCGATTTCCATCACGATGGCTGCCGGGTGGCGCTCGGCCATGCTGGCTCGGAAGACGCTGGCGTTCGAGCAGAGCTGCGCGGCCATGCCGAAGAACTCCAGTTGCTGGGCCAGGCGCTCGGCGCGCTCCTGGTCCTGCAGGGCCAGGTAGACCGGCTTGCGCAGCGGCGGCAGGCTGGTCTGCTCGAACTGGTCGCCGTGGCGCAGGCCGGTGCGCGACAGGCGCTGCATCAGGTGGTTGAGCTCGGTGATCAGCTCGCTGGAGAGGCGTCCGCGGTTGTCCTGCACGGCGCGCAGGCACTGGTCGATGGCCCTGCCCAGGTCGGCGTGCTCGGCCTGCTCGAAGCGTTCGGCATAACGTTGCAGGCGCAGGCAGGCTTCGGCCAGTTCGGCCATCCCGGCGCTGCTCCACTCCGAACGCGACAGGCGTTGCCAGACTTCCAGCAGATGCCGGGCCTGGTGGATCACCCGCTGGGCGAAGTGATGCTTGAGGCGGTCGAGAGGGGGATCGTCGAGCTCGTTCATGGCGTGCTTCTTTATCGGGGCCGTACGCTGGGCATGCGGGGCGGAGCGTGTCCGCCGTGATACACGATGATGGCTCTATGCTATCAACTCTGAATGACAATACCAGTGCCTTCGGTCAAGCGACGTGCGCTTTGTAATTCGCGGCGTTACCGCGCACCATGCGCAGGGTGGGCTGCGCTGAGCCGCCGGGTGCGGCATGCTTGTGCGGCAGGATCGTTTCGCCAGGGCACGCCCGGGGCGGAATCGGGTCCAACCCCTCTTCGTTTTCGTGATGCTAAGGACTTTGCCATGTGGAACTGGAAGAAACGCGGCTCCGTGCGTGATCGCGTCGATGACTCGGTGGACGACGTGCGCGCCTACTTCGGCGGGCCCTGGCTGAGCCGAGTGCTCGGCGGTCTGCTGGGCGTCTACCTGCTGGTCTGCGGTGTGGTCGGCTGGTACTGGAGCCAGGAGCCTGATCTCTTCCCCGTGCAGCAGAACGCCCAGGCCGCGGCCGAGCGTTCCGGCCGTCAGATGGTGATCGGCTACACCACGGTGGAAACCCTCAAGGAAGTGGTCGCCACGCTGCTGGACAAGTCGGGCGGCTATCTCTCCAACGACATCTTCCCGCCGGGCCTGTGGCTGGACAACATGCCCAGCTGGGAATACGGCGCCCTGGTCCAGGTGCGCGACCTGTCCCGCGCGCTACGCAAGGACTTCGCCCGCTCCCAGTCGCAGTCCACCGAGGACGCGGACCTGGCCCGTGCCGAGCCGCGCTTCAACTTCGACAACAAGAGCTGGGCGCTGCCGTCTTCCGAGTCGGAGTACGGCGAAGGCATCAAGTCGCTGGACCGCTACCTGGCGCGTCTGTCCGCCGACCCCGCGGGCGCGCAGTTCTATCCCCGCGCCGACAGCCTGAACAACTGGCTGGGTGACGTCTCCACCCGCCTGGGCTCGCTGTCCCAGCGTCTCTCGGCCAGCGTCGGCCGGGTGAAGCTCAACACCAACATCAAGCCCACCGCGCCGGTGGTGCCGGGCGAGGCGCCGCAGGTCGAGGAAGAGCTGCAGGAAACCCCCTGGCTGCAGATCGACAACGTATTCTACGAAGCCCGTGGCCAGGCCTGGGCGCTGTCGCACATCCTGCGTGCCATCGAGGTGGACTTCGCCGACGTGCTGGCGAAGAAGAACGCCACCGTCAGCGTGCGCCAGATCATCCGCGAGCTGGAGGCCGCCCAGGCGCCGCTGTGGAGCCCGATGGTGCTCAATGGCAGCGGCTTCGGCGTGCTGGCCAACCACTCGCTGGTGATGGCCAACTACATCTCCCGCGCCAACGCCGCGATCATCGACCTGCGCCAATTGCTGGCCCAGGGCTGATGATGGACGGGATCAGCGACAAGGAAGCCGCCCACCGGGCGGCTTCGGATGCCGAGCTGGTCGCCTGGGTCAACCGGAACGACGAACCCAGGGGCAGCCTGCCGCGCGCGGAGCTGCGCGAGCGCGGGCTGATCGGCCGGGGCACCTTCATCCTGCTGTTCAATACGGTCGGCGAGCTGTGCGTACACCGAAGGACGCTGAGCAAGGCGATCTACCCCGGCTATTGGGATCCGGCCGCCGGCGGCATGGTGCTGGCGGATGAAACCTATGCCGAATCCGCCGCCCGTGAGTTGGAAGAGGAGCTGGGTATCGCCGGCGTCGAGTTGCGCGAGCATGGTTCGTTCTTCTTCGACCAGCCGGACAACCGCCTCTGGTGCGCGGTGTTCTCCGCCGTTTCCGACGCGCCGCTGAAGTTGCAGCCCGAAGAAGTCATGGAAGCGCGCTTCATCGATCCGCACCAGGTGCTGGCCGAGGCCAGGGCGGGCACGCCGTACTGCCCGGATTCGCTGGCGGCGTTGCGCAAGTACCTGGTGAGTTTCTGACGCATTGATCCGCTGCGGACTGCTCTTCGTAGGAGCGAGCTTGCTCGCGAATGGCCCCGCAGCGAGGTCGGTTCGCGAGCAAGCTCGCTCCTACAGGTTCCCCGCCGCCGGCCCATGTCGCCAAACCGCCGATCAATGACGCATTTTCGCTCTTAGCATTTGCCTTCAATGCTGCTAAATTGCGCGACCTTTCCGGCCGGGTCCTCCGCCGGGAATTGCGCAGCCCCTGCCTGAGTGGGGCGTCGCGGTCGGCGCCAGCCGGCCATTCGTTGACCTGGCCGGCAAGACCGGTTCAGGGGTGGCGAGCTAGAGCGGTACAAGGCGGAAAGCGCCGAGGGAGCGGAGTTTACGACAGTAAATGAGCATCCCGAGACGGTTTCCAACGCAGTACCGCCGACGCGCAGCCAACCATGAACAGTGTCTTAGAGGCCAATCCTGGGGATAAGCCCGGTGGTCAAGAAAGCATCCTCCCTGTCCGCCTTGGGCGGGCTCGTCTACTCCACTGATTCCGGCCGGCATTGCCCGGACTGCAATCAGCCCATTGGCGCGTGCATCTGCAAGCAGGCCGAGATTCCGGCCGGCGATGGCATCGCTCGCGTGCGTCGGGAAACCAAGGGCCGCGGTGGCAAGACCGTGACCACGGTGACCGGCGTGCCGCTGGCGGCCGATGCGCTGAAGGACCTGGCCACCGCGCTGAAGAAGCGTTGCGGCACGGGTGGGGCACTCAAGGACGGCATCATCGAGATCCAGGGCGACCACGTCGACCTGCTGCTCGAAGAGCTGACCAAGCGCGGCCTCAAGGCGAAGAAATCCGGCGGCTGAGTCACTCGGCCAACAAGCTGCTCCCCTGTCGAGAGCGGGTTCCAGGCGATGCGCGTCGAGCGCATCGCCGGCAAGCCCTTTCCCTAGATGGGAGATTTATCGGCGCGCCCTGGGCGTGTCGTCGGATTTTCCTAAACTTACCGCCAAGCCCGGCGGTCAACACGGCAACGTCACGAGGCCCGGCTAGGTTTACTCCACCAGGCCTTGACGACTCACCCGCACGCCGGGCGGGCGCCTGCACACATTCGCGCAATTTGAGGAGACCACCCCGCATGGCCGCTAGACGGACCCGCAAAGACGACGGCAGCAACTGGACCGTGGCAGACAGCCGCAGCATCTACGGAATTCGCCACTGGGGCGCTGGCTACTACGCCATCAACGACGCCGGTAACGTGGAAGTTCGCCCGCAGGGCGCCGATGCCCAGCCGATCGATCTGCACGGGCTGGTCGAGCAGCTGCGCGAGGCGGGCCTGTCGCTGCCGCTGCTGGTGCGCTTCCCGGACATCCTCCAGGACCGCGTGCGCAAGCTCACCGGCGCCTTCGACGCCAATATCGCGCGTCTCGAATACGGCAGCCGCTACACCGCGCTGTACCCGATCAAGGTGAACCAGCAGGAAGCGGTGGTGGAAAGCATCATCGCCACGCAGAACGTCTCCATCGGCCTGGAAGCCGGCTCCAAGCCCGAACTGATGGCGGTGCTGGCGCTGGCGCCCAAGGGCGGCACCATCGTCTGCAACGGCTACAAGGACCGCGAGTTCATCAAGCTGGCGCTGATGGGGCAGAAGCTCGGCCACAACGTGTTCATCGTGATCGAGAAGGAATCCGAGGTGCAACTGGTGATCGAGGAGGCCGCCAACGTGGGCGTGCTGCCCCAGGTCGGCCTGCGCGTGCGGCTGTCCTCGCTGGCTTCTTCCAAGTGGGCGGACACCGGTGGCGAGAAGGCCAAGTTCGGCCTGTCCGCCGCGCAGCTGCTGTCGGTGGTCGACCGTTTCCGCGCCGCTGGCCTGGACCAGGGCGTGCGCCTGCTGCACTTCCACATGGGGTCGCAGATCGCGAATCTTGCCGACTACCAGCACGGCTTCAAGGAAGCCATCCGCTACTACGGCGAACTGCGCGCCCTCGGCCTGCCGGTGGACCACGTGGACGTCGGCGGCGGCCTGGGCGTTGACTACGACGGCACCCACTCGCGCAACGCCAGCTCGATCAACTACGACATCGACGACTACGCCGGTGTCGTGGTGGGCATGCTCAAGGAGTTCTGCGACGCGCAGGGCCTGCCGCACCCGCACATCTTCTCCGAGAGCGGCCGCGCGCTGACCGCGCACCACGCGGTGCTGATCACCCAGGTCACCGACGTCGAGCGCCACAACGACGAAGTGCCGAAGATCACCGACCTCGCCGAACAGCCGGAGATCGTCCAGTGGCTGGCCGACCTGCTCGGCCCGACCGACGCCGAGATGGTCACCGAGACCTACTGGCGCGCCACCCACTACATGAGCGACGCCGCCGCGCAGTACGCCGAGGGCAAGATCAGCCTGGCGCAGAAGGCCCTGGCCGAGCAGTGCTACTTCGCTATCTGCCGTCGCCTGCACAACCAGCTCAAGGCGCACCAGCGTTCGCACCGCCAGGTGCTCGACGAGCTCAACGACAAGCTGGCCGACAAATACATCTGCAACTTCTCGGTGTTCCAGAGCCTGCCCGACACCTGGGCCATCGGCCAGGTGCTGCCGATCCTGCCGATCCATCGCTTGGGCGAGGAGCCGAGCCGCCGCGCGGTGCTGCAGGACCTGACCTGCGACTCCGACGGCAAGATCACCCAGTACGTCGACGAGCAGAGCATCGAGACCAGCATGCCGGTGCACGATGTGAAGGAAGGCGAGGACTACCTGATCGGCACCTTCCTGGTCGGCGCCTACCAGGAAATCCTCGGCGACATGCACAACCTGTTCGGCGACACCGACTCGGTGAACGTCTACCAGAACGCCGACGGCAGCTTCTACCACGCCGGCATCGAGACCCACGACACCATCGAGGACATGCTGCGCTACGTGCACCTGTCGCCCGAGGAACTGATGACCCACTACCGCGACAAGGTCGCCGGGGCCAAGCTCACCGCGCGCGAGCGTACCCAGTTCCTCGACGCGCTGCGCCTGGGGCTGACCCGCTCGGCTTACCTGTCGTCCTGATGGATCGCCGGTTCGCGTAAGCAAAAGCCCCGCCTCGGCGGGGCTTTTTGCTCTTCGTAGGACCGAGGGGGGCGCCTAGCCCTTGCTCGCGAACAGCTTCCGCAGCGGAGCCTGGTTCGCGAGCAAGCTCGCTTGTATGGCGTAGGGTAGGAGCCTGT